>URXW01000001.1 GCA_900551995.1 uncultured Eubacteriales bacterium
GGACGGCGTAGAAAGTTGCGGGATAAACAGAATTCCAAGTGCAATATTGGAAAACAAAGTGTCGAAAACAAGGAGAAGTTTATGCGTATACGATAGGGCGACAGACGCCGCATACCTCTTGACAATGGACATCTAACGATAAGCAGCAGTCCCCCGGACGTTTCATTGTCCGGGGGACTGCTGCTTATATCGTGATCGAAGCGCGGCACGGGATTTCCGGTTGATATGACCCACGCTGCCTCAGTTCACAAACGATGCGTTACCCAGCCGGTAGTACCGGCAGCCATCCTCCTCGTACCATTCGAACGTGCCCACCACGGTGATCTCCGCCCCCAGCTCCGGATACTCATCGGGATAGACGGGCTTTCCGGCAAGGGCAAACTCCAGCCCCTGTGCGCAGCAGGCGGTGGCATCGGCGATCATGCAGGCGAAGAACATTTTGTCAGGGATAAAAGTGCCGCTTTCGTCGGTGGCCTGGTATATGGTGAACTGCCCCTGCATTTTGACGGTTTTTCCAATGTAGTTATCCGGGAAGGAGATCATGCTGTTGACCTCGGAATAGACCATGATGCCGCTGAGTGCGGTCAGGTCAATGTCGACCGCGGCGGTGCCTTCCGCATCCTCCGCAGCGGGCTTTTGCGCGGTATCCTCACGGCCGCAGGCGGCGAGAGTGCAGAGCAGCAGGGCTGCCAACAGAAAGCATAATAGTTTTTTCATCTGCGAACACCTCCCAATACCGTGCCTGCCAGCCACGACAGACCGAAAGTGCCGATCTGAACGGCGACGATGGTGGAGCCTACCGGCGTACCGGCGAGAATGGACGCCAGAATACCGAGCAGCGCACAGAAAACCGAAAGGACTGCCGCGCAGATGGTCACGCTGCGAAAGCTCTTGAACATCCGCATGGCGGACAGTGCCGGGAAGATCACCAGTGCGGAGATCAGCAGGGAACCCACAAGGTTCATCGCCAGCACGATGATGACCGCAACGACGACGGCGATCAGCAGGTTGTAAAGCCCCGCCTTCGTGCCAGCCGCCCTTGCGAAGCTCTCGTCAAAGGTCACGGCGAAGATCTTGTTGTAAAACAGGATGAACACCGCCACGACCAGCACAGACATTCCCACGCACAGCCATACCTCTATTGGGGACAGCGTCAGAATGGAGGTGGAGCCGAACAGCGTGCTGCACACATCGCCCGAAAGATTGGACGAGGTGGAGAAAATGTTCATCAGAAGATACCCGATAGCCAGTGCTCCCACCGAGATCATGGCGATGGCGGCGTCGCCCTTGATTTTCGTGTTCTGCCCGGTGCGCAGGAGCAGCACGGCACTGAGGATGGTAATGACCATTACAAGGGGCATTTTGTTGGTGATCTGCAGCACGGCGGCAATCGCCATTGCGCCGAACGCCACGTGGGACAGACCGTCACCAATGAAGGAAAACCGCTTCAGCACCAGCGTCACACCCAGCAGGGAGGAGCAAAGCGCGATCAACACACCGACAATGAGCGCATAGCGGACAAAGGGATATGCCCAATAGAGAGTCAGCTTTTCCAAGATAGCGGTCATTGGCTGTCACCGCCCTTCTTCACGTCAAACAGCCGCCCTTGCGGGCTTTGGAGATAGTCCGCCCTTGTCCCAAAGAAAACGGTGTCGCCAATATGCAGAATATGGCTGGCGTATCGGACGGCGGCAGCCACATCGTGAGAGATCATGATCACGGTGATGCCGTCCTCACGGTTGAGCTTTTCGATGAGCGTATACATTTCCGCCGTCACCTTGGGGTCAAGCCCGGAAACAGGCTCATCAAGAAGCAGCATTTTCTGTGTGGCGCACAGTGCGCGGGCAAGCAGCACCCGCTGCTGCTGCCCGCCGGACAACTCCCGATAGCACCGCCTTGCGAGCCGGGTGATCTGCATCTTATCCATAGCCTCCGCTGCAAGCTTCTTTTCTTCTTTGTTATAAAAAGGACGGCTGCCGCAGCGTCCCTGGCACCCGGAGAGAACGATCTCTCTCACGGATGCCGGGAAGTCCTTTTGTACTACCGTTTGCTGCGGCAGATAGCCGATTTCGTTTTTCCTCAGCCCATCGCCCGTCAAAATTCTGCCGCTGATGGGCGTCTGCAAGCCGAGGATCGTTTTCATAAGAGTACTCTTGCCGGAGCCGTTTTCCCCTACGATGCAGAGATAGTCGCCTGCCAAGATCTCAAAGCTGAGGTCTTGGAGAACAGGTCGTCCATCGTAGCCGGCACAGAGATTTTGACAAGTGAGCTGAGCCATAGACCTACCTCCTTACCCCAACGCTTCCTTCAGCACGGAGAGATTCTTCTCCATAACGGAAAGGTAGGTGGCACCGTTTGCCACGTCCTTGGAGGTGGTGGACTGCATGGAATCCATAGTCAGCACCCTCTGATTCTTCCCGGCGGTGTTCTGAACGATGGTTTCCGCGATCCTATGCTGTGCGCCCTCGATGGTCAGCACGCAGGGAAGTCCCAGCTCGTCCACCTTCTTTGCAAGGAACGAAACGGTTTCAAAGCTGGCCTCGGTTTCGGCAGAGCAGCCCGCAAAGGCGGCGTAGTAGCTCAGACCGTAATCGTCCACCAGATAACGGAACGGGAAACGGTCGCCAAACAAAACGGTCTTATGGGTCGCACCCTCCACAGCCGCCTTATAGTCTGCGTCAAGAGCGGCCAGCTTGTCCCTATACGCCGCGGCGTTGGCGATATAGGTGTTCTTGTTGTCCGGGTCGATGGCACACAGCGCATCCGCAAGCGTCACGCAGAGTACTTGGGCGTTCTTCAGGGACAGCCAGACGTGCTCGTCCTTTTCCTCCCCATGGTCGTGCCCCATCAGCTCGTCAAGGATGTCCTCTACGGAAAGCGCGTCCTTCACAAAAAACGGATTGGTCTTGCCACTCATCAGCGCATCGAAGCCGTCGTTGCCGAAGTAGATATGGAAATGCTCCGCCTCGCCCGGCTCGTGACCGTGGTCGTTGAACTGCACATATTTGGGCGCATCGGCACTGGTGGTTTCGAACTGATAGCGGACGCTGCGGATCTTGCCCTCGTCATTCCGCTTCGGCTGATAACCGGCATAGGTATATTCAGCGGAAACGGTTTTTCCGTCTCCATAAGTGAAGGTGATCGTGTTCCCGTTGATAGAGATCTTCTCAGCGTCGCATTGCCACGAAGCCTTATACTTTTCCAAATAGGTGTCCTTTGTGGTCGAGCTGTCCTCGTCCTCCTCCGCCCTGTGCTCGCAGAATTTGTCCAGGTCGCCGTTCAGCAGATAGGGGTGCAGGGACTTCCACGCACCGGCGAAATCCGAGAGGGTGCGATCCTTGATGTCATCCTCCGTGAGCTGTTCATCGTGGCTGTGGCCGTGGTCGTGGCCGTCCTCCTGCATACCCTCAACGGTCTCCTCCGTTTTCACGGAATCACCCAGTGCCTCCAGCAGATTGATGACCTTCATTTTCCTGTTGGCGGCGTTTTTCAGAGCATTTTCCACCCAGCCGTCGGACTCGCCGCCCACATAGACGAAGAGGTCGCAGTCGGAGATCTTGACAATATCATCGGCGGTGGGCTGATAGCTGTGCAGGTCAACGCCGTTATCCAGCAGCATGGTGACCTCGGCATTATCCGCCTTGTCGCCAAGGATCGCCCTGACCCAATCGTATGCGGGAAAGGTGGTCGTGACGACCTTCAATTTGCCGGCTTTTCCGGTATTCTCCGGCTTTCCGCAGCCGGCAAGGACGCCGACCAGCATCATTAGCGCAAGCAGCAGCGCAGTTATCTTTTTCATAGGCTATATGTACCTCCAGATTATGATAAGAACGTAAAAATGGGCGCAAAAATACAAGGGTGACGGCAACGCCGTGAAAGCCTATCCGAAAACGGATAGACTACACCCTTGTAAATCGTTCTTATTTAATCTGAAAGTTTGACCTTGAGCGAAACCAAAGTAAACGTGCGGACAACCTCCGCGCAGGAGGGAATGACACTGCACAGGGCATACCTGACCGCCGCGGCGAAAACCGCGGCAGCACCGGCAAGCCCAATGCTCTTGAGCAGATTTTCACAGGCCTGCAGCTGGTGGCAGATGGCGCAGTCCTCGCCGGAGCAGTTATGGTTGGCTTCGACCGCAATATAGACAGCGGAGGACAGCATGACAGCCGCCAGCACGGCTGCCAGCAAGCCTGTGATCAAACGAGATTTCTTTGTCATGGTCTGTCCTCCTTCCAAATATTATTCTTCCCTGCAATCCGCGCAGGTGCCATAGAGAACCGTGTCGGCGGCGTCCAGCGTGAATTGCTCGCTCTGCGCCAGGTGCTTTGCAAACAGGGCGGCGTTGCCGCTTGCCATGTGAAAGGTCCTGCCGCATTTTACACAGCTCATGTGCAGCGCACCCTTGCAGTGCTCGGCGTCAAGGTACTGAAAGTAGACCTCCCGCGTGCCGCTCTTGCTGCTGCGCCGCACTTTTTCTTCCGCCTCTAACTGTGCAAGGTTCCGATACACGGCACTGAGGCTGATTTTTTCATCCGCCAGCGCGTCCGCAATTTGCCGTGCGGACAGCAGCTCATCCGGGTGCCGGCTCAAATAGGCAAGCAGAGCCTTCCTCTGCCGCGTGCTGTAACTGGACAAGTCGCCACGCCTCCAATTTGCAATTCATTTGCAATTTAGCATAACATGATGCCGCCCTGATGTCAATATGCAAATTCGTCGCAAATTAACCGTCAACGCGGATGGTGTCTGCTCCGCTGAAATGGGCTGCGGGAGAGCGGAATGGTCCGTTCTCCCGTTTTCGGCGGCAAAAAGGCAGCGGCAAATGCCAGGTGAAAAAGCGGTAGAAAAACCTAAAAAGACATGCTTCACACTTATCAAACCCCAAAAGCACCTTCAGAGTAAAAGGCTTTCATTACGAACAGCAGCTGACCCTCCGTATGTACTGAAGCATACGGAGGGTCAGCTGGCTTGTGTGGCCTGCTCAGTCGAGCGGGGGCTTTCTTTTCTGCTGCGTCAACATATCCGTGCCCGGCCTATCCCTCAAACAAATTCAGGAGGTATCCGTAGCCCTCGGCCTCCATCCTCGCGTAAGGCACGAAGCGGAGGGCGGCGCTGTTGATGCAGTAGCGCACACCGTTGGGCGACTCCGGATCGCCGGTGAACACATGACCCAAATGGGAGTCGCCGGCGCGGCTGCGCACCTCCGTGCGGCGCATGCCGTGGCTCAAGTCCTCCCGTTCCACCACAGCAGGACTCTCGATGGGCTTTGTGAAGGCAGGCCAGCCGCAGCCGCTTTCAAACTTATCCGTGGAGGAGAACAGCGGCTCGCCGGTGACGATGTCCACATAGATGCCCTTTTCGAACTTGTCCCAAAGCTCGCCCGTGAAGGCGCGCTCCGTGCCGCTCTCCTGCGTGATGCGGTACTGCTCCGCCGTCAGCGTGTCCCGGATGGTCTCCGCCGCGGGCTTCCGGTAGTCGCCCGGATCGATGCGAAGCCTGGAGAACAGCTCCATCTCCGCCCGGGGGATGTGGCAGTAGCCGTTGGGGTTCTTTTCGAGGTAGTTCTGGTGGTATTCCTCGGCGGGATAGAAGTTTTTGAGCGGGCCGATCTCCACAAAGAATTTCTCGCTGCGGCCCCGCTCGATGTCCGCGATGCGCTCCACCGTTTCCCTGGCCTTGTCGTTGGTGTAGTACACGCCGGTCTGATACTGACTGCCCCAGTCGTTGCCCTGCCGGTTCTGCACCGTGGGGTCGATGACGTAGAAGTAAGCCAGCAGCAGGGCGTCGAGACTCACCTGCTCGGGGTCGTATTCCACCCGCACGGTCTCCCGGAAGCCGGTGTCGCCCTTGCAGACGGTCTGGTAGGTGGCGTCCGCCTCGCAGGTGCCGTTGGCATAGCCGCTTTGGGCGTCGATGACGCCGGGGATGGATTGCATGAGCTGCTCCATGCCCCAGAAGCAGCCGCCCGCCAGATAGATGACATTTTCTGTGGTGTCCATATACATACCCTCCTCGCCGGACATATCCGAGGACTGTCCGGTTTTCTCCGCTTCCTGCGTGTCCTTTTCCCGCGGTACACGCTGCCGTTCTGCGGCGCAGCCGCTGAGCAGCAGTACCGAGGCGAAAAGAAGGGCCAATACGCTTCGATACATGGCGTTTCCTCCTTTCAGGGGGAGCAAGGGTCACTCCACCTCGTCGCCGTCCTGCCTCCTGCCGCGGCTGGGCCGCAGGACGGTATACAGCAGCGACCCAAGGACGCAGCCGAAGCCGGTGGAGAGCCACGGGCTGGACGCAACGGCGCAGGTGCCGGTGGCGCAGCCCACATAGCGGTAGTACAGCCACCCTCCGGCACTGCCCACCAGGGGCAGGGCAATGACGCGCAGAATGCTCGTCAGCTTACAGTTCTTTTTCTTCATAATAGCCTCCCTTTGAAGATATTGGATCAGCCCACATCGGCAGCCAGTGCCTTGTCGATCTGGGCTTGCAGTGCATCAGCCTGCGCCTTGCTGGTGATAGCCCCCACAATGGGATCACCCACGATGCGGCCGCTGCGGTTGACTACGTAGGTGGTGGGATAGGCGTAGATGCTCTCCACGAACTTGCCCGCCTCGCTGCCGGAATCGAAGTACACGTTCTGATAGGTGGCACCGCTCTGAGCCAGCACATCCTTGGCGTCAGAGATAGCCGCCTCGTTGCCGTCCAGCGTAAAGGCATTGATGCCGATCAGCGCACCGCCCTTGCCGGAAAGCTCCTTGTTCAGCGCGTCCAGATCGCCCAACTCGCCCACACAGGGACCGCAGGTGGTGAACCAGAAATTCACCACGGTGACGGCATTGCCGGAGAACAGATCGCTGCTCTTTACCGTATTCCCGTCCAGATCCTTGCCCTCAAAGGCAGGGAACTTCGGCAGGCTACTGTCATCCGTCTTGCTGCCCGTGCTGCCGCTATCGGTTTTATTGCCTGTGTTGCCGCCGTCGGTTTTATTGTCCTTACTGCCGCTGTCGGGCATCGTGTCCATATCCTTGTCCGCCGGCATATTCATATCGCTGTCCAGAGATTTTTGCATGATCTCGGGATACTTTTCCTCCAGTGCGGCCAGCTTGTTTCCGATGTCGCGAATCTTCTCCGCCTCACTCTGAAGCAGCTTCAGCTCGTCTGCCGAAAACTGATCCTTGGCGGCGTTGATGGTTTCCAACAGGAAGTCGCCGTAGTTTTTGCCGTCCTCCATCATGATCTTACCCTTGTCCGCTGCCATAAAGACCTTTTCCCAAAGTGCTGTGTTCTGCGCCAGAATAGCAGCCTCCTGCGCTGTCAGCTCCTTGTGCATGGCGGTCGCCTCCTCGGCGTTCTTCGGCTCGTTGTCCATGCCGCCCATGTGATCGCCGCCCTTTGCGCCGCAGGCGGCCAGAGAGAGCACCAGCACGACTGCCAACAGCAATGTCATTAGTTTCTTCGTGTTCATGTTCGTTCCTCCTTGATCTTTGTCGTCGTTCTTCTGCGGCGTTTCTGCCGCAAGGACTGTTTATTTTTACTGTCTCCACAGCCGCAGCGGAAGAGGGCGGCATTGGTGGGACAGACACGCTGCATTCTATTACCATAATAAAGCGAATGGGTTAAAATCTTTGTTAAGAACGGGGATTTAATGGAAATATATCTTAAATTTGCTGAAAATAAAGCGATTGGGGCAAAAAGGCAGGGGCAGCAAGAAGAAAGCCCCTGCGAAAAAGAATCAAACCTAAAAGCTGCGCGGCTGCGGAGAGCGTTCTCCCCGCAGCCGCGCAGCTGTTTTCGGGCTTTGTCGCTTGTCGCTTGGCTCCTGCCCTTGCAGAAAGCTCACGCCTCCTCGAAGCTGTCCTTACCCACGTGGCACAGGGGGCATTCAAAATCCTCCGGTACCTCGCTCCAGGGCGTTCCCGGCGCGATACCGCCCTCGGGATACCCCACGCTCTCGTCGTACTCCCAACCGCAAACGGTGCATACATACTTCATCGTGCTTCTTCCTTTCTTTTTCTAATGATTTTGTTATTCTTCCTTCAGCCGGCCGTCCACCGTGACGGTGACCACCTGCCACGGGATGAACTTCCCACTCTGCTGGAGTGCCTTTTTCGCCGCCAGCTCCAGCCCGCCGCAGCAGGGGACCTCCATGCGGACGACGGTGACGCTCTTGATGTCGTTATTCCGGATGATCTCCGTTAGCTTTTCGGAATAGTCCACGCTGTCCAGCTTGGGACAGCCCACCAGCGTGATGTGTCCCTTGATGAACCGCTCGTGGAAGGCGGCGTAAGCGTAGGCGGTGCAGTCGGCGGCTATCAGCAGCCGCGCGCCGTCAAAATATGGGGCGTTCACCGGCACCAACTTGATCTGCACCGGCCACTGGGACAGGCGGCTTGCCTGCTCAGCGCGGGGTGCTTCCGCGGCGGGCGCGGTCTCGCGCTGAATGTTTCGGGACTGGCTGCCGGGGCAGCCGCAGGGCAGCGTCATGCCCCGCTCCCGCATGTTCCGCTGCTTGTTCTCCATGACGGCTTTCTCATCGTAGGCGGCGGCCTCCCGCTCCACGAAGGTGATAGCCCCGGTGGGACAGGTGGGCAGGCAGTCGCCCAGCCCGTCGCAGTAGTCGTCCCGCATCAGCTGCGCCTTGCCGTCCACCATAGCGATGGCGCCCTCATGACACGCCTCGGCGCAGGCACCGCAGCCATTGCACTTGTCCCTGTCGATTTCAATGATTCTCCGTACCATATTTTTGTCCTCCTTGCGGTTCTTCTTGACTTTGTGGCTTCATTTTACTATCATAATTTATGAAAGTCTGTTGGCACGCCAACGAAAAGGAGAAAAATATGCGGATCAATTTGGGAAACACCCCGCTATTTCGCGGCATGACGGTGCCGGACATCGAGGAAATGCTGCGCTGCCTGCGCGCCGCAGAGCGCACCTATAAAAAGGGCGCGGTCATCCTGCCGGAGGGGACTCCTACGGAGCAGCTGGGCGTGGTGCTGACCGGCCGTGTCATCATCGAGATGGGGGACGTGTGGGGCAACAACAGCGTCCTCAGCAGCGTGGGCGCGGGCGGCATCTTTGCGGAGGCGTATGCCTGCGTGCCGGGTGAGCCGCTGATGGTCAACGTCACCGCCGCCGAGGACACGGAGGTGCTGCTATTGCACATCGGGCAGGTACTGGAGCCCTGCGCCAAGGTGTGTCCCCGCCATCTCCGGCTGCTGCGGAACCTGCTGACACTATCCGCCGGGAAGAATTTGCAGCTCTCCCGCCGGGTGCTGCACACCTCGCCCAAGTCCATCCGCAAGCGGCTGCTGTCCTATTTCTCGGAGTGCATCAAGCGCACCGGCAGCTACGAATTCGACATACCCTACAACCGCCAGCAGCTGGCGGACTACCTGAACGTGGAGCGCAGCGCGCTGAGCAACGAGCTGTCCCTCATGCAGCGGGACGGGCTGATCCGGTATGAGAAAAACCACTTTGCCGTGACGGAAGAAACGGAAAAGTGCCGTAACGATCACCGAAGATAATACCCAAAGCAAAGGCGGGCTCACCGTCGATCTCGGTCGTTTTTGCGCCGAAAATTTAACAAAATCTGCATAGCCAAAACGCGAAAACCGTGCTATACTGTACGCGCAATTGGGAATGCAGTCGATTTTAAGAGGTGAGTCCCGTGACAGAAACCGGTTTCCATTTGAAACGCCGTCTGACGTCTTTCCAAATCATGATCCTCGGCTTTGCCGGCGTGATCCTGCTGGGTGCGCTAATACTGATGCTGCCCATCGCCACCGCAAGCCGCACACGGACGCCGTTTCACGAGGCGTTGTTTACCTCCACCTCCGCCGTCTGCGTAACGGGACTGGTGGTGCAGGACACCGGCAGCTACTGGTCCGCGTTCGGACAGACCGTCATCCTGCTGCTGATCCAGATCGGCGGCTTAGGCGTCATCACGGCGGCTGTAACGTTTTTGATGCTCTCCGGCAAGAATATCTCGCTGAAGGAGCGTAGTGCCATGCAGGACGCTATCTCCGCTCCGGCGGTGGGCGGTATCGTGCGCCTGACACGGTTTGTCCTGAAGGGAACATTCCTTGTGGAGCTGGTCGGTGCGCTGGTGCTGCTGCCGGTATTCTGCCGGGACTACGGACTGCGGGGCGTGTGGATGGCGGTGTTTCACTCCGTTTCCGCCTTCTGCAACGCGGGCTTTGACATCCTGGGGCGGGCAAATGCGCTCTACCCTTCCCTAACGGCATACATATCCGACCCGCTGGTCAACATCATTATCATGCTGCTGATCGTCGTGGGAGGTATCGGCTTTCTGACTTGGGACGATGTCTGCACCCATCGGCTGCACCTGCGGCGGTACCGGATGCAGAGCAAGGTCATTCTGAGCGCAACCACCATCCTGATCGCGCTTCCGGCATTACTCTTCTTCCTGACAGACTTTGCAGAGCTTCCCGCGGGACAGCGCGTTCTGGCGTCGCTCTTTCAGGCGGTCACGCCGCGAACGGCGGGCTACAACACCGCAGACCTGATGAAAATGAGCGACACCTCACAGGCGGTCACGATTTTGCTGATGCTGACCGGCGGCGCGCCCGGCTCCACGGCGGGCGGCATGAAGGTGACGACGCTGGCTGTGCTGGCCGCCAACGCGGTCGCGGCTTTCCGCAGGCGGGAGGATCCGCAGCTTTTCAAGCGCAGACTGGAGACCTCCGCTGTGCGGAACGCCGCCGCCATCCTGCTGCTGTATCTGGGACTGACCTTCGCGGGCGCGGCGGTCATCAGTGCGGCGGAGGGACTGCCTCTCGGTGCCTGCCTCTATGAAACGGCATCCGCTGCCGGAACGGTAGGGCTGACACTGGGGCTGACGCCGCAGCTGGGTACGCTGTCGCAGGGCATTCTCATTCTGCTGATGTTCTTCGGGCGTGTCGGGGGACTGACCCTGATCTACGCCGCATTCTCCGGGCATGATCTGACCTATGCCCGGTACCCGAAGGAAATGATCACCGTAGGCTGAAAGGAGCGCACGATGAAAAACGTATTATTGATCGGACTTGGCCGCTTCGGGCGGCACCTTGCCATGCAGCTGAGCGAGCTGGGGC
Organism: uncultured Eubacteriales bacterium; assembly: GCA_900551995.1. Classification (GTDB taxonomy): domain Bacteria; phylum Bacillota; class Clostridia; order Oscillospirales; family Oscillospiraceae; genus Vescimonas. The sequence continues at coordinate 11,091 of URXW01000001.1, forward strand.
ATCAGGTGATGGCGGTGGATCGGGACGAGGAGCGCGTCAACGAGTGTATGCCCTTTGTCACCAACGCGCAGATCGGCGACAGCACCCGTGTAGATTTTCTGCGCTCGCTGGGCGTTGGAAACTATGACATCTGCTACGTCACCATCAGCGGAGACTTCCAGAACTCGCTGGAAACGACGTCGCTTCTCAAGGAGCTGGGGGCGAAATATGTGGTGTCCCGCGCCGAGCGGGATGTGCAGGCAAAATTTCTGCTGCGTAACGGCGCGGACGCGGTGACATACCCGGAAAAGCAGCTGGCGAAGTGGGCGGCTATCCGGTACACCGCCAACCACATCTTCAGCTACATTGAGCTGGACGGGAAGCACGCCATTATCGAGGTCGCCGTCCCGGACGACTGGCAGGGTCACAGCATCGGTGAGCTGGACATCCGCCGAAAGTACGGCGTCAACATCCTCGGCGTGAAGCGGAACAACAAAACCGATGTGAATATTTCGCCGGAAACCGTGCTGGACGGCAGCCTGACGCTGCTGGTGCTGGGCGAGTATACGGTGCTGAAAAAGTGCTTCCGCCTATAAGATACAAAAAACCCGCTTTTCGATGCTCGAAAGGCGGGTTATTTATGCAGCAGCTTGATAGAGCAGGTGCCCTTGAGGCGGGGCACCTGCTCTTCACCGTGTACAGGGTGACCGGGGATAATCCATTTCTGCACGGTGGAACGGGATAATTGCGGCAAAAACACATACCATTTTCTGTTCCCCCGCCCAGCACTCTGCCGCCCTTTTTATCCCCCATAGTCCCCTTGCAGTCCCCTCCGCAGGCTGACGCAAAACTTTTCCAGCTGAAAAGCAAAGAAAAACCACCAGCTTCTCACGAAACCAGTGGTTTTTATGGAGTGTAAGACCAATTGAGATATTTGCGAAAACCCTTTATTTTCAAGGCTTTGCGGGTCTTCGCCCATTATTTTTTTGCCGTTTTCGCTGCGATGGCTGCGAATTTTCCGCCCGAGGGCCATTTTAGTGTTCGACCAAAAAAGATATCGTCTTTTGCCGGACGAAAGATCGACTGAGGGAAGCTCCTGCTTCATCGGACACATCATCCAAGGAGTTCGTCCAGCAGGTAGTTGTATTCCGGCAGCTGATCCGTGTACTCTCTCATCCATTCCCGCATGGCTCGTTTTTCCAGATTGGTGGCTTCCGTGTAATCCTCGCTGTGCCCTTCCCGCTCCATAAAGTCGTATGCGAGATTCTGATAGATCTCTTTCACCAATGTTTCGGGATCTTCCAGTCGTGTTACATCGGAGTCATCAATGGAATCTGCCGCAGGCAGGCCAAGCAGAACATACCCGAACTTCTTCGAATAGACCACATCGAGCAGTTCAGAGCCTTCAATGTAGTTCTGGAATACCCCGAGGACCCTCTCAAGCTCTGTTTTCTTTTCCTCGAATGAACTCATGGCAACATCTCCTTTCTGTCGGAATGACCGACTTTTCTGGTCTGGCGTATGTGGTATCTTTATTATACCGCATTCACTCTGGCCATAGTAGAGAGGCGAGGCGGGAACTTTCCCCAATCACATGGTCTGCTCCATCGTTGCCACCCGGCAATAGCCATGAGAATAGGCAGGAGCCAGATCGATCTCACCATCCGGGCAATAGACCCGAACCCCTGCTGCGGTCAGCCTTTCTCCAATCGCCGCCAGACCGTCGGAGTCACGAGCCAGGCGACCGCTGTTCATGACCAGCACCCGGTCATAGGCCCCATGTCGTGCATCACGGATCAGCGTTCGAATGCTCTGGCGGTTTGCGTCCAAGCCGCTCTCATATTGGAGCATTTCGGTGGAAACCGAAAAGCCAAGCTGGCCGGCGAGGCTTCGGAGTGCGGTAAGCTGCTGGTTCATGGCGAGACGGTTGCTTTCCGTGGACGCTCCATCCACCCGGCAGTAAAGGCAGCACTTAGGCATCTGATTTGACCTCCTTGAACGAATTTCGGAAGAAGCTACCGCTCAGCCCTGACATTCATCCCGGATGAAATCATACAGGGCTTCCGGTTCCTTCAGGCACCACTTAGTTTTTTCATCATCGGTCCAGACTTCATAGTCCGGGGCGGCATCGTAAAGCCACCAGCTGATATAGTCGTACTGGTCGTTGATCGCTTCCTTCAGCACATCCAGCAAGGCGGCAAGAAGCAGCGCTCCGCCCTCAAAGACGAAATGTCCATCTCCCATCAGGGCGAGTGCCTTACTGAACTGTTCGTCTCGATCCTTTTGCGCTTGGATCTTTCGCAGGGCTTCGCAGAAGGTTTCCCTGGATAGCATCAAAGTCCCCCTCCCGGTTTTCCCCTCTCCGCTTCCTGTTCGGCTTTCCATTTCAGAAGCAAGGAGATGGCCAGTTCCTGGGTCGCGGGATCGGCGCAGAACTCAAAGAACTTCACAATCAGCATTTCTGGCGTCAGCCCCATAGGAGCGATTATCTTTTCCAGTTGTTCCAGAAGCTCTGCGTCCACCTGGATCTCCACGAGCTCATATCGCTTTTCATCCATGGTGCGTTTCCTCGTCTTCCGGAGATTCCTTCAGCAGCTCGTCCAGTCGCTGTCGGAACAGCTCCTGGAGCTCCTTCCAGACCTGCGGTTGTTTGAGGGGCGCCATCGGCTGGTTCAGTTCCCGCTCCAGATCGGCGACGGCCACCGACAGCGTCTTGTCATCGAACAGCTGGTAGTGGCGGCGGGCGTACTGGATGACCGCCGCACTCTCCTCATCCTCGGTACGCATGGCATAACGGAGGGCGCTGTTGATGACGCAGGAAAAATCATCCACATAGTCAAGATTGAACCAGGAGGCAGGGCAGAGAACCAGGTCGTCTTTGCCTTCGTCGGTGATCACCAGCCCGATATCCTCACGGCTTATCCGTTCCAGCACGGCATCCAGGTCATCTGCCAGTGCCTGGCGTGAGATGCGTTCCATGTTTTCCAGAGGTTGCAGAATCGGCATCCTTTCTTTCCTCCTATCGTCTTCTTTGATTTTGCCAGATGTGAGCACTCGGCTTAAGCCGTGCCACACTTGCGGATATGGCTCCTGCTCTCCATATCGGCTCAAATGTTCGCTGATCTTTGCTGCGGCGGCGGAACGGGCAGCCGCATCCAGACGGCTCAGGTTCCGGCAGGTGAATTCTGCAGCTATGCCGGGCATATAGGTGTGCCGCCCCAGACTGTAATGGATCGCCGCCAGAACGATATGCCGAAGCCCTCCATCTAAAATGGGAGCGAGGATTCTCACGGAGAACAGCACCACGGCGCTTCCTTTTTGGGACTGGAGAGAGAGGCCGCTCCGCTCGGCTCGCTCCATCATGTGCGTCCAGTCCTGCCGTGCGATGGAACTGGCCACAGGAGCCGCCTCATAAAAGCCCTTTTGAGGTCTCACGGCTGCACCTCAAGCTCGGGTTTCGCCTGACCTTTATACAGAAGATTGTTGGCCTCCATCTCCTCAAAGGTGACTGGCTCGAAGTGATTGACATCCACTCCGGCATTCAGCATCCTCTCGTTTGCCTGGATGAGCGGCCAGTAATCCGCATCGGTATTGCCGTGGATGTGGCCAAAGACCATGTAGCAGCGCATGATGTGTGGCCAGGACATCATGGGGTAGTGGCAGAGGGTGTACTGCCGCTTCCCGTCTGCGACATACAGCAGGTTATTGACGCTTTCAAAGAACTGTTCCGTCTGACAACTCCTGATCCATCCCCTGTCATGATTGCCAAGGATGAGATGTTTCTTTCCCCGCAGCCGCCGCAGGTATTCCTCCGGCGGCTTTTGGTTGCGGTAGATAAGGTCGCCGAGGATATAGACGGTATCCTTTCCTGTGACCTTGCGGTTCCAGTTTTCGATGAGGGTTTCGTCCATCTCCTCGATGCTGGAAAAGGGGCGGTTGCAAAGGCGGATGCAGTTTTCGTGACCGAGATGCAGGTCGGAGGTAAAGAAAATCATGGGCTTTCATCTTCCTTCTTCAGCCGGGGAGCCGGGACCAGCTGCCATCGGCAGTATTTTGCAAGCTCTTCCCAGTGCTCCCGAGGCAGATTCATGAAGTCGACGATGCTTTCTCCCGGAAACCGGTCGTGACAGTAGGCGGGAAAGACTCCCTCCGGCACGATGCCGATGGACTCTGCTCCGGTCAGGCGGGCCTTCAGTTCCTCTGCGTTTCGGATACATACGGGAACGCCTGCCCGATGAAGCGCCAGGAAGAAGTGGATCGTCTCAATCGTCCGGGTCTCTGCAAGACCGGCCACTACCAGATAGTAGCCATGCTCATCCTGCTGTACGAAGCAGTCGATGTGGGTACTGTTGCCACCCCGGCATACCTCCCAAGGGTGGCCGGTGCGGGGGCGCTCCTTCAGCCACCGGGCAAAGGCTTCGGGGGAATCTCCGTCCAGCTCGGACAGGCCCTCGTCCCGCCCATCGGCGTGGAGGGCGTACTGCTCTTTTTCCGATTTCTCCGTTCCGGTGTATCCCATAGCCCGATAGCCAAGGGCACAGAAGTGATAGAATTCGTTTGCAGTCACGGATGGGAGCCGCTTGTTTTTTCCCAAAGGATACCCCTCCGCCGAGGTGAGAAACTCCTCCACCTCCTGCTGGGAGATGTTCTGGAAGAACTCCTCCTTCCACTGAGGGAATACCCTCCACAGATCCCGGCGCAGGACAGTTCCGGTTCGATGCCAGATGGGCAGCTCCCGCTCCACCAGTTCCTGATAAGAGCCGGTCTCCACCATCTGAACGGCGTCTCGTACCGCACCCTCCAGCCAGGCGGTGAATGGGGCGATGTCATAGGGAAAGGCGCGCTCTTTGCGGCTGTCCACCTCCAGCACATGGCGATGGCCCAGGAATACCGCCCGGTATCCGATCTCCTGATCCTCGCCAGCGGCAAAGTGGAACCACTCTACCTTCTCTGGGAACTCGGAACGCCACCAGGTTTCAAACTCCTCAAAGCTCTCCACCTGCCCTTCCTCCCGTAACTCCTCAAAGCTGCCAAAGTCCTCGATGTCACCCCGCTCTGCACGAAGCCAAAGCTCCCAGCTATTGTTCTCTGGGGCAGGCTCCAGCCGGTGGAGAAGGCGGAAGATGCGGTCGATGGCCTCGTAGGATACCTCGTCATAGGTGAACGAACAGTTGATGTTTCGGTACTCCACCCGACCCAGCCAGTTGATATAGTGCTTGATCTCCGGCGCTTTCATGGTGTTCACCTCCTCCGTATCAGTGATGTTCCCTGTCCTCCGCCTCCTCAAACTGGAGCCGGAAGATGGTAGCGTGCTCTCCCACAAGAGCAGGGTATTTGTAATAGACATGGCGGCAGAGGGTTTTGTACAGTTCAAGGAGCCTCGGATCATCTCCGAAGTCCACAAGCCCGTCCATGATTCGCTCGATCTCCCGCTCCTCGGTGATAATGCCGTTCAACACCTGCTCTACCAAACGCCTGTATTGTTGATATGCGGCGTCCATTAGGCGGGAAATCTCCTGGACGATCTCACGGATTGCGGCAAAGCACGCCTCCTGCTCCTTGGCCTCCGGTCTTTCTTCCTCTGTCATAATGTGTCCCCTCCCGTCAAGAGCTGCGGGGCCGCCTCCACACGGTGGAAGAGGAAGTGTATCCGGTCGATGTGCTTTTCGATATGCCAGTGTCCACAGAACCAGTGATCGTATCGCAGCTTTCTCTCGATCTCCTCCAGCCACTGCTCTGTGGAGGCATCCACCGTGCTCTGGTCGATCATAGGAAGAAAGGCTTCCCGCGGTTCATACTGATAGGGACAGGTGTGGGAGAGGACGGTGTCCACCTGCCAGCTGCAGGCGTCCAGTGTCTGGATGACTTTGTCCTTGATCTCCTTGGAAGGCTGCTCGTCTGGCCACCAGCCGTATCCTCTGGCCAGCCGGTAGAACTTGTCCACACTGTAGGCCCCGCCGATGACTAAGTGACGGAGGCCCTCCAGATCAAAGATCTCGCCATCCATAGCAAACAGCAGGCGGGGGAAGGCTTCCTCCACCCAGACCGTCCCGCCATTCCATTCTTTCGTTTGGTAGGTTGGTATGTTGGCCGGACGCACTTCGTGATTCCCATGGATGCACAGAAGGGTGGGTTTCACTCTGGTCAGGAGCCGCTTCATCTCGGTGTCCTTTCTGTTTAGGAAATAGTTGGCCCCCACATCCCCCAGAAGGACGAGGGTGTCCTGCTCGGTCAATTTCTGCCGGTCGCAGAACTGTACGATCTCACGGGGGTCCCCGTGGATATCGCCCGTGTAGTAGATCATTGGCTATACCACCTTTCGCCCTCCATTATACCAACTTTGGAGGCCCATATCTCGGACTTTCTGAAAACATATTCACGGTTCCGAAAAACATATTCACATTTATGCACACGATTCGACCGGCGGTCAGTTCCCGTGACTTCCAGTCGATTGCTTTCTCAGGTTCGGGCTGTAAAATCAAAGTTATCTGGTTTGCCGTATCTGCCTTGATGCTCTTTCAAGGAAGTTTTCAAGGATTTTAGAACATCCATGAGAATAAGCATCTCATAGGTGGTGCAATCTGAAAGAAGCAGGGTGATCTCCTCGCTGGCACACCGTTCCGAGCAGGTGAGCTGTTCCATCAGCAACCGGTCGGGAGAAACCTCCAGCGCATTCGCAATGAGAACAAAAGTGTCCAGACTCATGCTCTTGATACCACTCTCTATGTAGCTGATGTAAGAAGGCGTTTTATCTACCAGTTCAGAGAGCATTGCTTGAGAAAGGTTGTTGCGCTGACGGATTTCGCGGATGTGCTTACCAATGGATTTGTAGTTCAGGCTCATAATAAGACCTCCAAAAAAATTTGTAGTCTTATTATAGTGTTCAGATTATATCATCAACTTCACATTATATCAATTTCACCTCAAGTTGATATACTTTTAGAAATAGATAATCTGGAGAATATATCTAAAGGGGGGAAGCCGATGGCGGAACATGATTTAACCGAGAGCCAGCTAATCGGCTCCCGCATTCGTGAAGCACGGATCAACCGGCACATGAGCCAAGCCGACCTTGCTGTGAAGGCCAACATTTCTTTGCCACATATCAGCAACATCGAAAAAGGCAAGACGAGCATGAAGCTGGAGTCCTTCATTCGCATCATCGAAGCTTTGCAGGTGTCGGCAGATTCCATGCTTCGGCCAGATATTCCGGAAGTGAGAAGTCTCTATCAGAGTGAGTTTGATGAGCTGCTCGCTGATTGCTCTCCCAAAGAGCTGGATTCCATCTTGAGAATCGTTCGGGAATTGAAATCCACCATGTTAAAACGAGAGGATAATATCTAACAAATTGCGAGCTGGACAGTCCGGCTCGCTTCTTTTTTTCTCGTTTATCGACCAGAAGTCAAGGTGTTGACTTCTGGTCGATTTTGTTCATAGCCTGCAGATTATATAATGATTTGGAAGATAATTTGCGGGGGGAGCATGTATGTCAGAGTTGGCTGTTCAGAACGAAGCGTCGGAGCAGGAAATCATGCCGTCTTTTGATTTTCTGCTGGAAGGAGAGTCGGAAAAGAATGCACTTTTGGCGGAACACCGCGCTTGGTTAAAGGGTATCAGGCGCGAGCGTCCACTTCCGAAAAATCATCACAGGGTGGCGGTGTATATCCGCTATTTTAATCAAACCCGGTATGAAGATTATCTCTCCGCTCACAAGAAGCAGTTTTTGGATACGCTGGCTCTCTGCCCGAACTGGGAGTTTACCGGCTTCTATGTAGATGAGGGCAGTTCCGCCCCCAATATGGAAAGCGCACCGGAATGGGCAAGACTTCTGCAAGACTGTTACGAAGGCAAGGTCGATCTGGTCATTACCCAGAAGGCGAGCAATATCTCTAAGAAGCTATCGGAGCTTTCCTTCTGTGCCCGGCTCCTGGCGGCGCTGCCCAAGCCGGTGGGCATCTACTTTGTTTCAGAAGATATCTATACTCTGGCTTCCTACTACCAGGAGGATCTACACGACCCGTACTTTTTGCCAGATCCTGGTTGGAAGATACTCCCCGATGACGAACCCCGGAGGGAAATGCTTCATGATTGACAAGTCCACGAGAAAACAGCTTGCGGAGCGGAAAGAACGGGTTCGCCGGCGCATCAACACGAAAGTTGACCCGGAGAACTATGAATTTATCCCGGCCAAAAAGCCCATTGATTACTACGACAACGATATTGAGCAACGGGTCGCCGTGTATGCCCGTGTCTCCACAGACAATGTCCAGCAGACTTCCTCCTATGAGCTGCAAAAGAAATACTATGAAGATTTTGTTGTCCATCACCCAAACTGGACACTGGTCAAGATCTACGCCGATGAAGGTATCAGTGGGACTTCTTTGGCTCATCGGGATGAATTCAACAGCATGATCGCCGATTGCCGCAGCGGTAAAATCGATATGATCATCACCAAAAGCGTGTCGCGCTTTGCCCGAAATGTGGTGGACTGCATCAGCATGGTTCGAATGCTTGCGGAGCTGCCCAGTCCTGTAGGAGTGTTCTTCGAGAGCGAATGCATCTTCTCGCTCAAAGACGATTCCCAGATGGCGCTTTCTTTTCAGGCCACCATGGCTCAGGAAGAGTCCCACATCCGAAGCCGGAGCATGGAGACCTCCCTGCGGATGCGGCTGGACGGCGGCTTGCCCCTGACCCCCAAGCTGCTGGGGTATTCTCACGATGCGGAAGGGAATTTGGTTGTGAACCCGGATGAAGCACCAACGGTGAAGCTCATCTTCTATATGTACCTGTACGGATACTCCACCAGCGATATTGCGGCGGCACTTACCGAGCTGGGCCGAAAGACTTATCTGGGGAATATCAAGTGGACATCTAATTCCATTGTCCAGGTCCTTCGCAATGAGCGTCATTGCGGGGATGTGCTGACCCGGAAGACCTTTACTCCAAACTATCTGAACCACAAATCCAGAAAGAATCGAGGCGACCGGCCCCAGAGCCTTTACCGAAATCACCACGAGGGCATTGTTTCCAGAGATGATTTCATTGCGGTTCAGCATCTTCTGAACAACTCCAAGTATGGCAACCGCTCCATCCTCCCGGAGCTGCGGGTAATTGACAGCGGCCTGCTCAAAGGGTTTGTGACCATCAATCCCCGGTGGGCTGGATTTAAGCCGGCAGATTACTACCAGGCTTCCATCAGTATCTGCCCATCCGACGAACAGCCGGAAGAACTGTCCGCACCCACAAGCATTACCCTGGGGCCGGGCGACTTTGACATGAGAGGCTTTGAAATTGCCCGTAGTGAATTCTTTGATAGCTATCACCGTCCTTATGTGTTGTTCCAAGATAAAAAGATCAAATTCAGCACCGATTGCGTGCGGAGCTTCGGGAAGAACAATTATGTAGAGATGCTGGTTCATCCGGTGGAGATGCGATTTGCCGTTCGTACAGCGGCAAAAAGCAACCGCAACGCTGTTACCTTTTCAAAACTGGTAAACGGGAAGTATTACCCCAGAGAGATTGCAAGTGCGGCTTATATGGAAACGCTTTATCAGCTATTTGGCTGGAGCACGGATTTGAAATACCGTATTGCCGGGGCCTTGTACCAGACCGAACATGAATCAGCGTATATTTTCGACATCAACGACGCGGAGGCATTTATTAAATCGTACCTGCTTGCGGGTCAGAAGGGGGAGCAGAGTGCATCGGAGGCCGTACAGCCGCTTTCCATCTCGGGTAAACGTGTACGGGCTGTTCCAGAAGAGTGGATCGGCTCTTTTGGAAAGCAGTATTATCTCCATCAGCATTCCATCCAACTGGTTCGTGACCAGAGTGAAGAAGACTGGAAGATCCGCATGGAAGGACAGCTCTATGAAACCGGACAGAAACTCCATGTGACTGGATTTGAAGAGCTGAGAACCTATATCCGCCAGGAATTTAGTCAGTGCGGGAAGGAGGAACCATAATTGAACGATGAAAATCTGGGAAAGCCGGAAGGCGTAATCGCCGGAATGCTCCGTACTTTGGATGAAGAACAGATGGTCAATGACTCGCCTGCCGCACTGGGAGTGGATACGGAGCCCACACACGATAAGACCGGTGGGGACGAAGTCTTGGAACTGGATCGAGAATTTAATTACGACGGTTATCAGGTAGTGCGCCGGGAGTTCTTTGCCCATATCAATGAGCCCTCTGTGACCTTCAACAACTACAAGTTCTATGTAAACGCTGCCTGCCTGAATCGTTTTCCTCAAGTGAATCAGGTACAAGTGCTGGTCAACCAGGAGAGTAAGATTCTGGCGATCCGCCCCTGTCGGGCAGAGGATCGAGATGCCTGCGCCTGGTGTACCATCGGTTCCGGCAGGCGTAAGCCCAAGCAGATCACCTGCAAGATCTTCTTCGCAAAGGTGTTTTCCCTGATGGGGTGGAACCTGGACTATCGGTATAAGCTCCTTGGACGAGTAATCCATTCAAAGGATGAGTGGCTCATCGCATTCGATCTGACCGCTACTGAGGTCTATCAGCGCGTGCTGAAGGATGGGGAAAAGCCAAAATCGTCTCGGACGCCTGTATTCCCGGAAGGTTGGAAAACGCAATTTGGCCTTCCATTCCGTGAACACCAGAAATCCATGCAGGTAGATATTTTTGAGGGATACGCTATATATGGGCTCCGTGACAACAACACTGTTAATTCGGTAGAATGCGTTGACGAGACGGCCGTTGGTGGCGATAAGTCCGTTTTGGGAGGACAAGGACATGAATCGTGATAATCAATCCCAAGCGTTACTAACGCTTGACCCTGTTCGCAACAGAATTCGCATTCACAGGCAGACAATACGTCTCCTTGGAAATCCAGCGTATGTTCAATTTCTGGTAAATCCAGAGGAACTGTACATCGCTGTTCTCGGCTCAGAAAAACCAATTTTAGGTGGGACTGCAAATAAGGTGCGCTTATCAGATACGACTCAGCAGTCTGTGGAATTCTACAGTTCAATTCTATTAAACAGCTTTTCTGAAATGGTTGGTGGATTTGACCTTCGGTTTAATTACCATCTGACCGGGGAAATCGACCAGATCAACCGGGTCGCATATTTCTCCCTCAAAACAGTAAGGCAGCAGGAACGTAGGAGGCAGCATGGCAGAGAAGGGATTTAGGCAGCTCAGAATCGATTCGGAATTCAAAAACTTAATCCGACCTCTCCGTCGAGAGGAGTATCGGCAGCTGGAGCTCAATCTGGTGATGGAAGGCTGTCGTGAAGACATCGTTGTTTGGAACGATACCATCGTTGATGGTCACAATCGTTACGAGATTTGTAATAAATTGCAAATCCCTTATGGAGTAAAAGAGCAAACCTTTCCCAACCGGGATGCCGCCATTGCCTGGATCTGCTCCAATCAGCTTGGCCGCCGCAATATTTCCGAGGAGACAAAGAAGTATCTGATCGGCAGGCAATATGAAGCGGAAAAGAAAATCCAGCGGAACGAAAATGGCTATAATCAGTATCGCCAAAACCCAAAAACTGTTCCAAGCAGGGGGCGTCCTGTGGATGAAGAGAGTGGCCGGCGGACAGCCGCACGTCTGGGAAAGGAGTATCATGTGTCTGGTGCAACCGTCCAAAAATACGCAAAATATAGTGCGGCATTAGATGCTATCGCAAAAAGCGCGCCGGAATTGGTTCCGCATATTCTATCAGGGACCTACAAGATATCCTTTGAGAACATTTTAGCATTAGCTGAGATGGCGCCTGAGGATCTAAAGGCACTCAGCGAAAAAATCGGGGATAATCCCTTCGCATTTGCCAGATACAGTGAGTCGAGGCGAAGTCTTTCCCCCGATTTGGCATCGAAAACTTCTGTGCCGGTGGTGGACAAACCAGCAATCAAGTCTATGCCTGCCTATGACCCGGATGCAGAAGTTGCGGGGCTTACCCTCACCATTCCTTCCTGGATGAGCTCTATCGACCGAACAAAGTCCATGGCTCATCTGGAGGCAATCTCATCTACAGCCAAGGAAAATCTGTGTGTAGCGCTGACGGCACTGGAGGAGAAAGTGCAGGAGATGCTTACCGCAATCAAGGAGGATTCCTGATGGCCGATTTCAGTATGTTCGTGCCCAATGTACATTTTGAGCAGATCCCTATTAAAAATCTTGTGTCCAATCAGGAGTACCAGAGAAGCATCTCCGAACAGCACGTACTAAATGCGGCAACTCATTTCGACCTGTATCAGATCAATCCCGTCAAAGTGAGTCGGAGAAACGGGGTCAACTATGTATTCAACGGCCAGCACACGGTGGAAATTGTTGCGCTGGCTTCTGGTTCCCGTGATACTCCAGTCTGGTGTATGATTTACGACGATCTGAACTACGAACATGAGGCAGATATCTTTGCGAATCAGATGAAGTTTGTAAAACCTCTAAAACCCTACGAGGTGTTCATGGCAAATATCGAAGCTGGAAACCAGAAACAGCTTATCATCCGTGATCTGGTAGAGTCCTACTCTCTGTCTATTGGGCAGGTTCGGAATTATGGCGTGGTTTGTGCGGTATCCACTCTGGAAAATATTTTTGACAAATTTGGATACCATGTTCTTGACCGAACGCTGCGCCTCTGCGTGGGCACTTGGGAGGGCGATATGAATTCCCTTTCCGCCAATATGCTCAACGGAATCGCCAGATTGGTCTACACCTTTGGCGACGCAATGAAAGATGAAACCTTTAAGGAAAAGGTGGGGGAAATGTCGGTCAAGCTGCTCTCGAGGACAGCCAAGGAACGGCGGCCCGGCTCTATGGGTTATGCCGAGGCAATGCTTCTGGCTTATAACCGCAAGTGCAAATACCCGCTCAAGTGGACCAAACTCTATGAGAAAAATGTGGGCAACAATGAAGGGCTGGATATTGAAACGGATCTGGATGAGGAAGAGAATGAGGACACCTTGGGGGATACCCCCGAGGAATAAAGGAACGGACGACTCCACAGGGAATCGTCCGTTTCCTTGCTTATATTTGCAGGGAGAAGGCGGTGTGCATATACTCCATTGCGCCGCGGCTGAGGCCGTACTGCTGCGCCAGCCGCTCCCAGCGGCTGGATACGGTCTTGCAGATCTCCTCTGCCGTCTGCTCCGCCTCTTGGGGGGACAGCCCGAAGTAATCAGCCACCTCCAACGCCAGATCCAAGTCAATGGTGTTGTCATACTCGCTTACATTGAGGGAAAGCCGGTCTCCAGATGGGTCAGGATTCACATCGTAGAGGGGTGCCAGCCGCCAGCCGGTGGGGGTCAGGAGGAAACCGTGGTTGCGCAGGTGGTCGTCAGTATTGGACACCGCCATGCTGAACACGATCCGCTTCCACAGCTCGGCCAGATCCTGCCGGGGTGACGCCCCATGGGCCCGGATGAACGCCGCCAGATCCAGATAGCTGCTTCCGTCCGCCGCCGAGGCCCCATCGGTTTTGCCCAGCAGGGTCATGGCGGAGGCGAAGTGGATGCGGCGGCTGCCCTCCCGGTCGAAGCGCTTGACCAGAAAGGTGCTGCCGGTCTTGGAGAAGGTTTCCAGCTTGGACTCCGGCACATCCAGCCCGCAGAGCCGGGCCAGATCATGAACCACCTTCTCCCAAGCCCCTGTGTTGGTCTCATCGTGTTTGGAAGGAAATTTGGCGATCCACAGAGCCCCGTCCGCCGCCTGCACTGTGGCCTTGGGTCTTGCTCCGCCCAGAGAGGAGCCGGGAGCCAGCAGCTCCCGAAGCCATGTTTCGTTCAGGCCACTCTCATCATGCTCGAAGGCGAGAGAGGCGTTCTCCAGCGTCCTGAGATGCACCCAAGGCGGAGTGGCGAAAGCTTTGTCATGGGAGAGGAATTCCCCGCCTTCCTCCAGAGCGAACCGCAGCGCCCCCATGCGGGATTCATCGTAGACCCCCAACAGGAAGTCGCTCTCGGTGAGCTTACGGGGCTTGCGGTCCTCTTTGCGGGCGTCGATGGCCTCCTTGCGCCTCATCAGCAGGCGTCCCCAGCGGTCCGGGCAGGAGTCGGCAAACAGCCCGAAAAGCCGCTTGTCCAGCGGCACATACTGCCGCCCCCGGTAGAGGGCCAGGTCTGGGTCCAGGGAAAAGGAGCTGTCGGCGGAGGCCAGCCAGACGGGGTCGTACTCAAAGGAGAAGGTCTCCTGTCCCCGGACAAAGCCGCAGCGGAGCCTTCCCAGGAGACTGGGGAGTTCTCCCCGCCAGTTTTCGTACACATAGATGGTTCGTTCCTCCTGCGCCATAGGCTACTCTCCTTTCTTGGGTGCCCGTCTTCTGGTGGGCAGCGCCAGGTCTTGCAGCTTCCTGCCAAACTCATCGTCCTTGGCGATGAGCAGCAGGTCACTGTCCATATTGTTCAGTGCGTGTAACACGGCGGCATAGGAACCGATGGATACCGTAGGCGCACCCTTCTCGATGGAGATCAGGGTAGCCCGGCTGATCCCGGCTCGCTCCGCCACCAGTTCCAGACTCAGCTTCCGGCGCAGGCGGGCCAAGCGGATCTGCTCTCCCATCTGCTCCAGGATCTCCCTTGTCTGCGGCATGATGACCGCCGCTTTTTTTGCCATGCACAATCGCCTCCTAACATATATTATACTATATTATTTCGGCGATTATGTCAATTATATTTGAAGTTATGGATTTTCTTTCTCTAAGTGTTCTTCGATGAGATATCCTCCTCCGAAGATAATGTCCAGCCTACCATCGGGATACACCTTCACACATTCGATCATCTGGTGGACAATGGTATCGTCGTACTCCATCTTTCTCGCCGCACGGTCTGCTATGATTTGTTGCAGTTGAAGGATGCGGTCATCATTCCCCTTATCGGAGAGAAGGGCTTCTTCCAGCTTTTTGATTCGCCCTTGCAGGAGCTCGATGGTATCGGATAGTTCCTTGAATTCCGCTTCATGGCTTTCGATGCCATCGCCGCTCTCTACACTCTCATTGATGAGGGACACCATTTTACGGTTCAGGCCATCGATTTTTCGGCGGAGCAGGTCGATTTCGTCGCTGCCTCCATTCAGGCCGATGGCCTCCCCGATGGTCGCCCGCATCAGTGCAAGATAGGTGGCTTCGTCTTCCTCGTTAAAGCGGTTGACAGCCCGGACGATAGCTGCATGGAGTGCCTCCTCGTCTACTGTAAGGGAAGATTTGCAGTATCGCTTTCCGTAGTCCAAGCGGTTGATACAGCGCCAGACGACCCGCTTTCTCCCGCGGGATGTCCAGGTCACGCGCTTGTATCTACTCCCGCATTCTGCGCAGATCATCACATTGGATAGTGCATACCGGGAGTATTTCCCGGTGGCCGTTGTGGCCGTTTTGGTGGAGTTCGGCGCCCGGCTCATCCGCCGGGCAAGTTCTTCCTGGGTTTTGTGGAAGAGTTCCCGGCTGATGATGGCAGGATGGCTGTTTTGCACGTAGTACATGGGAGCTTCCCCGTTGTTCTTGCGGCGTACCTTTCCAATGCAGTCGACCGTGACCGTTTTTTGCAGGATACTGTCCCCGCAGTAGCGTTCGTTTCGGAGGATGCCCTTGATCATGCTGGCGCTGAAGGCGAAGCGCTTCCCTGGCACCTGGATATTTTCTTCTCTGAGTTTGGCTGAGATCCGATTCACGGTATCCCCCGCCAGATACATATTGAAGATCCGCTCCACAATGGCAGCCTCCTCGGGGACGATCTCCGGACCCCCGTCCTCACCCTTTCGATACCCCAGCAGGCACTTGTAGTGGAATATGGGCTTGCCATCCTGAAATCGCTTTCGGAAGGTCCAGGTGACATTTTTGCTGATACTTTCCGATTCGGATTGTGCGAAGCCTGCATAGATGACCAGATAGAGCTCGCTGTCGATCTGCAGGGTGTCGATATTCTGCTCCTCGAAGTAGATACCAATTCCCCTTGCCTTGAGCATTCGTACATGATCCAGGCAGTCAACAGTATTTCGGGCGAATCTGGAGACCGACTTGGTGATGATATAGTCGATTTTCCCCGACAAGCAGTCGTTGATCATCTTCTGGAATTGGGGGCGCTTATCTGCACGTGTCCCGGAGATGCCCTCATCTGCGTAGAGTCCGGCAAACTCCCATTCGGGCTTAGCGGCAATCATCTCGGTATATACCTTTTTCTGGTTGGTATAGGATGTGAGCTGCTCCTCGCTGTCGGTGGATACCCGGCAGTAGGCAGCAACCCGCCGCTGATGATACTGCTCCCTGTTGACGAGCAGAGAGCGTTTTGGCTCAATAACTGATATTGTTTTCTTGGGGATCTTGGTTACATTCATTTTCTTCATCTCCGATCTCGACATCGGTTTTGGTATGTAGAACCACCTTTCCTCCGCCGCTAAGCGTCAGGTAGGCGACGATGTCACTAAAGTAAGCCGTGCTGAATTCCTCCTGGGGAGTCATCATGCTAACTCGCTTTCGGGCGATGGATGCGGCGATCTGCAGATGGGCATCGCTCTCAGCATAGAGCCGCCCTGCCATTTCGATTGTTTTGACGATAATCAGCGCATCGCTGGGGTCATCCCGCTCCAGCTCGGCATCAATTTCCCGGCTGATCTGCTGGGCTTCCGCCGACAGCTCTTTTCGTTTTTTGGGGCGGGGGATGAGCAGATAGCTATTGGTGATGATGCGGTTCATCAGGATTGTCACCTTTTCCAACAGGTGGGTATCAGAAATCCGGATGCGCTGACCGCAGCCTGGGTTGGCGCATTCCCAACTCTCCCGAATCCGGTGCTTACTGCTCACCCTTCGCCGCATGGAGGCCCCGCACTCCGCACATCGGACCAGATCCCGAAGCAGGTCGATCCCCTCCAGATTTTTCTCGAAGGTGTTCCGCTGGCGGGCTGTCCGCACCGCAGCAGCCTCCTCATACTGCTCCTCCTCGATGATGGGGTCATATTCTCCATCTCCGAGGTATTTGGCGTTTCCTATGATTCTTGCGATACGGGCTTTATCCCACACATCCGTCCTCTCGCTGTAGGGGATCTTCCTTTCAGTCAACAGTTCGGCAATGCTTTGGAGGGAAGCGCCGTTGATGTAGGCGCTGAATATCTCACGGATGACCATAGCTTCATCCTGTGCGATGACTGTCCTTCCGTTCCGCATAGTGTAACCGTATGGGATATAGCGTATCTTCTTCATTTTGAGGTTCCTCTCCGTCGGAGCATTTCTGTAAATCGCAGCCCGCCGATGAGGGTGACCGTCATTTCATCCCGGCGGGTTATGCGGACGGCCTGGACAATCTCGGCAAACAGCTTTTCATCGAATCGGTCCAGGGGTTCTTCCAACTCCTCCAGCAGTTTTTTCAGCCGTGTCACTTCCTCGATCATATCGGTGATGCCCGAGGAGAATTCATACTGGCGCTCACGCTTCAGTTGGCGCAGTTGGTCGTTGATATCCTGCACCTGGGCTTTGTGGACCTCGTCTTTGAGGTATCCTTTTGCATGGAGCTGTTCCACCATCACCAGCTTGGCATTGAGATCTGCGATGCTCCGGCTGATCTCCCTTGCGGCTGTGTTTTTCCGCTTTTGCTTCAGCTCGGCGGATTCCAGGCGGAGCAGGGTTTGCCCCAGAATGTCGTATTCAGAGAACCGAAGCTTGTTGACCATGGCGATGAAGGCGTCGTAGATTCGATCCTCACTGTAGTAGTTCGAGTCGCATTGGGTGCGATCCTGAATGTGTTTGGAACATCCCCACTTGGCGGTCCCGGAAACCTGCCGCCTGCGAAAATACGAGCCGCACTCAGAACACTGAATGCGGCTCGTAAGAGGATAGATATTTTGCGCTGTGGATTTCCCAAAGATGTCCTGGCGCTTTTTCAGGAGGGTCTGGACCTTGTCGAAGGTCTCCCGATCAATGAGCGGAGCGTGGGTCATGGAGGCGTAGAACATATCCTCCTGGCCTCGATTTCGGAACTGTTTGAACGGGACCGTGGTGTCACGGTAGGTTTTCTGGTATTTGCAATCGCCGCAATACCGTTCATTCCCAAGGATGTATGCCACCTTGGTGGAGCGCCAGAGGGATTTTCCGGTCTTGGTTTTGATGCCGCGGCTGTTAAGGTCGCGGGCGATCTCCGATGTAGACTGGCCGCTCAGATAGTTTTCAAACATCATGCGGACGATGGCTGCCTCCGGTTCATAGACCACCAGCGCCTTATCCACCAGCCGGAAACCGTAGGGAGCGTTGCTGTCCACATACTCGCCCAACTGCATCCGCTTTACGATGGAGAGCCGCTGGTTCTGGGAAATAGCCTTGGACTCCTCCTGCGCAATGGCAGAGAAGGTATTGAGGAGCATTTCATCCCCGAGGGCCAGAGTGTAGATTCCCTCTTTCTCGAACTGCACCCCCACGCCGAGCAGCTTCAGCTTCCGGACATATTCCAGAGACTCCTTGGCGTTTCGGGCGAAGCGGGAGACGGACTTGGTGACGATCAGGTCGATTTGGTGCTGTTCGCACATCTTGATCATTCGCTGGAATTCGGTTCGGTTCTGCGCTTTCATGCCAGACAGCCCTTCATCCGCGAAGATCTCCACCAGTTCCCACTCTTTTTTTCTCTGAATGAGGCTGGTATAGACCCGAATCTGGTTGGCATAGGAGTTCTGCTGATCTGCTGAATTGGAAGATACCCGGCAGTAGGCAGCGACTCGGACTTTCCGAATTTCCTGTCTGGTGATGGGCGAGATGAGTTTGGCCTGTGGCATCAGCAGAATCCCCTTTCTGGCTGAATTTTGGATTGTACTACATTTTGGTACAATCCACTTTTACGGTTCAAGCAACATTATATTCAAGAAGAAGATAAAATCCATTGAATAAATGCAGATCAGGAAATTTCTACATAGTCAACAGACTGCGCCGTGCAAACTCCATCAGATTAGACGATGCCGTCCTGACATCCTAATCCGCAATAACAAGATCCGAGCCGGTAAGCTTCTGGTAATATCGCTTGGCTCGCTCGTATTCAGCGGCGGTGATCACACCGCTGTTCCGCATCGATTTCAGCACGACCACGATAAACAGATAGTTTGCACTTTTGGTTTGTGACATGGTAATCATGGTGTGATCCCTCCTAACTGCAAAATTGAATTGATACCACAAAAATAGGGGCCACCCCGTCTGGTTGCGGCAGTGTTGGCTTACTTCGCTACATAGTGGGTGACCCCCATTGCTTCTGATATCAAGACGATTGTTCGTCTTTTTTTGCCTGTATTCGACACTACTTCCCCAGGCCAGGGCGGACATCTAAACTGCGGCGGGCGCCGCACTCCGGGAATCGAACCCCTCCGAGGATCTCTCCGAGCTGCCCCCATTGCTTGAGACTGTGGCTGGGCAGGGGTACCATTGTAGGCGGATGAGGTCTTGACGAAACAGACTGCCACGCCTGCTTTTGGATCGGTGGACCCGCTGGGCACCTTATTGGCCGTCATTGATAGAAGAGAAAGAGGGCTTTGCCCCTTTCTCCCCTACAGGTGGTCATCGCGCACCGTCCGCATCGCTCGCTCATCCGCTGATGTTATTTAGCTGCCGGATATTCAGTTGAAAAGGTTCAATGAAGGCGTCCGAAGAACCCCTTCACTTTACAACGGACATTTTTTCAGCAAATCACAACCATCACCCAAAAATATTTTTCGCTTTTTTCTGAATGAGTCGGATTGCATTCTGGACGCTCTGATAACTGACTCCCATTTGATCCGCATAAGCCTTGTAACTGATCCCATTCAGAATGCAAGCCTGGTAAATTCCATATTGGGTAGGAGTCAGGCTCTCTCGCAGTCTTTGTTCCAGCAGCTTCGTGGAGATTTCTTCTGTGTAATCGACCGTATCAGCCAACCAGTTGGAGTCTGTCACATCTTCAGGGAGCACATCCAGCGATAGAATCGTTGGTTTGGATATGCCGTCTCTATCCGCTTCCTGATCCAGTGACATTGCTCGACGGAACCGCTTTTCCTCCGAACGCAACACCTGCATCACAGTGCGCTCCACCTCTGTTACCTCGCCAGTAGCCTTGATCCGCACCATGCACTTGCCGTCCTCCGTTGTCCAGAGGTCATAGTCGAACTCGACTGGGGTTTTCGGGATTCCTTTCATTGCTTCGTCCTTTCCGCTGGTGCGAAGCAGCGGAATGACGAGGCAACAAAAAGAGCCGCATGACGGTGAGCGTGTAATTCCATACCGATAAATCAGGTGTTTCCATTTTGGAAACATCTGATCATGCGGCATTAGGAAGACTCACCAGTCAGCGGCTCCACAGCACAGCTATCAATATTTATTTGTTAATCTCTGCCCTTATCGGTCTTGATAAAAGCGAAGTTTTAACCGTCTCATACTGAGGACATTAAAGACGGTCTCCTGTCCACAGCGTTTGCACTTTGCTTGGACATGGCCTCTGGTGTCCTCAAATACAGCGATTGAATTGTGTCCACAGAAGGGACATTTCACCATCCTTGTTTTTTGGTTTGCGATGGCATGACGCGCTTTTCGGATCTTCTCCATCATTTCCTCAGACGGCTCAGAGATGCGGATATTCTTTTTCATGCCCACACCTCCAAGGGATCTGAATATTCCCGGTACGGACGATCCTCAATGTAACCGAGATGTCTCAGCCGGATTACAGCCGCCGACTTCGACACGGCAAACTGCCTACACAAAAGAGACAGTGATAACTTGTCACGATATGCGAACACCCCCTCGTAATTGATTAACTTCTTGCCACCGGCAAAATACCACATGGCAAGATCAATTTCTTTTTGCGGCATAAGGATGGCCGCGCCAAGGACATTAGCCTGCCATTCATTCCAGTCCTCGCGAGTCTTTAAGTCGCGGAGCGAATACACTGTCCGTGCCGAGTATTTCTTTGCATAGGCTGACTGCGCAGTTTCACTTTCCATCTGGAACAAAATCTGATGTGCGCACTCATGGGCAAGGGTAAAGCGTCTCTTGCCGCAGAGCTTTTGGACTTGTCCGGGTTGAATAAAGCTGGTGTCCATCAGAATTTGATTTTTCCTGAGTGGGATGGTTCGCTTCACGCCCATCTCTTCCGTGATATACTCGGTATCCGCATAGGCGGTCAGACCACAGATGCTTCCATCCGGGGAAAGATGGGCAAACGACACTTCCAAGCCAAGGTATTCCTTGGCGAACTGGTCAATCGGTGTCCCTCGTGCCATTCGTCGGATGTCCTTGGTTTCGCTGCCGAAAAAGAACTCATTGAAATCCTTGGTTACGGCTACTGCAATTTCTTCGATTTTCTTCTGGGATAAGATCATCGTTAGGTCTCCTTTGCTTCAACAAACCACTTGCTGCCCTCCTGAAACAGATAGGATTCTCTGCCACGGATCAGCACCGTATAGCGAATGCCGCCGCCACCCACCTTTTTGGAAGAGGCACGGCACTTATAGAGTACCTGATCGATCTGAAAAATTAGGCCGTTTTTCCACCGGATGAAGCGCGGATGGAATACGCCCTCCTGATCCACATCCAGATTGACCGAGACATAGGCTTTCCTGCAGTGTGCACTCATGTTTCTCACTCCTTGCTACACATAACGGGCACCGGCAACTTTCTCGTTGCCCGGTGTCCGTTACCAATTTCAGTCCAAACGAAAACGAACATCACATTTTGGTCTGCGCACTCTTGACGGGACACGCAAACCGATATACAATAAATGCGTAAAGCGATTGCGTATTATCATTATATGTAAACGGATTGCTTGTGTCAAGCACTTTTAGGCGGAAAACGCAAATAGATTGCATATTATCACGCTTACAGGTAGGAGGATATACTATGAGGTTCGGAGAAAAGCTCCGCGTACTGCGCAAGGAAAAGGGACTTACTCAGGCGGAACTTGCGAAACTGGCGGGAGTAGGACTCAAGACGATCACCAACTATGAAAAGGGCAGCACATACCCCCAGAACCGCGAGGTGTATGGCATTCTTGCCCGGATTCTCGGCTGCGATGCAGACTATCTGCACAACGAGGGCGACGATTTCATCGCAATGGCGGGGCAGCAATATGGCTATCGGGGCAAGAAGGGCGCCGAGCGACTGCTAAAAGAAGTAAGGGTAGCCTTTTCCGGAGGCGAGATGGCAGAAGAAGATATGGATGAGATGATGCTTGCCATTCAGGAAGCCTATATCGATGCGAAGAAGCGAAACAAGAAATACACGCCCCAAAAGTATCTGAAACAGCAGGAAGGAACGAAGTAAGCCCGCTCTATGGGACTTTTCATCTGTTATATTGAAACAGTACCATTCTGCCCGGAAGGGGTGATACCACTATGCTGATTCGAGCGGAGGAAGCCATTCAAAAAGCCAACCGTATTGTGCGGCAATGCGGCACGAGAAATGCTGACCGGATCGCAAGGGAGCTGGGGCTGATCGTCATGTCTCGTGATTTCTCCCGTCAAAAAGGCGCATACATGGTCATTGAACGAAACCGCTATATCTTTATCAATAAACATCTCGACCCCGTGATGCACGACATTGTTCTGCTCCATGAGATCGGCCATGACCGCCTCCACCGTAAAGATGCAATCCGTGCCGGCGGACTGCAGGAATTCAATATCTTTGACATGAGAGACAAGCGCATGGAATACGAGGCAAATATGTTTGCCGCACAGATCGCCCTTCCAGACGAGGAAATTCTGGAATACATATACGGCGGCTACGATGTGGGCCAGATTGCGCGGGCAATGTCTTCGGACATCAATTTGGTGGCGCTCAAGGTCTCAGAGCTGAACACGAGGGGGTATCGCTTCCGTGAACAGGAACACCGAAGCGATTTCTTAAAATGAACGAGATGGTTTTGCCGGGACAAGCGAAAAGGAGAAAATCAAGATGAAATATTTGCTGTATCGTTCCTTCGGGAATCTGGACAAGGATGTGAAGAAGCACGAGCTGGTGGCTGTGGAGTATGGAAAAGACATCTACGATGTGACCGACGCACTCATCAAGGCAGCTGCGGATGACCTTGCCGGTCTGTCGGAATACGAAAAGTATGAGACCGCCGCCTTCGCTCCGGAGCGGACAAAGGATTTCCGTAAGACCAAGCGGTACGCCTACGAGATGACCGGCATTGTCTATCCTACCCATGCTGACAAGAATATTCTCATTGACTTTGGAATCGTGGAGGAAGCGGAATGAGCAGAGAGGAACCCTATTATATCCCGATGCCGGAGATATACGGGCGAAGAAAACTGAACGCCCTCTATCGGGAGATCCCGCTGAAGGACGCCACTTCCCGGCTCCTGCGGAAGTATTTTAATGCCGCCGCCAATCTGTACGGCATTATCCCCCTGCACAAGCTCTATGGGATCATCGCCTCCCAGAATAAATCCCTTGTAACCAGGGAGGAGTTTCTGGCCTTTGCCGAAATCGCGCGGCATGAGTGTGAGGACTACTACATCCTCGGCAAGTCTGAACTCTATTACGACGGCCCCGAAACGGAGCTGATGGAATATGAGGTCATCGACGTGCAGCTGATCGACGAGGATCTTGATCCCTATCACGAGGTCTTACGGGGCCATCAGGGAAAACCCTACTATGTGCCGGACAAAAAGGAGCTTCTGGCCTACGACAATCCCTTCTACTGGGAGAACACCCCAGAAGCGGAAGCATTCCGCACCTTCCTCCTGACCAAAACCACCGTGCCGGAGGACAAGATGGAAGCGGTTTTCGTAGACATCTACTATGGCCTCCACTGCATGAACGCCGGATTGGAGGATGTGCTGAACCGGTTGGATGAGATTGGCGTGGAGTTCCGCCGCAAAGTGGATGTAGGCGATTTTGCCGAGGTCTATACCCCCTTTCACAACCATGTGCGGATGCAATGCAACCGAGGGCATACTCCTGATGAACTGTTTGCCTTACTTCCCCCGGAAGAACGCATCCCCCAATCCATTTCCTTTGGACCGAACATCCGCCAGGCCATCGCGGACGGAACCATGAATCCCGACGAGCTGCGGCAGGGGATCCTGGCGATGGATATGCCCAGCGAAGAACTGCGGATGAGTCTTTTGAAGGAGATTGCAGCAGCGCAAACCGCTGATAAACCGAAAAAGGTGGGGCGGAATGATCCCTGTCCCTGCGGCAGCGGTAAGAAGTACAAAAAGTGCTGCGGACGGTGAGCATATGAAAATCAAGCTGCAAACAGTCATAGACGCAATCGAGCAGGCCAGTGATGCCTACACGATGCTCTATGATACCAAAACCAACGAAACGGTCTATTTGCCCGATGCGTGGGTCACCGGTGAAACATACGAGGCGCTTGCCGCCCTGGTCGAGAATGAACCAAAGCGGTTCCTGCATTTTCCGACAAAATATGATATCCACGAATACAGCATCATGGACTCCTTTGTGGACTACCTCCCGCCGGGAAGGATGAAAAACGAACTCGGCGCAGCGATCCGGGGCAGGGGTGCATTCCGGCGCTTCAAGCAGACCATCCGCTTCCACGGCATCGAGCAGCTGTGGTACGACTATCAGGCGGATGCCTACCGGGAGCTGGCAGAGCGCTGGTGCCGGGACAACGATGTGGAGTACGAATAAATTGGAAGCTGTATCAAGAGCAGAAAAGAGGTTCCGGATGAAAAACATTCTCATTATCCAAGGGGGCGGCAGACCCAACGGAAATACTGCCCAGTTGGTGGAACACTTTGCCCGTGGTGCGAAAGAAGCGGGGCATACCGTAGAAGTTATTTCACTGAGAAAACAGGAAGTAAAGGGTTGCATGGGATGCAACGCCTGTCGATATGGAAAGCCTTGCGTACAGAAGGACAGCTTCAACGAGCATGTTCCCAAAATTAAGGATGCAGACTGCATTGTCTTTGCCTCACCCTTACTGTTCTGGACGATTTCCGCTCAGCTAAAGGCGCTGATCGAGCGCTTTTATTGCATCGCAGAGGAAGATCCCAACCCGCCGTTGGGACGGTATGAGAAATACCCCTCCAAAGACTGTGCCTTGCTGATGACCTCCGCTGACAATTTCTTCTGGACATTTGAGCAAGCGGTTTCTTACTATCAGTTTACCCTTGTCAACTACATCGGATTCCATAACAGAGGGGTGCTATTGGCCGGAGGCTGCGGCGACACTAACGGCAAGCCACAGATTGGCAAGACCGACCATCTGCAAGAGGCATACGAATTTGGAAAGCACATCTATTGAGCAATGCAGCGGGAGGTTTGCAGAATGAATCGGGGGCAGTTCAAGCGATATATTCTTGAAACCTATCCCTGTGAGGCAGACCACCCGTGGATCAAATACCCAAGCAACGAGGTTTTCCGGCATCCGGGCAACCGCAAGTGGTTTGCCCTTGTGATGGATGTGCCCAAAAACAAGCTGGGGTTGGAGAGCGCGGATGCGCTTGATGTGGTAAACCTCAAATGCGACCCGATCCTCATCGGCTCACTGCGGAAAGAACCCGGCATCTTTCCGGCTTACCACATGAACAAGGCAAACTGGATCTCGGTTGCCTTAGACGGCAGTGTGCCGGACGAACTGATCAAAATGCTGCTGGATATGAGCTATGGCGCAACAGCGCCCAAGAGGAAAAAGAAAGCCAAGAAAAGCTGATGCCGCTGAAAGGAGGCGTACCGAAGCATGAAGCAGCGCACTTACATCGCAATCGACCTCAAGAGTTTCTACGCTTCGGTGGAATGCCGGGAGCGCGGGCTTGACCCCATGGACACCAATCTTGTTGTGGCGGATGAAAGCCGCACTGACAAGACCATCTGCCTTGCGGTCACTCCGAGCCTCAAAAGCTATGGTATTTCTGGCCGGGGGCGGCTCTTTGAGGTCAGGCAGCGGGTCAGGGAGGCCAACGCCGGACGGCGGCACGACGCTCCGGGCAGAGTGCTGGAGGGCAAGTCACACTTCATCTCTGAGCTGCAACAAAACCCGAAGCTGGAAATCGACTTCATCATCGCCCCGCCCCGCATGGCCTACTACATGGAATACAGCACAAAGATCTACGAGGTCTACCTGAAATACATCGCCCCGGAGGACATCGTGGTCTACTCCATCGACGAGGTATTCATGGATGTGACCGACTACCTGAATACCTACAAGCTGTCTGCCCATGACCTTGCCATGAAGATCATACTGGATGTCATTGAGACAACAGGCATCACGGCCACGGCGGGGATCGGCACCAACCTCTTTCTCTGTAAGGTGGCCATGGATATTGTGGCGAAGCATATCCCAGCGGATGAAAACGGGGTACGCATCGCCCAGCTGGACGAGATGACCTACCGGCAGACCATGTGGTCGCATCAGCCTCTCACCGACTTCTGGCGGGTAGGCCGTGGCTATGCAAAGAAGCTGGAAGAGCATGGGATGTTCACCATGGGCGATGTGGCGCGGATGTCCGAGCGCAACGAGGACCTACTGTATCAACTCTTTGGAAAAAATGCGGAGTTGCTCATCGACCATGCGTGGGGCTGGGAGCCGACCACCATTGAGGCGATCAAGGCATACAGGCCAAGCTCCAACAGCTTAGGCTCCGGGCAGGTGCTTCACTGTCCCTACAATGCGGAGAAGGCACGGCTTGTCCTGCGGGAGATGGCCGATATGCTCTCGCTGGAGCTGGTGGACAAGGGGCTTGTCACCGATCAGCTGGTGGTGACGGTGGGCTATGATATCGAAAACCTCACCGACCCGGCCAGAAAGGCAAAGTACCACGGTGCGGTTGTGAAGGATCATTACGGACGCCAGATCCCCAAACACGCCCATGGCACCATCAATCTGGACGGACACACATCATCTACACGCAAAATAATGTGCGCTGCGGCAGAGTTGTTTGATTGCATTGTAGGCAAAAACCTTCTCATCCGAAGGCTGAATGTGGTGGCGAACCATGTCCTTCCGAAAGAGTCTGCGCCGGTGAAAAACGGGGGCTTTGAACAGCTCGACCTGTTTACCGACTATGCCGCACAACAGGCGCAGCAGGAACGGGAAAAGCAGGAATTGGAGCGGGAGCAGAAAATGCAGACGGCTATGCTGACCATCAAGAAGAAGTTCGGCAAGAATGCGATCCTCCGGGGAATGAATTTGGAAGAAGGGGCAACGGCCAAGGACAGGAACGGGCAGATTGGAGGGCATAGGGCGTGAAAATTGCCACATGGAATGTGGAGCGGCTCAGGCACAAAAAACAGCTCGACCAGATACAAGGCTTATGTGATGGCATCCATGCCGACATCCTTGTGCTGACCGAGACAGACAAGCGGCTGCATCCCGATTATGCCTTCTGCTGCGAGACCACATCATTGATGGGAGATAAGACCATTCCCTATGCCGTCACAGAAAATCGCGTCTCGCTTTACACCAACTATCCCGTTGTTCGGCTGCATCAAACCTATGATTCGCGTACCGCCCTCTGTGCTGAGCTAAAGACGGAAAAAGGGAATCTGCTGGTGTATGGGACAATCATAGGTACGCTGGGCAATCGTCATTCTTCCTTCATGGAACAACTGCACCGGCAGTGTGATGACATTCGCCGCCTGTCCGAATTGGGCGATGGGATATGTGTCTGCGGAGATTTTAACTGCTCCTTCTCGGATAACTACTGTTTCACACAGGCCGCAAGGACAACGCTTCTGGATTTGTTTCGTGATACAGGATTGACCCTTTTGACCGAAAGACAGACAGAGTGCATTGACCACATTGCCGTGTCAAGCAGTATGGTTACCACCAAACGGCCAGTTCTGGAAGAATGGAATGTGGACAAGCGTTTATCCGACCACAAGGGAATTGTGGTCACCTTTTGAGGGGGGCAAAAATCATGAAAACACAGTATGATGACATCATCCATCTGCCCCATCATGTCTCCAAAACAAGGCCGCAGATGTCCATGCTGGACAGAGCGGCACAGTTTTCCCCCTTCGCCGCTCTCACCGGCTACGAGGATGCCATCCAGGAAACCGGACGGCTGACAGATACAAAAGTGGAGATTGGGGAGGAAGTGCGGGAGGAGCTGGACCGGAAACAGCAGTACCTTCAGGACATCATAGCAGACCGACCGGAGATCACCATTACCTACTTCGTCCCGGATGAGAGGAAGGCCGGAGGCTCCTATACATCCCACACCGGCAGTCTGAAACGGATTGACTATTATGAGCGAGTATTTGTTCTGACCGATGGGACGAAAATCCCACTGGATGAGATCGCCGATATCGAGAGTGAATGCTTTCGAGGAATTTTGTGATTACTGCTTTCCCTGCGACCAAACCGAAGAAGAGTCCTCCTATATGGCTGGGAATTTCTGTTCTTTGGCACCAGTATCGATGCGGTGGAGACTACAAGGCATTCGGGCATCGGGGCGGATCGTGTTGTAAACTATTACTGCGGCAGCGCCAGGACAGCTCGACCATGAGGTCTTGCGTGAAGCCATCTGCACTGTTCGAGTCAGTGCGCCGCTGGATGCAGATTGAAAAAAACGATTGATTGGTGCGTGCTATCAAAAGCGCAGTCAATCAATACTGCCTTACCTGATACTCGATTTTTCTATCTTTGCTGAAAGTTATCCGCGTAAACAGTTCTTTAGAATTATACCTCGTTCTTTGGATTCTGTATGAATCAGGCCATCACCACTATACTATTCTTTAGAACAAAAGCGAGTTCTAAAGGAGGCGGTGGCAGGATGGATGCAAGAGCAGTTGGACAAAGAATCAAGGCTGCAAGGGAGAAAAAGAACATGACACAAGAAGATCTTGCCGCCTGCATTGACATTAGCCCGACCCATGTGAGCGTGATTGAACGCGGAACCAAGATTCCGAGGATGGACACTTTCGTAGCGATTGCAAATGTGCTTGGCGTATCTGCGGATGACCTTCTGGTGGATGTGGTGGATCGAGCGACTGCCGGAGTTGCTTCGGAGCTTTCTGCCGCCATCGAGGCGCTCCCTCACGAAGAAAGGATGCGGGTCTTAAAAGTAGTGTCTGTATTGGTAGATAGATGAGTGTGGAAGAGCTTTCGGCTCTTCCACGCTTTTTCTTTTTCCTCTGTCAAAATGTGAGTGATTTCGACATTCTTATGATGTTATACTTGCGCCAAAGAACAAGAGAAAAGTCTAAAGACAGAGGAATATCCATGAAAAACTTTGAAGAGATTATTGCGAAAATTGCCAGGGAGAACGGAACCACGCCAGAAAATGTACTCCGTGAAATGCAGTTGGCTATTGATCATGCTTACGATCACCATGACAAGGAGGCGCAAAAGTTATGGGATATGATGTCATTCAAAAGCGACAGACCGACACCGGAAGAGTTCATCTTTCAGGTGGCAATGATGCTGGATAAAAACGGATCATTACATTAAATTGGATGCTCTGACCATGTTGTAGCGGGTTTCCCTCTGCTATCTTCTCGGTGGCTTTATAGCCTTAGTCATTGAACAAGGCATCGTATTCCTTAATTCGATCTATCCAATCCAGTTCCCTTTGCCGCTTTGCATTATCATCTATGACAATCGCCTCGGGATAAACCTTCAGGATTGCCTCCTTCATCTTGCGCTGTTCCGCCTTTGTGGTAGGAATCCGTTTCTTGCCGCCATACCAGGTTTTCTTCAGCTTTTGCGTCACATCGAAGGCCGGCGCAGGAGCCTTTTTCTTTTTTCCAAACATCAATGCACCTCATCAATCCATGCTGCCATCGCCTTTGTTACCTCCAAACTCGCAGCCGTATTGATGACCGTGGCCATAGTACCATCGTCCATAGCGATACCCATAGTGGGGAGGGCAGTTGGCGCAGTCCCCGTTACAATGTCCGTTATGCTGGTGTCGTTCGCTGTGCCGGGAAACTGCATTGATTCCGGCAATCGCAGCGAATAGCGTTCCCCAAAAGCCCAATCGAGGTGCTGCGGATTCCTGATAAGATATGTCCTCGTAGATGGGCTCATTGTGAAGTTCCAGATGATGCTTTTTCGCAATCTTCAAATATGTATCGTCTGGGAGTACATCATACAACTCCTCAGCTTGATTGGCATCAAATGTCCCTTGGGCGGTCAGCGACATTTTTTCAATGAGGGATTCCGAAATTCCAAAATCGAGCCACTCCATGATTTGCTGCGGAGCGAACCGCACCTTGCCCTGTAACGATTTCTCAATCAGAGTCTCGATAGTTGCCTGGTCAAGATAATCCCTCAAAATATCAAGCTGCTCAGCGTCAAAGCATCCCGTGACTTTCATTACCATCGTTTTGAAGGTCTCTTCATCTGCGCAGTCAACCAACTCCATAATCGTTGCCGGTGCATATTGGTCGCTCGTAGCCTTTTTCAGAAGTGTCTGGAATACTTCATCATCCATGCAGCCGGTGAGGGTATCCAACGCTTCATCGGAAAGTGTTCCTTGGACGGAGGAAACGACACGCTTCATCGTCGCTGTATCCACGCAGCAATTCAAATCCTCAATATTCTCGACTTGAAAGGTGACACCGGCATCCAAGGCTCTGTTTATCAGCCGACTTGCGGCCTTTTCATCACACAATTCCATAGCTACTTCGGTGACTTCAGCCGGGGAGCCATAGGAGGTGAGGGCGGAAAGCCGTCGAATCTGTGTACTCGTCGCCCAGTCATAGAACTTTTCGTAATATTCATCCCAAGTCATTTCCGCACCTCACATTCTGATTATCGAATCTCCCAGACGAAAGTGGCTGTGTCGCTTACATCAATGTCATCCGGTTCGATGTCCATATCGGCCATGGCTCCCATCGGCATCGCCAAGCACTTTTCATCAAGCATATATTCAGTGCGTGAGACAACATTGAGTTCGCCCCAATTATAGTCGATGGCGAGCAGATCTCCCAGCGCCACATTCGAGGCTTCGCAAAGAATTTCCGCTTTTTCCCGTGCGTTGATCGTTGCGGATTTCAAAAGCTTCTTGTTGACCGCAGACGGGTCTTTTACTGTGAAGGCGATGGACAGCTCTGGTTTGGCAAGACATTTTGAGATTGCGGAAAGGGACTGCGCCAGCCGCCTTGTGTCGAAATCAAATTCAACTTTGAGCCGGTGATTGCAGATATATCCGTTGAATACGCTTTTATAGTTGCCGTTTCTGTCTTTTACTCGTTCATAGTCTGTGCGAACATTGAAATTCACGGTTTTTACAGACTTCTTCTTAAATCCGACAGATTCCAGCGCCTTGTTTAGATAGTCAATCTGGAGTGCGGCCTGTTCCATCGCTTTTTCGTAGTTCGTATCCTGCGCTTCAAGGCTCATGGAGATGACGATGTAATCCGGCGGAGTGGAGACTCTGCCAACTCCTTTTACGGTTATCGTCCTTGACATCATCACACCTCTTTTCTGTTTTCCTTGTCACGCTCTGCTTTCCACCGTTCAAATTTCTCAACATTCTTGGGGTCGGAATAGAACTCCCTGCAAGATTGCAGCAGTGTACGGCAGAGGGCTTTCATTTCATATTCTGGGATTTGGCTAAAATCAATCAGGGGTTGTTCTTCGCTCATCATGACACCACCTTACAGGGACTTCATCACATCCAGCAAGTGCTGATGATTGTTATCGTATTCAATAGAAGCTCTACTTCAAAATTCGCAAAAGTGCATCAACGATTTCGTCGATATCGCCTTCTGTATTGTTCTTTCCTAACGACAATCGTATTGTTCCCTTTGCCAGTTCTGGCTCCAGTTTAATCGCCTGCAACACATGGGATATTTGTGTTTCTCTGCTATTGCAGGCTGAACCAGTAGAGACACAGATTCCCATCAAATCCAATCGGTGCAAGAGGGCTTCACCACTGTAGCCGGGGAAAGAGAGACTGATGTTCCCGGGGATATGTGCTGCGCTCCCATTTCTGGAAAATCGTACATTCGCATCTGACAAGCCCATGATTAGTTTGGTTTCCAGCCGAGTTAAATGCTCCGCTGTATCTTTCAGTCCATCTACACATTTTTTTAATGCAGCCGCCATACCTACAATAGATGCGATATTCTCTGTGCCCGCCCTCATGTGGTTTTCCTGACTGCCGCCACTTGCGTATGGAGCCAGCGGCGTCCCTTTTCGGACATACAGGAAGCCGATACCTTTGGGACCATGGAATTTGTGGGCGGAAGCAGAAAGCATATCTACACCAAGATCGTTCACATCTATTTTGATATGTCCAACCGCCTGAACAGCATCGGTATGAAACATTGCGCCAACGGAATGAGCAATGGCAGCTAACGCTGGAATGTCCTGAATGGAGCCTATCTCGTTGTTGGCGGCCATAATAGAAACCAGCCGAGTATCCGGTGCAATGTGTTCTGACAGCGTTGCGGTATTTACTTTGCCGGTAGAATCTACCGGCAGATAAAAAACGGGATAGCCCATTCTTTCAATATCAGCGCACGGACGCAAAATCGCATGGTGCTCAATGGCTGATGTTATAAATCCGTGTTTTTCCGGGTCGAGAAATGCAGTTCCCTTTATTGCCCAGTTGTTGCTTTCCGTACCACCTGAAGTGAAAAATATTTCGTCAGGTTGAGCGCCAATACACTGGGCAATGATTTCCCTCGATTCCCGCAGAGCTTTTTTGGGCGCTCTCGCAAATGAATAGGGCTGCGAAGCGTTTCCGTATTCTTCTAAAAGATATGGTTGCATCGCCTCAAACGCATCAATATCCAGTTGTGTTGTGGCTGCATTATCCGCATAGATAAAACGCTTCACAATCCCACCTCATTCAAATAATTTACAGCCTTCCTCTTTGAACTCCTCGATTTTATCAAGCAATTCCTCAACAGTACACCCAAGATATTCGGCAAGGCAATCCATACAGTAGAAATTCTCCATGTCTTCGCCCAATAGTTTTTTGTTAATACCGATGGTGTTCTTGTTAAGATTATTTTTACCGCAGATGATACAATCAATTTTCATAAGGAATCTCCTTCAGCGAGAAAGAAGGCACATCCTTACCCTTGAACTCCACATCGAGAATCCCAAGCTGCCGTTTGATGATTTTACGCATACGGACAGCAGGACGAAGGCAATATTGCTGGAATCTCTTTGGATTGATGTCCCGTGCGCTCCGCACATTCGGGAACAACAGCTTCAAATATGCTGTTGCAATGCGCTTTACGGCCTCCGTGTCACGGGTATCTGCCCTATCAGGAACATCAATAATTTGATCAACAATCGCTCTATAACTCACATCATTGCGAAGCTCGTGCAAAATGGTGCAGAAGTATTCTGAATTTAACGCCCAGCCGGACAGCTTCAAATCATCATTCATTCTTGGTATATCCCAACCCTTGATGAAACCATGGATTCGGTCTACCAATGCACTTTCTTGAAATAGTGAGGGCAGCTCGGAGAACATATTCTGCCACTCATCCATATTATCCTGTGCGATGTTACCCAGGAAGATGATGCCTGCATCAGATTTCCCCTCGTAGCCACCGATGTTAAACTGTCCATACTCCATATATCCCTGCATGATAGAGCGCATTTCGTTCACATCGCCAAACTGCACCAACTTTACCTCATCTATTGCGATAAAGTCGTGGCCGGTAACAAAGCCGGGAGTCTTCCGAGCGGTATCATAAAACATTTTTGCCCGAGTTACCTTTCCGCCATCTGTTAGAAGACCATATTTACTCACATGGCCAAATACATAGGACTTGCCAGTTCCTTTGGGTGCAAGCTCTATCAGATTGAGGCGTTTCTCCACAAAGGGAAGAATGCGTGTCAGCATGGAAAGCTTTTGTTCCTCACTTTCATACCCGCCCGCATTGTAATCTATGGCCCCTAACAGCACATCAATCCACTCGGAAGTTGTAAATTCATTCCGAACATCCTTGTAATAATCAAGGTCAATAGTATAAGGGCAGAAATTTGTAAATCCAGTAAGGCGAATTTTCCCTGGAATTTTAGGCTTCGCAGTGTCATCCGGGGGTCGATAGCCGAGCTCGACCACACCCCAGACCTCCTGCCCACTGATAAGCTCTCCACGATACTGATCCCATGTAGACACATCAATCATGGTTTCTTTATTTGTCAAACCGAAGTCGGGCAATGAAAAGGTGATTTCTCCGGTTTTTATGCTTATATCGACAGAAATCTTGGTCAGGAGTTTGACACGCTCGTTATCGTTAATGATTCTATCTTTGATTCTGACCCATTCTTCTTTATTCGGAAGATAGGTGCGGATAAAATCCGTAAGTTCGTCTATGTCCAGATTACCTTCATCATCAGCAAACTTTTTGAGCAGCCAGTCTCTCAAAAACGATGGCAGACCTAACGCAGAAAAGAAGTTGCTTTTCTTCAAATCCTTGTAGACGACCATTTCATCGAAACAATCCCGAAGTTTTTCGGTCACGAGTATCCCTCCTTACAGAATGTTCTTTTCGCTGCCGCTTTCTTTTTTCACTCGAAGTGGCAGGCCAGTGGCAACAGGCATTCCACCGGCAAATACATCTACGCTGTATGTCTTGGCACGACGAATTTCAGTCATTTCCTCAACAACATAGAAATTATCAGCAGTCGGTTTTGCTTCGTAGGTATGACCGTCTATTACGACGCTGACATCCACCAACTTTTCCGTAGAAAATACTTTAATGGCAGCTTTCTTGCGGAAACTAACGAAAATTTCGGGGATACCCGTAAATGTTGCAGTTGAATCAATCGGCATTATTTTAACTTCAACGGCATCGTTAAGATACGAAATCTCGATAATCGGTACGGTAACTTCCTCCAATGTTGCGCCGCCATGAACCTCAACATTCGCTTTCCGGCTTCCCTTAAAACGGTCATAATTGGCAAGCGCCCAGAAATCTTCCGCATCCGTGGCACTGTCCGGCCTCTCATCGACCTCACTTTTCGGACAACATCTCCCAGAGTGCTTCCCGCTTGATTGCATTTCCCATAGATTTTCGGTTCCGTGAATTACAGCAAGCCGACTGGCACCATGGTCTGCAATTAAGATGGCCTTTTGATAGTCGCCGTTTGTGAGGTTTGTTTTGATTTTCTTCAGGAGTTCATCAATCAGCTCCAGTTCACGAATCAAATGAATCGGGAGCTTACGATCCTCTCGACTATAATCATAGCCTTCCTCACCGTGATGCTTGATTTTATCTATCTTATCAACAGAGATGATGGGGAATCGATCTGTGGATAGGACATCCCAAAATTCCTTGTTCCGACTGGTGATGGATGGAAGCTCACATCTGCACACAGTAACTTTCGCCATGAGTTTAAGTGCATGACATCTGGACATGATATAGCCAAGATACTCCACGCCCATTGCATCTGTAAAATAAGTCTGGGTATCCGTTACATCAATTCCTTCTATCACAGAACTGCGTGGCGGGAGAATTCTGTTATAATCCCGATCGACTGCTTGCTTTTCGACAAGTGTCATGAAGTCCGGGAAAATCTTATTGACAACCTTCTGATATTTGTACTCCTGGAAATAGTTATCAAGCAGTTCACTTTTGAAATGGTACGCTGTCAGATACGCCCGAAGATCAGGATAAATTCGCTCCAATATATCAAGAAGTTCTGCTCTCCCGAAGTCCTCACTGTATCTATCCAACAGCTTGAAAATAAGCTCCTTTTCCTGAAGGGTATTGTCTGTCAGGTAGCAGAGCGCATATTTCCCCTTGCTTTGGACTATCTTGCAAAATCCACTGACCTCATCAAGTGGGTTTTCAATGGAATTCAAAAGGTCTTTTCTTTGTCGATATTGGGAAATAAAGTCTTTGTCGGTCGGATCTTCCTCTAAGATAGTACGATACAAGCTGTGAATCAGCCCGGATGGGGAAGTAGCCGTTTCTATTGCCTTGTTGAAGTAGGAGTTGTTTCCCGCATGGAACAGTTTGAGCCCGATAAAGTACAACCAAAGCCATTTCTTGTTAGAAGCTTTTTGTTTGTAAGTAGAGATAACAATATCCAAATTGTTGACGCTCCCTATTTGGGCGGAAATCAACTGTTGCCAAGAAGAATATTTCCGAAACTCTGTCAAAGCATACTGCCAGTTCTCTTCATCTCCGTAACTTTCTGGCAGTACAGATGTCATTGCGTCCAAATGACACAATACTTCATAAGGATTCTTCAAATCTGAGATCGTATAGAGCGAAAACGGATACTGATCCTTGCTTTTTGCAGTCTCGATGTATAGAATCTCTGCTGCGGCTGATTCCACCGCCTTGGCCATGCCTCGAAGCCCTTTTACCAGCGCACTTGCGTCCGTAGGTTGAATGCCCTCTGCGGTAAAAATCAGCTTAGGACGAGCGGATGGTATCCCCTCTAAAACGCAAATTCTGCTATCAAGGCGCCTGTCATTTTTAATAAGGGTATGCAAGTATTCCACACATTGAAAGGTGAGGATAACTGCATGGCCCTCAGTGCTCATAGATAGAAGTTCTTTTAATTCTTGCACCAAGGCCTTTTCGCCTTTTAACTTGAGGAAGCTCGTGATCTCACTGACAAAAAAGTTGGTATTCTCATGAGCAAGGCGTTCAAGAATGTTGGGGATGACAGGGAATTCATCAGGTTTGCAAAACGCCGCATCAGAGGCACAAAGAAAGACATTTTGGGGCAATTGATAGTGGAGCATGATGGCTTCCAAATCTGCCTTGTTTTGAACATCTACGATAAGAGGCTCGACATTATCTTTCTTCAGATAGCGGTCAATTTTTTTAATGACTTCTTGGATGGTCATTTTGCACCTCCTCAGTTCCCTTTGATAATCTCCATGCCAACAACCATGTTATCCCGAATGAGGTCCTTTAGATACTTCTTCACATCAGCAATATCCATCTCATCGATCTTGGCGAGGGCACGTTCACAACCACCCTGGTTATATTTCGCCTCTGCCATTTGACGAAGCTTCTTTTCAATTTCGGGAAGGCCGAACCACTCAAACGGCTCTGCTGTGATGTGAGAGTCAAGGTAATCTTTCACTTCCTGAATATTTAGAAGCATAACCGCATAGTTTCCGATGATACTGTCTCTAAACGCTTTGTCCAAAGCGGCACTATCATCCAGAAGGTCAAAGAATTTTGCAGACGCAAAATATTCCATGGCACGGTCGATTGCCTGTTCATCCGCTTTGGCACGGTTGACAGCTCCAAATGCAGCTTTTGCTTTTGCAACCTCGTTGTCAGGGATAAGACACAGAATAGGCATCTTGTGTTTTTTCGACCAGTCACGAGGAGAGTCAGTCCCAGTTTTCTCTCTCCACAGTTTCTTTAACTGTGTGTTTTTCTGGCCTTCCTTATAGGCCCCAACCTTCGCTTCAACCTGATTCAGATAGTCTGCTTTTTCGTAGGTGAATGAGCCAGCAGGCATCGTGTCAAACACATCCTTGATTTCGTCTTCTGAAAGCCCATCAAGATAGTATCCGCACACACGGTTGAACAGATCAACCTGGTTGTTGTAGAAGTTGCGGAATGCGCTTCCGTTTGCCTGAACAAGTTCCAGGAAAGACTGCTTCTGGGAATCCAGCAGCGTTCCTGCTTTTTTCAGGTTATAGAGCATTCCGAGGAATGGCCCAAGTTCATCAAGATAATTTTTTGCAGCTGCATAGGAGATGCGAATATATCCGCACTTGTCACACCACTCCCGTATGGTCGCATCATAGGAGATGCTTTTGGAGATAATCTTATTGCTTTCTACAATGATTTGATACTCCAGAATAACCTCACGGATTTTCTGCTGTGCGGTTTCGACATTCCAAACCCAATTCGCCGCATCCGCATCAAACTTCCTGCGGAGAACATTGAGGTATTGACCGCCATCGCCAACTGTTTTAGCAAGAGAGACAAGCGTACCATTTTCAAAGGTTTCAAGGTAGGCAGCCATACCCTGGGTACACTTTTCCTTGGTCAAAATCGTTTGCAAATCTTTTGCGGCATCTGGATTGGAAAGGGCAAGATTTCCGATTGCCATGGCAATATCGCTATCGCTCTTCGCTGTACCCATGTTATTGCTGTTGGCAATTCCACAAAAAGAATCAATGATTTCGGACAACACGGAGGTTTCCGTCTGAAGCGATTCTTTGTCCAGAATATACTTCAAAGTCCAAATCGGGAAGGAGAATTCCTTCATCTTGTTGCGGATGCGTTCTCTGGTGTTTGGAACCGAAGTACACATATTAAGCGGAATCCCAAATGCCACGGAAGTAATTTCGTTAAAAGCCTTCTCTGCGGGGGTCATCGCAACGATATATTTATCCTTATAGCGAGGATTCGGCGTGATTTCAAGGCGAATAACTTCGTCAATCATTTCCTTGAGTTTGCCAACATTCAAAATGTCGTTGGTAAGCCCATCGCTCCAGCTATATGTCCCAGAGGCGTATTCCTTCAGCACAAAGCCCATAATAAATGCAGACAGATTACAGGGCATAAAACCATAAGGTGCCGCCTTCAAAACGTCATAGATTTGCTTGATAGATACACGGCCACCACCGTTCTGGAAGCCATCGTTTACAATTTCATCAACACACAGCTTGATTTTGGAAATCAAGAGATGAGGCTTGGAAAGCCAGTATTCGGGAACCTTCCATGCGCCGTCAAGAGCGATTTCCAACTTTGTGGCGGGACTGCCGGACAGGAAGGTACCAGCTGTTTTCTCATTGAATGCGCACTCAACACCTTGCTTCAAGCTGCTCGGTGTATACATATTGGCAATGACATTGTAAGAGCCCTCAAGGCAGGACACGAACTTTTTCTTGTTGATTTCTGCAAGAAGGCCGTACAGAGCGTCCAGCGTAGTAGCACGTTCCCCATCCGGCTTATCTGCGGTGTGAACCATAAACTCACCGCCTGCAATGCGGGTTTTCCATTTCTTCAGAGAATCTTTTGCATTGTTGGCATATTGAGTAACTAATGCAGGGTCTTTTCCTTGCTGGGACATAGATAACGCCATATCGTGACGATACACGCCATAGCCATCCGCACCAAACGGAGTACGGCTGGCATCAATGAAAATCATGTTGTAGGTGCCAGCAGCAAGGGCGTCATGTATTTTCTTGCCCAGAACCACACTTTCTGCATCATCTTTCGCAAAGCATACAACAGCAACGATCTTATTTGCATACTTTTCTTCCGTGTTGCGAAGCTGCTTGATTGTAGAATCAAAGTCGGAAGACGAAACATAGCGCAGTTCATAGCGAAGCTTCAAAGCTCCACCAAGGCTGATTGCATCCACGATACGAGTTCTGTCAGCAAGTTCCTCTGTGATAAAAGCCGAGGTGCTCTTGCGGTCGATCTGTTCCTCAAAAGGTGTTACATCAATTTCGTTTTCATGGTTGTAAGCAGCATACTGGAATTTTCCACCGCCAAGGGACTTGGAGAACAACACCTTTTCTCGAACAAGCTGATCCGCACATCTCGCTGCGGAGCCTTCCATATCAGTCCCTTCAAAAGCGTTGTCAAGGTTCTTTTCGTTGGGAATAAACAGCTCAACAGAGTCGCCGGCATATTGAGAAATTGCCTGCAACAGAAGAACCGTTTTGAGTACACGTTTTTGGTCAGAATCAAGGCGCTGATTCCCAGCACGATTGTAATAGTCCAGAATAGAGCGAATATCATGCGATAGATATTCTTTTCCCTTATCATAGAAGAATTCCCAAAGCATATCGACGGAAAGCAGCGGGTTGTCGTCCTCTGGCCCGAAATTGTCAATAAACCACTGGAACCCCTTGATTTCATCGCCACGGTCATTTTTAATAAAGTCAAACATACTGCGCTGGTTGGAATCAAACGCAGAGGAAATATGCTTGAGAAGCAGGGCGGCATAGGGATGTATCGGGAGAATATCGATCATCTCTTTGTCGGTGATCCGAGCCACCGACTTCACCAGCTTACGGGATGCCTGTGTTCTATCAGTCAGGTCGCCAAGGGCTACCTCCCAATCTGCCAAAACAACTTCGTCCTTATTCTTCTCCATGGCTGCACCCATGAGTTGGAATGCAATATTTTCAGGCAGGCTGATTAAACTGTGCGGACTGACAAAGCGTCCGTTCAGCTTGATGAAGTCCTGGTCGCGCTCATGGAACAGGCCCTGGGTCACATGGGTCACCAGCACAAAATAGAAGGGATCGGTTTCGCTGATTTCACAAAGCTCCTGAAATCCGGTGAGATTGCGGGCGTTGTTGTAGAAATATTCGGTAAACTCGTCCCACATAAAGACAATCGCCTTCAAACTGTTTGCCCGGATGACCTCACGAATCCAGTTGCCCAAATCGGTCACGCTCAGCGACAGAGCTTTTACCTGACGCTCATCGGCTACCTTGAAGATATTGTCCATAATCCTTGCCAGCGCCTCGCCGGAGAAGGTGCGCAACTTCTCAATCACCGTATCGGCGTCATCTCCGCCAAAGAGGTCAGAGTAAGTGCCAGTGATCAGTCCGTTGAAGTAGTTTTTGTTATCCTTGTCAGAGAGCCATGCAATGGTAGCATCCTTCAGCGCATTCCCGCCCTTGTTTTCAATTCCGGCATCAACAAGCGCCTTTTCAATGCTTTCCTGGATGGCAAAGACAAGATTATGGTCGCTGCGGATAGAAGCGGAACCATAGCGGTGAACGGTCAAGATACGACCGCTGGACTTCACGGCCTGGAAGCGGTTGTACAGGTCGTTGTCCATTTTATGTCTCTGGAAGTATTCACGGGTTTCTTCTTCGCTGGAATCCAGCAGCTTTTTGAGCGTGTGAACGGCATGGGATTTACCGGTTCCGTAGGCACCTTCCACCCATAGACAGAGCTTCTGCTTGCGCTCCAGGACGCTGACCGTGTTCTTCAGAAGTTTCACGAAGGTCTCGTGGGGGAAGAATTTTTTCCACACTTCCGGGTTCTTCGTGATGACCGCCTCGTTCACGGCGGGGAAATAATCCGGATCAATATTGAAATAATGACGGTATTTTTCCAACATCGGCATAGCATCTTCCTCCTTAGAACAGATTCAGCACATCCTGAGATGTCTTTTCGCTGTTGAGAGTGATATTATCCAGGTCCAGTGTAAAGCTGGCGTTGAGGAAATCTGGATAGTTGATAGTCAAACCATTCAAAATCTTTTCCATCTGATTGCGGTCAAGACCAAAAATCTCAGTAGGACTAACACCGTCACTTTCGAGGTCATGGTTTAAGAGGCGGGACAATGTAAACTGGTGGTAATCCCCGCAAGCCTCTGCAAATTTATATAAGCTGTAAAGAATGACAAGCGGATTCGGATTTTCCCAGGGGATGCGAACCACGCTATTCCAAAAACGCTTTCCGTTTTTTAGCGTGTAGTCACAGACACCCAGGCCGATTTCATTGCTTAATTGAGGAATAGAAATCAGGATGTTTTTATATGCGGAGACAATGTGTGAACGAGAATTTTTACTCATTGAGTCATCCAGCATTGCATAAATGGTATCAGGGGTGTGCGTTGTGGAAAAATCAATGTTTTTGACCCACCAATTAAACTCCGATGTGTATGTCAAATTGCAAAGAATCAATGCCCAAGCGTCGGAATTCTCTATTCCAATATTATCAATAACTTTACCAAAGGGTGCAAATTTAGATTTAGCAGTAACTTCGGCATCGTTCAAGAAGCTCTTGAGATTTTTAACCATGTTGGTTCCAAGGCTGTGAGGAGAAGTCCAAAATTCATCCTTTAATTTGAAATACGATCTAACCCAATCGAGTTCAATGCCCATATTTCCATACCTGTCAATGCTCCCCATTTTCTTTTCTCCTTTCGGCAATCGCAACGAGTTGGCTACTAAGCAACCATGGAATACATCGTGACATTTTTTGCATTTTACGCATCGGTCATCGATTGTTACATGGCCATCCTTCATAGAAATAAACCCATGCGGACAATTCGCCTCGCATACTCTACAGCCAATGCAATATGCGGTTTTTCTGAACACAGTCTTCAATTCTGACATAAAATAAATGTCTTTCTGGGTATTTTTCCCTATCACAACTGTAGCAGTTAGTCCGTTGGTATTTTCGGCAATCTCAATGTGATACAACTTATCTCTGCAAAGCACTTCGACATTACCATTCTCCAGAAAGGTTACATTGCCAATTGTTTTAATCCACTGCTTCCAATCAGTTTCTATACGGGATACTTGAATTGTAAGTACACCTTGTTCAAATGATTCATTTGTATAACTTTTGGCGAATGATAATTCTTTTCCACTTCTTCGTGCTTTCCATCCACCAATGTCCATAAACTCCTTGACGGCGCTCGGATTAGACAACTCTTTGGAGGTTGTTTCCAGAATAATGTTATTGAATGTTGTGGTTGTCCGATATCCCTCATCACTAAAGCTGTATGCTTGTTCCTTAAAATACATATTTTTCGATGTGGCTAACGGGCACACAAGACATCCTGCACGGCTATTTCCTTTTTTATAGGCATCATTTATCAAGAGTTGTCTCTCATAGATATAGGAAAACAATTCGGCGGAGTTCCATTCAAGGATTGGGTGGCAGCTATATTGTCCACGAACTTTCTCTCCGTGACTAATACCTTCGTATTCACTTCGAGAAGCACTTTCATCTCCTCGGATTCCTGTGAAGGCCATTCCCCTAAAATGAGGATTATTGGTATACTCTCTCAGTAAGATGATTTGAGGCGCAGTTTTATGCACACTACAACACCATCGCATCGTCTGCGCTGGCGGTCCAAATTCCCTCCATGTGACTTTCGGGTCGAAGTCAGACTTTGCTCTTAAAAATTCAATCTTTGCGTCTTTACAGTGCTGTTCAATCTCTTCGACTATTTTATATGTATCC
This sequence comes from uncultured Eubacteriales bacterium, assembly GCA_900551995.1. GTDB lineage: Bacteria > Bacillota > Clostridia > Oscillospirales > Oscillospiraceae > Vescimonas. Next base: position 53,792 of record URXW01000001.1, read on the forward strand.
GGGAATTCCATTCCCGTATCGCCAAATAGCACTTTGAATTTATTGTGCGGCAAAGCACGCTGCACCAGATCGAGGGCTACTACACTATCCTTGCCGCCACTGAACGCCACATAGAAGACATCGACCCGATCCATGTATTCAACATAAATGTTGTATATTTTCTTTATTGTTTCTGCGGCCAGTTTCTCCAACAAATCCCGGTTCTTTTCGACCATAGCGGGAATATCAACAAAGCGGAGAGGTTGTCCATCGGGCTCTGGCTCGTCCATAATCACAATTTCAGGTGGGGTATAAAGACTGCCGCCTTTGGTCTTGGCAACCTGCCGTCCCCGGTAGAAATAATTGTTGGCTTCCGCCCACATATAGGGGTAGGAGTCATTCTTTGCATAATTCCAATACCGGTCAAATCCAAGAATATCCAGTTCTTTGTAATACACCGGACGAGGTTCCTTACTGAAGGAAAGCGGTGAGCTGTTCAGCAGCAGTCCGCCCGTCTCGGCATCCCAGGTATATGAGTACATATTAGTCGGTGTCCTTCCTTTGCCTCTGTGCTTTTGCTCTGATAATGAGCGATTCTATTTCTGAGTATCTACGGCGGGCAAGATATCCATTGTCACTCAGATATTGAAGCACGGGGGCTTTTTTCATCTCTATTTGATTGTTGTTGGCCAGCAGGTCAATGATCAAGTCATCAAAGCTGCCGATGCCTGCGGAACGCTTCACAATTGCACCGGCGCATTCAGTTCCATTAAAGCTGCTATGTAGGAGCAGATATTTCTGACTGTAACTTGCCACATAATGTTCCAACAAGAAGCTGTTCCAGGGAAATCCCACATAGGGGAGTGCGCCAAAGTTCGTTACTTCCGGCAAGGGAATATACTTTTCCGTACAGATTCGGTCCAGCACCTCATCTATGTCAGCAACGGGGAACTGGGCCGCTGCTTTCGATACAAATTGATCCCGGCTGATTCTCAGGCTGTTTTCGTAAACGGTATCAAAGTATATGGTCGTAGCGAGGCTATCCGCCAATCCCTGAAGCTCAGACAGCGTGAAACTATCATGACTTCTTGCATATTTTGCAAACACATCCACCATCGAGATTTCCTGACCCGAGCGGCTGATGATATTTCCTTTGAACGAAAATTTATCACCTAATTTTGCCTTTAGTGCATCCCGGAACCCATACACGGAGAGGGTGTGATTTTCCTCTATGATATAGGGATATTTTGCCCGGATTGCATCATAAAGCTCATTACCACCAATGAAATCCCTTTCGTCAATGGTCCTCTGGATGATTTCAGCAATTCCATCCAATTCTTCATCAGACAAATGGACAATACTTTCGTGGAAGTATTCGCTGCGGCCATTGTTGACGAATTCAACATTGCTGGCAAGGATCAACTTTATTTTACTCTGTGGAAGATGCGGCAGTGCAGCAAAAAGCTCATCATAAGTCGCCGGTCTTCCAAAGTTTTGCAAGCAAGAGCGAACTTCCGATAGCGGGTCCATGCTGACATCGGGCGTTTTCGATATAAAACTTCTGTTGATGAAAAATCTTCCGTTTCCGATAGAGGTCAAGTACGCTTTCAGCATATCGGCATCGTGAATATGGTAGTCCAAGAACACATCAGAAAATTCGGCAAAAATCGCTTGATAATAAATAGCTGCTTTCCCGTCTGCAAAGGCGCTCTCGATGTAATCCAGCAGTTCTTCCTTTCGATCTTCGCTCAACATGACATCTGGGAGAAAGGCTTTCCCCTCGTAAAGAATGCATAGTTGCTTGATTTTGTTGCTGATGTCATCATCAGAGTCAGTCAGCTCTGTGGCATGGGTTGCTGTGTAATACCTCTTAAATTTGCGTATCTCAAGAGGCGAATCCATACGGAATCCCTTCATGAAATATTCTCTGAGCACTTGCTCATAACCTTCATTCCTGTAAGGACTCGCAGAATCTATGTCCGCTTTTGTAGGAACAGTCTGTTGCGGCTCAGCCCCAATGAACATAAGAAACTTCTGCAAAGCCGCTCGGAAGCGATTATGCTGCCTCGCATTGTAACTCAAAAAATCCGCATCGTTTAAGAGTAAGCGAATCGTTTCCTGCGCAGCTTGCCGATCAGAAGTGTAAAGTTGCCAAGAAGGCAGTTGGTGTTCTCTTGCAAACACCTCACAATTATTTATTGCCGAAGAATAACTCCGACTGGTAGCATCGGCCATTTTCAGTGTTTCCGACAGGTATCGAGAAAAACTTCTGCTGTTTATCTCATCCGACTGTTCACTCGCAACAGATTTTGACATTGTATCGTTTGCGATATTATGTGTGTGTTGTGGCTGAAATGTCTGAGTGGCGGTGTTGGATTCCTCAACTGCTGTTTCCTCAATGCCAATACGAGAATAGAGCCCTTCTTTTATGTAGTTGTAGTAATATCGCCCTGCAGCAACAATTTTATTGATCTGCTTTCTGCGGGTTATTCTGAAGAATTTATTTTGTTCAATTGTGCGCTGAACTTTCTTTATGGTTTCGATGTCTGTTGTCTGGAACAACGGTTTTTGCAGGACTTTTATTTTCAAGCAAAAGGTTTCGATTTCAGAATAACAAATATAAAAGTCAGAAAGCTGGGCAGGAGACACTTGTTCGGCAAGATACCGCATGAAATCATCTTTAACGGTTTTTCCATCGATTATCATTGCTCTTGCCTCCTTCAGTAATTTTTGATACTCGTCATGGGAGTCATGATACAAACTTGCAACCCCTGTAAAAAGTCTGGTAGCCGGTTTGAAAACTGTGCGTCCCAAATATGCTGACTCCATGCTTTTCATTTGAAATGAGATTCCGTTTGTATTACGATACACCGCATCAATTTCTATGCCCCGATGAACTGCCATTGCTCTTAAATCGTGAGATACTGCCTTAACTGCGTCTGAGCGTGTGAGCTCGCCTTTCATAGAGGCAAGGATCCCTTCTAACAGGATAGCGGCTTCATATTTATCCCAGGACGGTTGCCTCTCTGCCATATACAACTACTCCTTTGAAGATGTTTGCGTGTTTGAACTATTTTTTGATTCTTTTACATATTCCATAATATCGCCGAAATCACAGTCGAGGGTCTCACATATACGGCCCAAAATAGCGAGATTTACCGTTTCATCTCGCCGTAGCTTTGTCATTGTATTCGGCGCAATATCTGCGGCTTTTCTCAAATCCGCTTTGCTCATTTTCTTATCTACAAGTAACTTCCACATACGGTTATAAGAAAGCGCCATGTACTCTCTCCTTCTTCCAGATAATACAGATATTTTGTAAGGTGATTCTCAAAGAACGGGCCTTAATGCACACTTGACTTATATTTTACCGCTAATCTCTATTATCTTCAAGAGCGTATCGCAATTTTATGCGAACGCACAATCTCTCCGGCAGAAGAAAAGCAGGGACTTGCCGGGAGCGCATTGCCGACAAGTCCCCGCCGTTCTTCCGTTAGTTTCTTTCTCTGCATTAAATCTCAGTTAGAGTGAGTCCTTCTGGGCGGTTCACAATGAACCGCCCCTGGGTCCAGCACATGAGCGCAGCCTCCCCTTGGTGGAAGGTTTTAAAAATTCGATTCCTTCAAAAGTGGTTTGTACAACTTTTTGGTACAAACCACTTTCTCTTTATTTTACAGTATAGAGATTGGAGGTACTGCTGCCGTTGGGACGGTATCGGGGGGCTTTGACCAGATATCCGGCTTTTTCCAAATCGGATACAGCCCGCTTGACCGTGGAGCGGGACAGCTTCATGTCCGAGGCGATGGTCTTGATGCCGGGCCAGCACTTGCCCTCAGCGTCTGACCGATCCCGCAGGTACATATAAACTGCCCTTGCTCTGGAGGGCAGTTCGGTGTCGGCGTAGATGGTTCCAAAGTAGCTCATGTGTTTTCTTCCTCCATGGATTTGATACTTTTACCCCGCTTTCGGGTTCTCTCCTGTACTGGTTCATGCGCCATACCGCCGTGTCCGGACACCGCATAGCCCCGGTGTTCCGCTGCTTCCTCTGCCTTGGCAGACTTCGGAAGATTCCGTTCCAGATCCACACGATTGGCATAGGCCACCGCTCGGTTTGCCCGCTCCGGCACAGTGTACGGCTCCCCGAAGGTGATGCCCCAGTTCAGGAAGAGCTGGAGCCGGGTCCGCATGGGATGGGTACCGGTTTTCATGACAATGAAGCTGCCCTTGGGGATGGATTTCAGCTCGTCAGGGGTGAGTAGTGCCCGTTCCATCATCTGCAGGCTCTGGCTGGGATCGTTCTTCCCTCGGCTCACCGAGCCGGAGAGGACGGTGCGGCTGCCCAGGGCTTTGGACAGGACTTCCGCAGTCTGGCTGTTGGGGGCGAAACCGCCGAAGATGGTGTCCTGGCAGTTGTCCTGAATGATTTCGCAGCCTTCCTTGCCGTAGTTTTTCTCCAGCTGCGCCAACGACTGGATGATGGGTACCAGCGTCAGCCGGCGAGATCGACCGGCGGAGAACAGGGGCAGAATATCAAAGGGCGGCATGGTTCCAAACTCGTCGCAGAACAGCACCACCCGGTTTTTCAGCTTGCCGCCGTTCTCATCGGCCACGGCAAACAGCTCCCGGCTGAGATTCTGAATCATCAGACCGGCCATAAAGTTCTTGGTGGTGTCCTCCTCCGGCAGGATCAGGAAGATGGCGGACCTCTCCGACGCAAACTTCTCGGCGTCGATGGCGCTGTCAAAGCACAGGATCTGCTCCAGTTCGCTGTCCAAGAAGGCATTCAGCCGGGACAGGACCGTGGACATGACGGAGGCCATGGCCTGCTCGGCGCTGTTGAGGGCGGCTCCGGCGAACCACCGCGCCTTGTGGTCCGGAGGCAGCTTGCCCATCAGAAGCTGGAAGTGGCTCTTGCCCTTGACGCCACTGGGTTCCAGAAGATCCTGCACCAGCTTGAACACGGAGACGATGTGTCGGCGCTCCTGGGGATGGTCTTCGTCGGGCGGCAGGAACTCAGCCAGCATCAGGATGACAGAGGTGAGCAGACCTTCGGCGGCATCGTAGAAGAAGGCGTTTTGCCCACGGTTGCTGTCATCGCCGTCCGGGTTGACAATGGTCTTGGACAGGATCTTGGCGTATTTTTCTGCTTTTGCGCGGGCCGCCAGATTCCCCGGCTCCTTTCGGGCGATATCCATGTACCGGTTGACCAGCGTCAGCAGATTGTTGCCATCCGAGCGGGTGGGATTACGCAGGTCGATAACAGAGATATTGTACCCATAGCACTCCTTGGCGATGGTTCCGTAATTCCGGGCAAGGTCGCCCTTGCTGTCCAGCGCCAGCCAGCTCATGCCGCTGGCACAGGCATATTCCAGATTGGGATAGAGGAAATAGGCTGTCTTGCCGATGCCGGAAGCGCCGATCATGAGGCAGTGGATATCGTCGCTGTCCACCAGAGCGGTAAGCTCGCCCTTCTTGCCCTTGCACCCCAGCACCAGCCCCTGCTCCGCGGGGCGGTTGTGGCCGCTGCGCCAGTCCCTGACCCGGAACGGGACATGGGCATAGATCTTTTTGATCTCCTTTGCGGTGGCCCACCTCGCGGTACCGTGCTGTCCGTCGCCCACCGTCCTGGACTTGATGCCGCTCAGGGTGTAGCAGTGGGACAGCGCAGCAAGTCCTCCGATGACAAGAAACATTCCGGCGCCGGCCAGAATCAGGAGAGCCACCTTTGACTCCTTGAGCTGCTCCAACAGAGTTATCCAAAACTCTGGCATAATGTGTTCACCTCGCATTTCTGTTCTCTGACTGTAGTCAAGTCATCGTTCCAGTCCTTGTTCTCCGGAACGAGCCGTTCCACGGTGTAGTCCGCTTCCAGCTGGGCCATCATGCGCTGGTTGGCCAGGTGGCCAGCCTCGTCGTTGTCCAGACAAAGCAGCACGGTGTGAATCTGGGGCATCCGCTCCAGCATCTTCGCCACCGGCTGGATGGAGGTGCCGCAGCAGGCCACATAGCTGTGGCGCTGCCAGTCCTCCGGATGGAGCGTGATGTAGGAGAGCATATCGATGGGTGCCTCGAACACATAGAGGCTTTCGTCTGTTCCCATATGGTGAAAACTGTAGCGGGGATTGCAGCCCTCCACATTGAGCCGGAAGGCTTTTCCGTAGCTGTTGGTACTCCGTTTGTGGGCGTGACGCGGGACGCCTTCCTCATCTGTGCCCACAAATACTGCATTGTGGTATTTCGCATCTTCGTACAGGAGCCTTTCCCTGGCGAAGTGGGCTACCACACTTCGGTCAATGTTCCGATGCTTCACCAGATAGGCATAGACCCTGCGCATATCGGAGTGGACCGGCGGCAGGACAAAGGGCTTTGGCGGCTCCACCACCCGCTCTGCGGCAGAGGGGTAGATGGTACCCACTTCTCCGCCCAGCAGCATGGTCACCGCTTCGGGATAGCTGAGGTTGTAGAAGCGCTGCACAAAGCTGACGGCGTGACCGCCCCTCTCCTCGGCATGGTCGTACCACTCGTTTCCGCGGACGGTGACGCTGTGGTCCTTGGCCAGCCGTTTCTCTCTGCCGGACGGAATCAGCTTCTCGCCACGGAACCGGAGGAACTCCTCCAAGTCCACAGCGGCGGCACGCTGCCTTTGCTCTTCTGTAAAGTGAATATAGGTTGACATGGTTCCCTCCTGTTACATGGTCTGCTGATACGACACCTGCTCCTCGTGATCGTCTGCCTTGTGGCCTATGGCCATACGTTTCTCCATCAGGCGTGTGCGCCGTTTGGAGTCAATGCGGATTCCGGCCGGGTTATGAGGCGGTACAGAATTATCCCGGAAGATCCGGCTCATGTGATGGAGCAGCTTGGTTGCCGCAAGCATCACGGACGGATCACGGAACTGGTCGAAGCGGTCGAGGAAGAATTGAGCGTACTGGTTGCCCTGGGCGGCTGAGCGTGTGAACCACTCCCTGGCCTGCTCCCGATCCTGCTCCACATCCCGGCCCAGGAGATACAGCTTGCCCAGGGTATATTGGGCAAAGGAATTTCCCTGTTCGGCGGCAGCGGTCAGGTACTCCAGAGCTTTTCTCACATCCTTCTTTACAGACTCGCCGGCGAGGTAGAGCTTTCCCAAACGATATTGGGCAAACTGGTTTCCATGCCCGGCAGCCTTATCCAGCCAGCGCAATGCCTCCGCTGTGCGTTTCTGAGAAAGGAGCAGTTTCCCAAGGGCGTATTCCGAGAAGTCATTTCCGGCCTCTGCGGACAATCGAAACCACCGCTCGGCTTTTTCATGATCCCGCATGGTGGAGAGGTCGTCCCGGTAGAACTTACCCAGCTGGTGGGCTGCCACCGTATATCCCTCTGCCCAGAGCTGCTCCAGCTCCCGAACCGCTTCCGCGTGTTCCTCATCCAGCGCATAGACATCCTGCAGCACGGATTTGGCGGCACGGTAGCGCTGTGCCTGATCGTATACGCTGGTGGATCGATGTTCCTCCTGTGCTTCCTCCGGCTCAGGCTCGTCCTGCAGTGCTTCATCTTCAAAAGTTGGGAGGCCGAGACGGATGTTCTCGGCCTCCCGGATGATGTCGTTCTTGATTCTGCGAAACTCCCTCTGCTGGGAGAGCGGGAGATGCTCCCGTGGTGTGCGGCTGCCGTAGCACTCGTTCAGCTCGTCCCGGATCTGATTCCAGATTTCGTAGCACTGCGCTACTTCCGGCTGTCGGGACAGCTCATCCACGATGGTGTCCACCAACGCTTTCAGTGGCTTTTTCAAATAGCCATACTGCTTTTTCCCGGTGGTGGTTTCCAGAGCCTGCACCAGCTGGCGCATCTGCTCCTCGATGACGGGGTTGTCGCAGAGCTGGTGATTCATCCTGTGGATCAGCTCCCGCATGGTGTCCTGGGCTGTCTCGACCAGATCTTTGTAGGCTACATCCTTCCGCTCGTAGATCTGATTCATCTCATCCCGGAAGATAGTGTTGGTCAGCTTGGAGCGCATGGCCGCAATGCCTTCTCTGGTCAGGAAGCCCTCCTTGGGATTGTCCGACCAGACCATCATGTGGATATGGGGGTGATGTCCCTCATTGTGGAAGGCTGCGTACCAGCGGAAGTGATCCACCGGTATCCGCATAGCCCTGGCCAGATCCTGTGTGTGCATCATGAGCAGAGTGCGCCACGCATCCGCGTTGTCGTATTCCAGGCGGGCGGCATCTTCCCGGCGCAGGGAGTAGATGATGGTCCACACATTTCCTTCATGGGCCTCCAGCTCGGACATGGCTGCATTCAGGTCAACTGCCGGAGCGGAGCTGAACAGGCCGTGTGCGCCGTGACGCTCCACACGAGGACGGGTGGCAATGTAGGACATGTATCCGCTCTCTGAGTTCATCTCATGAAGGTTTGCATCCAGCGCCATGGTGATGAATGCGGAGGCAGTTCCAAGCGTTGGGGTCTTGCAGTAGTCCTCGTACTCGAACAGCTCCGCAGCATCGGGAAAGTCATGGAGCAGCTTTTGGATCAGCTCCCGCTGGCCTTTGGTAACCGGACCGTTTCCGGACAGCTTCTCCACGCCTTCACGGGTGGCGATGTACTTCATGTACCCGCCGGCCTTGTCCGATTGGATATAGCCGCTTTTCTGTACGAGCTTTGCCATGGGTTACACCGACTTCTGGAAGTCCAGTGCGTCCTTGAAGGAGATGCGCCCGTTGGTGCGCTTCATATCCCGGATGGCTTTTCCGCGCAGGCGCTGGTATTCGCCTTCGTCGATGTCGGTGTCGTAAGCGATGATCTGTCCCAGCACATGGAGATCCACGCCCTGCTTGAACAGGAGCGAGCCCATGCGCCCGGTATAGTAATCCAGTGTGCCGGTCATCATGGCAGAGAGTGCTTCGGGCAGAAAGGCGCCGGCGTTCTTGGTATGCAGATAGCCAAGATAGAATTCCACTGCTTTTTCGATGAACTCACTTTGGGTTCTACAGTTATCTGACCGATAGGTGTCCTCAATCTGCTCCTTCACAGATGGGGTCATCCATACAGTTACCTTCTGTTTTCCTTTTACCATAGTACCTCCTTGTTTGTTGGAACCGCTGTAAAACCCTTGGTACAGCGGCGTTCTCGTAAAATGGAGCGTTCCTGCTGCTGTTTAGGCTCAAAAGGAACGGCCTATCCAAAAGCCTGAAACTGCCCGCACTGCGGGCAGTTGTGAATGGCTCGGCGCACAAGGAGCGTCGGGCCTTTCTCCTGCTTGCCTTTCGTCGGCCTCCACCTCCCTCGAAAAGCGGCGCAAACCCCGCCTGTTTCCCCAGGGCGGGGTACTCGGTCGGTCAGCCGCTGAAAGCCGCACACAGCGGCCCACAGGGGGCAACACGGCGCTACATCTGCATCTCCGGGGATGCCGGACTCTGCTCCGACAGATAGTTCGCACTGCACTCCTCCAGACTTTGGCCCCAGTACTCCTGACAGTAGGTGTTCATCCTGGGGAGGAGCAGGGCCTGTTCCTCGGCGCTGAGGCGATACTTGAACGCCTCCTCATCGCCGTTGCCCCGCTGCAGATACACCTCCAGCGTGTCACAGACACGGCGGGCATCCAGATCGTAGTTGGCATAGATGTTCAGCCAGTCATCGTTCTCGGTGGTACAGACGTTGGTTCCGAACACCTCGTCCGCATGGAACGATACTTCCATGTAGAACTCCAGCAGGTTGTCGTTCTGAATAATATCCTCCGCAAAGGAGATGTCCTCTGCGTGGAGCGTCCGGATACCGGTGAGATACTGGGGCTCCGTTTCGTATGTGATCTCTTTTCCCTGCAGACGATCCAGGAAGGTGCGCCACTGTTCGTCCGGTGACGCGGCGCTTTTCTTCGTGGCGAAGTAGACGGCGGTGCTGACATCCTGAATGCGGAATCGCTTCCAGCCGTCCATGATGTTGAGGGCATCGAGGTAGCCGCCGTCCAGGTCAATGTCGAATGCACCGACCACTCTGCCGGTGTTATCCAGCCGCTCCGACACATATGTTTCGAACTGCTCACGGGACAGTTTCTCTCCACGGGGAAACATTTCAGTGAAGTGTGCGGGGGCGTCGCCGTCTGCCTTGCGGATATAGCTGCGAAGGCGTCGGGCAGTTTGCAGGAACTCCATATGTTCTTCCGTCAGGAAGTAGTCGGCACTGCCGCCCTCCGTGACATGGAAAACGGCGAAGCGCCGTGTGGCCTCCCGAGCCTCCTTCTCCGCCTGCTGCTCTGCCCAGAGCTCGTGGCTGATGCGCTCGTACTCCCGCTGAGGAAGCTGGTTGCACATTTCATCAAGGACATTCTCCAGATGCTCCTCCAGCGTTTCATCTTTCAGATGCTTGCTGAGGGCGTCGTACCAACGCTCGTCAATCCAGAGGGTGATGTCTTTGCTGTTCACTGCGACGCCTCCACTTCTTCTGCGGGTTTGGGCGTGACAGGCTTCGGGCTGCGGCGGGACTTGTTCGGAGCAGCGGCGTTTACATCGCTCTCGTCGATGTATTCACGCACCGGAGCGGGCACATATTTTTCATAGAGTTTCACCAGCGCATCCGTCATCTCACGGTCCAGGTCAAGCTCCTTCTTGCCCATGTAGCGTTTGAGCGCCGAGAGCTTCTCCTCATCGAAGGTGATGGTCAGGTTCACTTGTTTCATTGGCACTTCCTTTCTCAGTTGTAGTTGATGTATTCGATCTCCAGCCAGTGGGTCCAGCCGCGGCCTTCCAGCTTGGTCTTGACCACACCGTACTTGGTGCCCATGGCCTCGATGACCTCGCCGTTTCCGATGTAGACGCCGATGTGTCCGTCGTGCCAGACGGCAAGGCCGGGAGTATCCGGCATGGTATCAATGGGACCGGACACCGATGCGGAGTAGTACATCTGGTTTGCTCCCAGGTCGGGCATGCCGTTGGTGGCATAGTCAATGGTGAGGGTTTCGGGATTCAGCCAGCCATAGCCTTTGATGAGACCGACGCAGTCCGTTGTCCGTCCTCCCAGCCAGTTGGCCCGGATGAAGTCTGCGTAGGTACCAACGCCATCCGGATACTGCTCCAACTTATAGGCGAAGAGCGAATCGGTGAGGACACTGCCGTAGGTTCCCCAGACATAACCCCAGCCGGACTCCCAGGCATGGATGGCGTAGGTCACAAGGTCAGCGGCATTCTTGGTGGTGGGATCGGTGAAGGTGGAGATGTCCAGCTCAATGCTGCTCCCATCCCCTCGGAGATACTCGCCGCTGTAGCTGCCGCCACCCACGGCACCGGCTATCATGGTATAGATGTGGTCGATGTTGCTTTTGTCATCCTCCGTGATTGCTCTGCCCAGATGGGCTTCCAGATTGGCGTATGCCTGGTACAGCGAGATCGGCACCGCGACGGTATATTCTTCTTCCTCTGTACTGGTAGTCCCGTCCTCCAGAGTCACTTCCACGGTTCGGGTTCGGGTTTCGGTGGTGTAGAAGCACCCCACGAAGCTGTTCGCCGCCCGTGTGGACGGGGCGTCCTCCCCAAAGCAGAGGGCATAAAAAACAGCCTTGACACGGATGGGGTCAAGGCTGTTGCCGCTGTCCATCTGCCCATTGGCAGAGGACACCGCCGAGTCCAGAAGAGAAAAGGCCGAGCGCATCTCCTCAATGTGATACCGGAACTCCGCAGGGACTTCGGCGGAGAACTCGCCTCCATAGAAGCACGCCTCCACCGAATAGTTGTTGTGTTCTGAACCGCCGGAACCAATGGCGCAGAGCAGGGCGATCAAAAGAATGACCGGTGAAAAGACTGCCACCAGAATCCAGCCCACACCTTTTCGGGTCTTTTCATTGGTGAGGAGCATGGCGGCGGCTTTTGCGATTGCCGCAGGCACAGCCATCAGCGACCACCTGCCGATCCGAAGAGTTTCTCCTTGTAGGACGGAGCATGAACCTCCAGCAGGTATCGCTCATTGCCGCACTTATACAGGCAGACGCCCCTCTGAGGAAACTTGATGAGGTTGTATTCCGACTCCTCCAGCTGAAGCATATCCATGTAGGATCGCTTGTCGATGGAGCCGGCGTTGAACAGGAACTGGTGGGGCGGGATGCTGAACAGGGGCTTTGTCATCTCACGGACGCCTTCCTGGTCAAAGTCCTCCAGATTCTGACTGGCCAGAAGCATGGCGGATTCTTTCTTTCGCACACGCTTCAGGCAGTTGCGGATGTACTCGATAGCAGTGGGGTTGGACAGCCAGATATACAGCTCGTCCAGAGCCGCCACGGTATTGCCCACGGTCAGAAGCTTGTCGGACATGAAGGACAGCACATTGAAGAGCATGGCGTTGCGGACATTCTTGGCGGCACTGAGCATCCTTTTCACGCCGAACACCAGAAAGCGGCTGGAGGTGATGTTGGTGTGTCCGTTGAAGAACTGGGCGTCGGCCCCCTTGCACATGGAGTGCAGGCCAAGCAGCACCTCCTGCAGGAGCTTTTCAGTATAGAGCTGGTGCTGACCGGCATCGTAGTTTTTGAATTCCTGCTCGATGAGGTCGTACAGATCGGAGAGAATGGGATAGTTCTCCGGACGCATCCGGCTGAAGTTGGTGCGCTCGGTGATGCCAAACTTCTGATACAGCTTGGACAGCATGATCTCAATGGTATCGATATGCGCGTCGCTGAAATCCTTATAGGCCCGGAAGAAGTCCTTCAGGAAGGAGATGTGCTGGGCCAGCAGGGTGCTTTTGCGAAAGGCCTCCGGCGCGTCGGTGGCATTGGGATCGCCGCCGTCATCCCAGCACTTGGGTTCCAGCACATTGATGATGTACTGTCCGGCCATGAGGTCGGCGAAGCAGCCGCCCACCGCCTCGCACATCTCCTGCTGTTCGTGTTCGGCGTCCAGGGAAATGATGGACTTGCCGGACTCCAACAGGTTCAGGATAAGCAGCTTCATGAGGTAGGATTTGCCCTGACCGGAGTTGCCCAGGATCAGGATGTTGGCGGAGGTCTTATCCTCGTCCCGCTGGTCGAAGTCCACCAGAATGTTGCTGCCGTATTTGTCTTTGCCAATGTAGAAGCCCTTGGGGTCCAGTTTGCCGGAGTAGTTGAAGGGATAGAGATTTGCCACGCTGGAGGCGGGCAGCACCCGTTCAAACTGGACGCCGAAGGCATTGTGACCGCTGGGATTGACACAGCGGAAGCCCTGCTGCTGGCGGAGCAGGAGCTTGTCGACATTCAGCTTGCTCCGTACCAGCTCCGTCAGCACATCGGTCTGGAGCAGCTTGAGGGTGTTGTAGTCCGAGGCGGTCAGCTCGATATAGACCGCACAGTGGAGCAGCGGCTCACGGTTGCGGTGCATGGCGGCCACCAGGGTCGCCACATCCTGCAGGTTGCTCTCGGCGGTGACCGTCTGCTGCAGGTCATTGGTGTTGGAACTGTTCATGCGGTTTTTGTTGGCTGCGTTCTGGATGATTCGCTTTTCCTCTGCGGGCGTGACCTGCCGGGTGTAGATCCGCAGGGTGATGCCGTCCTTTTCTCCCAGGTGGCGGAGGATGGCCTGCTCGTCCGTGCTGGTGGGGTATTCCCGAAGGGCCCAGACGCAGCGGTAGGTGTTGCCGCAGATGAAGTGGTCCGGCATGAAGCTGACCACTGAGGGAGCGATCATGTCCAGGAAGGACTTGATGTTCGCCTCCTCACGGCCCTGAGGTGCGGGGTTTACTCGTTTCTTTGCCATGGAATTCCTCCCTTTATTCGCCCACAATGACCCAGCGGTCACCGTCGTAGTCCTCGTACTGCTCGGTGGTCACATTCTGCTCGAAGTAGACGCCCAGCATCCGTTTGAGATCCTGCTCGGCGGCCCGGCGGGTGGTGAATCCGTTGTCATTGATGCTCTGCTCGATGCGGCTGAGGTACGGAAACACATCCGTATCCTTTTCCTTCCGCAGCCGGATGATGATATAAAACTCCCGGCTGGAGGCCATCAGCACCTGAATGCGGTCCAGGTGTGTGCTGTCCTGCTCCAGAAGCCTGCGTATGGCAGGGAGCTCCTCGCAGGTCTGCCGTTCCTGATAGAAGGTCTTGTTCCGTTCAAAGGACTCCTTGGAGTTGAGCGCCAGCATCTCGATCTCGGCCTGTCCCTTGACCACATTCAGCAGAGCGTAGATTCTGGCGCTGATGCTGGAGTCCGGCAGGACGCTGATGTTGGTGGGCTTGATGATGAAGAATACCAGGTCGCCCATGCGGGTGGCGATGTAGTAGTCTTTGACGCTGTCGATCCCCATGAGCTGCCGGGTAGACTGGGCCGACTTATCTTTTTTCTTTCTGCTCATACTGTGATCCCTCCTTTGGAAAAGAGCGCCGGAAACAGGCCGGTGCAGCGGATGGTGACGCGGCAGGTCACCGTCTTGGGGTGCTGGCGGAACCAGTATTTTGCCCGGACATTTCTCGCACCATCGCAGCGGGAGCTTTCACACAGGCGTCCGCCCACATAGCTTTTCAGAAGGGCCCGCAGACTGCGGAAGCCGTGATAATATCTGCCGTCCTCACTGCGGCAGCACCACTTGTTTTGGGACTCGTGCCAGAAATACGCATTGTCACACTCCCAGCGTCTGCGTTTCCGGCTCCACCGAAGGGTCAGCGAAGCAGACAGATCTTTTTCTTCGTATCCTTCGGTTTCCTCAAAAGAGAAAGGAGGCGCCGTACCGAACATGGTTTCGTCATAGCTCATATCACATTCTCCATTCATAAAATTGCTGTCTGGTGATCAGGAAGGCCACCGCATACCGGATAAAGTCCAGAATGCTGGTGCCGTCAAACCGGATGCTGAGGAAGGCGTAGACCGCCGTCAGCACCAGCGGAATAAAAATTCCGGTCTGGGTCAGCGCCAGGACGGAGAGCAAAAGCCCTACGCCGATGACGCCCACATCCTTGAGTTCCCAAAGCCACAGCATTGCTTTGGCGGTCAGGTTATCGGGATAGATGTACAGGATAGTTCACCTCCAAGAAAAAAGCCGCCGGGGTTCATTCCCCGGCGTCCATGCGGTATCTCATTCGTTGGTCGTTTCCTCGGTCTGGTTCTGCGCCTCATATTCGGCCAGCGCCTGTTCGATGAGTCCGATGACGAACTCCTTCTGGCTGATCTTCCGGCCGCGCTTCTTTTCGGCGGCGATGAAGTTCTTCAGCCGCTGATCCAGTTCCTCAGAGATTTGGAATGCCAAGGTTTTGGTTGCTGCCATGATCGTTTTTCCTCCTTCGAAGTGTTCTTTGAGTACCAGTTCCACATATTCTCCCAAGGTGCTCAGCGCCAGCTGCTCTTTCTCCGCAATGACCTTGGCGTGGAGGTCTGCGGGAATCATTGCACAGAGATTCTTTTTCGCATTCATGGAGCGTTCTCCTTTCTGTATTTTGCAGGCAAAGCATACTGCACCCAAGGACAAATAGCTATTCACACAACCCAACAAAGAAGCAAGCGTAAACGAAGCAGAAGCAACAAGGCACATTCAGCTTGCCAGAAGCACCAGCGAAATGCCATGGAGAACATAGTCCACGCACGGAATGGCAACGGAATTGCCCAGTGCTTTGTAGCGGGCTGAGTCCGAGGCGCCGGGGATGGCTGTCCAATTGTCCGGGAAGCCCTGAAGGCGCTCACACTCCAGTGGGGTCAGCCTGCGAATCAGCTTTGGCCGGCCTGTCCCTTGCAGCACAAGATCTGTGGCATCCTTATGCTGACGGGCACTCTGGGTGCTGACCACCTCGCCGTCCTTGAACACATCCACCCGCTGCCTGCTGAATACCGCATGGTGGTCGGTTGCGGTCAAGGTATAGGCGATGTCCTGCTGATAGCCGATGCCGTTCCCACCGTTTTTGGGTTGCCTGTCGATGGCGTTGCCGGTGATGCAGAATACCGGTTCCTGCTCTACCAACGGCACATTGTTGCCGCCGGTACCGTACCGTGCGGACATGGTGGGAGCGACCCGATGCGGACCGGTGTAGCGGGAGTCGATGCCGTGGTTCTCATAGACCAGCGGCTGGTGTCCGTGTTCCTGGGCTCGGAGAGTCCCTGTCACATTTTCACTGCATTCCATGACGCTGCCGCCCTGGTCGTTGAGGCACAAAACCGATGGCATGCAGTTCCCGCCAGCGCTGCCCTTCAGCGTGGGGGCGAGTTCTTCGCCATAGCCGATGCCTCCGGCGGATGCTCCTGCACCGGCAGAGAAACCGGCAGTCAGGACGCAAGGGTAGCCCTGTCCGGCCTGACCGCCCCCTGCACTCAGGGATGTATGGCGCTCCGGCGTCAGGAAACAATCGCCGTTGCCCTTGGCCACTACACCTTCCGCAATGAAGGTTTGCTGCTTCATTCCCGGTTGGGCGCCCAAGGCTCCGGCCACATCGTGCAGATCCCGGACTTCATCTCTCTGATTTGCCGCAAAGGCAATCGGCTGGAGCAGACCGTTTCGGCCTGTGGACATCCCGCAGTTTACGCCAAGCGTTGCCGCAACATCGCCGGTCAAATCGCCATTGTACCCATCAAAGCCTTCCACATCATCCTTGTCTGGCTGTGTGACAAAGGTCTGCATTTGCATATTGTTAGTGGCCATTAGGGCGCCGGACACTCCGTGCAGGTTGATACCTTCATCCCTCTGGTTGATATGGTACGCTTCCAACTTGGTGGCGTCGCCGTCCGGTGGAGCGACTCCAGATTGGATTTCCAGCGCCCGTTTGAGCTTCTTGGGGAGCTCTTTTCCTCGCTCAAGGGCCCGGCGCAGGATACCCAGGCAGGCTTTCGGGGTCAAATAGTATTTGTCCGGCGGATCGTCCTGCAAAATCTGCGACAAGGAAGATTCTTTTTCTTCTCTGGGGGACACCCCAGTATTGAGCGTCAAGGCATCGCCACGCCAGGGAGAAATCAGTTCCCAATACGATTCGCCCAGCAGATTCCCAGCGCCCGGTGTCAGGTCGAGGGACTGAAACACCACCGACTTTAATTCGGACGATCTCCTCGAGGACGATCCGGAAGTCCTCTCCTTTGGGAGTTCCGCTGGAGAAGGCTCCGGGAACATTCTCCCACACCATAAATCGAGGTCGTATATAGAGAGCTGTTCTGTTTCGTAATCGTTCTGCATTTCTCATCTCCTTTACAAGTCTGACCTGTTCCATGAACAAGCCGGAGCGCGCGCCGGAGAGACCGGCGCGGTTTCCGGCCACAGACAAGTCCTGACAGGGAGAGCCGCCGCAGATGATGTCCACCGGCGGCAGCTCCGCACCGTCAAGCTTTGTGATATCGCCTACATGGACCATATCGGGAAATCGAAGCCGGGTCACCTCTATCGGGAATGCTTCGATCTCGCTGGCCCACACAGGAACGATGCCGTTGTGAATGGCGGCCAGCGGGAATCCCCCGATCCCGTCAAACAGGCTGCCCATCGTCGGCGCAAGTTTCGCATCGTTCATTTCCGTGCGGACACGAAAATTCACTCGCTCCGCTGCGCCTCCTCTCCCCACACAAGCCGCGGTATCGGGCTTGTGCGGGGGCCCCATGCTGTTTGTTCTCATTTGGCTACCGCCTGAACGATGGTTCTTGTGGTGGAGACTGCGGCCTGGGCGGTGTAGACCGCAGACATGATGTTGGCTCTTGTGGTGGTATCCAGGCCAAAGGCTCCGGCGATACGGGGGATCTCACCGGCGGACAGCATCAGGCCAAGGCCCAGAAGCGCATTATCTTTAAACACCATCAATCCGGCTATCAATATGGTGGATTGCAGGAAAGCGGTCAGGCACAGGCCGATGATCTGCTTGCACCACTGGATGAAGCCGTCGGTATAGCCGCGGGGCACGCTGAACATATAGAGACTGCCTACCGCAATTTGAATCAGAAGGATACCGCCGCGCTTCAGGTTTGCAAAGAATACCTTGATCACCGCATAGGCCATCAGGATAATACAGAACAGCAGCATGATCGGGCTGGTGATGGATGCAAACCCAAAGTATGAGCCGGATGTCATGCCTGTCAGGGAATCCACTCCGCTGAGCGTATCGACAATCTCGGTCGCCACCTCGCCAATGGAGGTCCCATATCCGGTAATTCCGGCGGTGAGGCTGGCCTGCAGCGTGACAGAGAGTTCATAGAGCCGAACCGGCACCACGGTAAACAGGCTTACCGCCATAAAGCCCTTGATGGCGTTGAGGGCGATCTCCTTGACATTTCCTCTGCCGGAGGAGTATTCAATGCCGCATTCAAAGCAGGCCACCACCAGGCCGGTGCCGTAGAGCGCCCAGGCCAGATAGGAGAAAAACAGTACCACGCTCTGCACCCAGCTCATCTCGAACAGCTCAACGCCCATGTTCCCCATCTCGGCAAAGAAGTTCCCGAGGAAGCCCATGACCTGGCCATAGATCCAGTCAACGATCTGTCCGAGGATGGTGTCGGCAACAAAATCCCAAATAAACAATGGTTCGCTCACCTCTTTTCGGGGCGAGGCCGCACCAACTGCCTGGGATAAAGGGCCGGGGGCCGCACAGCTGGTACGGCCCCTGGGTCACTTACTTACATGGTCTGCTGCCACTGAGGGTCAGCCGTCTGGGTCTGCTCCTGAAATACCTCCAGGTAGTCGGAAACCGCCTCCGTGAGCTGCCGGTAGTCCCGGCTGTTGGGATGGTAGACATACCAGTCCGCTTTCCCGTAGTCATCCCAGATGTAGGGGGTGATCCCGTTTTTGAAGTTCGGGTTGTTGGTCTGCTTTTTCCCGAGGATGTCGGAAAGGTTCAGGAGCAGCGCATCCACCTGGCCTTCGTTCCGGTTCAGAATGGAGATGCGAAGGGCATGGTATTGATTTGCCACAATTCCAGTGACGAACTGGATCTTTGCCCGGTTCAGCTCATTCAGACGCACATAGCAGGCCCGGCCTACATAAGTGGCATCAGGGTACTTCGGGGCAACGATCCTGTGAAGCTCTTGCTCAAAAAAGTTCATATGCCCTCCTCAGATGCCCACGATGTCCCAGAGATACATGGGAGCCGTCAGAGTAAACACCAGGCAGGCAAAGAGGATGGCCGGAGCCGCCCACTCAAACTGACCGGACTTCCGATACTCGAAATAAGCGGTACCCAGCTTGGCAAAGAAGAACACCGCCAGGATCAGGTCAATGGCGGGAAACACCACGTTGTTGACCACAGTCTTGATCTGAGCGGATGCGGTGGTCCAGGTACTCTCCACGGCGCCGGCCACATCCCCGGTCCCTGCGGCAAAGGCCGTGGTTGCCGTCAGGCAGACCATAGCCAGCACCACGATCATCATAACAATCAGGCGTTTGCAGTTATATTTACGCATAGATGAACCTCCATTGTGAGTTTGTTAATTTGCGGGGGCGATATGCCAGTCTTCCCATAGGTCGCCCGAAATCCGAATGGAATCCGTTAGGTTCATGGACAGCATGCCTGCCGGCGTCCAGCAGTCCAGGAGCCAGGTGTACGGCGTATAGCTTCCATCGGGATACCAGATGGGGGTGAAATGGGTCGGCCTGTTATATGTGCTGTAGGGATTATTCTTGAAGGCGAAGGCGGAGCGTTTGCCGCTGACGCTTCGATCCAGAAGCCGCCAGAATCCTTCGTAGTTGAACTCCGGGAAATAGGTCACGGCATTTTGCGCCGCAGTCACGGCAGAGCTCTGGGTCGTGCTGACATTGGCAGTCACAGTCTGCTGGATGCCGTAACCGCTTTTGGCGGTCGTGGCGCTTGCTGTGGGGGACATGCTATCCGGCGTAATGGCCATGGAAGCCGACAGGCTGGCGGAGTAGCCGCTATAATCAAACTCCCACCAGCCTTGATCCTCCCACCAGCCGTTGTCCACCCAGTGGTACCAGCGGTCCGTGTGGGATTTGCCCTCGCTGTCCGTCCACCGGTCCGTGTGCCAGCACTTCTCCCAGTTTTCAACCCACACCCAATTCTCCTGCCACCAGGGAGACCAGATGCCCCAGGAGGCAGAGGTCACTTCCTCTTTCTCCGGGATGCTCACCAGGGTAAAGTCATCGTTTCGGTCATCGGCCACGGGATTGGGGGGATCGTTCCCGTCCAGATCAACGATATTGGCAGTGATGGTGCTTTGGGCCGTGCCGCCGCCCTGGACTCGGACCCGGATGGTGCAGACACAGGGTTCCTCCGGCGTATGCCATTTCACCCAGACCAGCTGGCTGTCTCCCTCCGGGTAATAGACATTGCTGACCGTATAGGTGCTGCCTTCGATCACAAACTGCACGGTGACCGGGTTGTCCGGGTCAGACTGACCGCCGGACACCTCCACGGAGGTGATCACATCTGTGTCCACCCGGTATTCGTAGTCAAACTCGTCGATCTCCGGCGGCTCCAGCTCGTCGTTGAACCGGACAATGCCAATGCCCAGAGAGGAGATGATCTGGTCGTTGCTCACCTTGCTGGTGGTGCTGCCCGACCAGGCGGGATACCCCAGGTCTGCTTCCTCCAGAAAGATGGCCAGCGGCAGGTTCTGATGGGTCAGCGAGCCCATCCAGTATCGAAGATCACCGTCAACTGTCTTATCATAAAGGGCAGCTTCGGTTGCGGTCATAGCGTAGTTGGCGCCGCCGTAAACCAGGTATGCAATCGGCTCAATGACGATTTTATAATCACCGCAAATCAGGGTGTCAAAATCCATCCCAACATACCCGGCAATGGCCCGAATGACCTGTTCATCCGTAAAATAACTGCGGATGGCATCAATGCTGGCCGGATAGCTGCCGGAGGAGATAATGCGGGGAAGGCTTTGGGCTGGACGTATGCAAGTATATCCGCCTACAATTGGCCGTAGAGATGCACCGCTGTTATAAGATAGCTTGCTTATCTTTCCAAAGTGGATCACATTGGTACCCGGCATTTTGTTGCTCCAATCTATCGTGTTTCCTATGACCGCATGGCTACTTGTTTCAACAACAGAAATGCGGACGCCGTCCATGCCGGGGTTCCAATAGCTGGTGGATGTTCCGTTGCCCAGATTGCCTCCGCCGCTATCAATATTCTCATCGCCAATGGCGTAAGCAGGCACAGCGATTCCCAGCATCAGGACGACGGAAAGAATAAGCGCAAGAATTCGCTTCATAGAGGACCTCCTTTCGGATTTTTGGGCAAAAGAGAAGGCGCAGTCGGGATTGACTGCGCCTTCTTTACAATATTTGGTTAGTTTCCGCCACCCATTGTGCCGATTTTATTACCGTTTTCGTATATATCATTTCCTTCGATGACGGTGTTCTCGCCGCTGTTCTCCACATAACCGAAGCCGGGCACATAGACCTGACCGGCGCTGTTGGTGCTTCCGGCAGCAGGCTCTGTTTCGGTGGGGGTGACTGTGGGCGGCTCCTCATAGGTGGGCGGCTCCTCGTCCTCGGTCCTGCGTTCCTCCTCCGGCACATCTTCTGCGTCGTGGTTCTCCGGCAGTGTCGAGGTTCCATCTGGGGCTTCCGGCTTTTCAGGCTGCTCCGGTTTGACCGGGTCGGCCTGGATGGTCTGCTCCAAACCGCTGGAGTCGGCGCCCTGGGCGGGATCGGTTTCGGATGCGTCCGGCACCTCCACCTGGATGTCCACATCCGTCTGCCCGTCGCTGTTGATACTCACATCCGGGCCGCCACTTTGCGCCGGCTCATCGGATACCACACCGGAAGGAATCTCGGCTTTGCCGCCAAACCGGGCGGCGATTCCAATCGCAACGGCCGCACAGAGCAGGCAGCCGATGGAGATGAGGATCATTTTCTTCGTCTTTTCTGTCATAGCGCATACCTCCCTTGAACATTTTTCTTGTTAAGTGGACAATACCACATCTTTTCGCGGAAGTCTATTGCAAAGGAGAAACCTTTTTAGAAGAGCGGGATATACTTCGCTTCCGTGTGCAAAGTCATGTTGGCAGAGGGCAGAAGGTTTCCGAGAAAGCGTACCGGAACCTCCAAGTGAATCTCCACCACAGCGGTGTAACCCTCGCTCTGACCGGAACTGAGGCCGTTGTTCTCCAACTCCACAGACAAACCGGAGATTATGTACTCGATCTCTCCGCCTGAACGCTTCTGGTACCCCTGTGCCGTATTTTCCAGGCCCAGGGTTTCGGAAAGCTGACCGTATACATCGCCGGTGTCGATGCTCTCATCCCAGCGGCCTGTGCCGTCCGGATACCATCCGGCGGCATAGCCCTCCCGCACGGCGTGGTACACATCGTCATAGTTGTCATTGACGGTGGAGATCACTGCCTGCTGTGCGGCTTCCTTCACGCCCTGGGCGATGATCCATAACCGGCAGAATTCCGCCACGGCACAGAACAGCATCAGCAAGACCAGCACAATGGCCAGGATCATGGGGGCGCCCTCGCCGGAGCGACGGCGAAAAATAGCCTTTCTCACTTCCAGTACACCTCCGACTTTCCTGTGGCCTCCGCAGTCAGCGTAATAGGGAATGAGCCCAGCCCCCCGAAGAGGCCGATATCCGTTTCCAGCGTCAGGGTCACAGTGACCTCATCGTTGAGTTGGATGCGTCCGGTGGCGGACCACCGGATGTCAGGGTCAAGCCCGGTGCTGTCGGTAAGCGCCGCCGCACGGCGAGTGGTTTCCGTACCGACCCGGCCGGCAATTTCCGCCTCACGCACCAGCTCCACGGCATAGGTGTCCAGCTGCTGTTTGGTGATATAGACCGGCAGCACACGGACCACCAGCGCCAGCACCAGCATGGCGCATACCACCAGGACGCAAACATCGATATAGCCTTCGCCGGAGCGCCGTTTCAGTAATTTTCTCATGGCGACCTCCTTTAGAACAGGCTCCCCAGGGAGTTGACGATCTGGTACACGATGATGACGATATAGGTCATCATAAAGCACAGGAGCATGATAAAGCTGAATACCCGGATCTTGGGCGGGATCTTGGCGGCCTTGGCTTTGAGCCGCTGCAGCTCCTGTGCTTTCAGATCATGGGAGAGCATCTGAAAATACATCCTGCCATCGTCGCCCCGGAGGATGCCGATGAGGCCGCGGACGATGTCTGAAATGATGGCTGAGCCCATTCTGGCCTCAAAGCGGATGAGCGCCGCCTCGTAAGAGGAGGACCGCATATCCGCAGTCAGCACATCCAGCTCACGACCAAAGTCAGGCCCGGCGTGTTTCTTGTAGTTTTCCAGAATCCGCAGCACATCCCGGCTGGCAGCCAGCTCCTGATGGATGGTGGCGACGAACCGGGGCAGCTCGCCTTCGATCAGTTCCATTCTGGCCTTGACCAGCTCGTCAGCACGGCGGCTCTCCTTGAACCAGGTCAGAACGGCCAGCACCACGATGAGGGGGCTCAGGATGGGCAGGATCAGCAGGCACGGGATGATGCCGAGCAGGATGAGGCAGGGCTTCAGAATTGAATAAGCCGAGTAGACCTGGGGCGTCATATCCAACCCTGCCGCCGTGAGCTTGCTCTCCAGACGGCGGTATTTGTATTCGTCCATTCGGATCAGCGGAGCCAGCTTCAATGCCCAGCCGAGGATCAGCGCCTCCAGAGATTTGACCAGACTGCGTTCCCGCCGCCCAGCAGAGATGAGCGCCCGTTCCGCAGCCAGCCGGGGAATTTTCAGCAGGTCGGCAAGGACAAAATACAGTCCGGCGGCCAGTGCGGCGCCGAACAGAAATAAAAGTGCGCCCATTTCCTCACCTCCGATACTCGATGGGCTGCGTCAGCTTCACCACAAAGGCAAAGGACACGAATACAGCTGCGATGCAGACGGCGATGACCATCTGGCCGGGGATGGTGTCCACCAGAGTGTGATACCAGTCCGTGTTGATAAACCGCACCAGCGGGATATTGATCAGCACCAGGATCGCCATGGTGACGAATTCCTTGCGGGGGCCGAAGACCAGATTTTCCAGTTCTCCGTTGACTACCCGCATATCCGACAGCTTGCTGACGATGGGAGTCAGGGTGCTTTTCAGGCTGCGGTCTGTCTGGCAGGCGGATACCGCCTCGCACCACTCCTGCCATACCTCGTTGTCGATGGCATATTTCAGGTCATGAAGCGCGGCGTCCATGTCCGGGTCAATGTGCTTGATGCGGGTGAGAAACCGCTGGAACACCTCCTGCACCGGGTGGTGCAGGTACCGGACATTTTCCTCCACCGCCTGCTGGAAGTTTTCCGTGCGCAGATAGGCGGTGGTGATGACCGACAGCGCCGTTTCCAGCTCGGCGGCCACATCCTTTTTGAAGCCTCCGGCCGTCAGCTTGACATACCAGAACGGCATCAGCATAAAGCCGACGGCCAGTACGGGGACGAGGAAGGCGTTCCCGGCAAGAATGGCGATGCAGGCGCCCAGGGCAAACAGCACCAGAGATGCCATGCACACCATGGGGAATTTTCCCTCCCGCCCGGATGCGGCCAATACCGCCTGGGCTTCTGTGATCTCCCGGCGAAAGAAACCGGCCTTTTTGCGCTTGGTCGTCTCATTGATGTCCGCCCGGATGCTGCCGGGGGCGGCAGTCAGCCGGGAAAAGATGCTGTCGCTCATTTCTGCGGGGGAGATCCCCAGCACCATAAAAAGCCCGGCGATCATGCCCACGCAGGCGATCAGTTGGATCGTTGTCATGCAGTTTCCTCCTTCCTCTGGATAAACTGCTCCAGCTCACCGTGGGGCATGCCGTTTTCGATGAACCGGCGCTGCAGGCTCCCGGACATCTCCTCACACTTCTGGTGATGTCCCTCGATGATAAAACGGTCGCCCTCCAGACGGTTTTCCGTGATGTTGTACTCATAGAGCTTATGAAGCCTGCGGCTTCCGTCTGGCAGGATCTCGCACTCGGAGATGTTGGTGATGCGGCGCTGCTTGTTCTCCAGCTGACGGCAATAGACCACGATGGGATAAGCCTCGGTGACATAGCCCATGAGCGTATCGTCGGGGGTGTCCACGGCCCGCTTGCACAGGGACACCATGCGCCGATAGGTACCCTCACTGGAGCTGGAGTGGATGGTGGTGAGAACGGCCACACCCACACGGGCGGCTTCCTGGGCAGCATTGGCCTCCGGGCCGCGCATCTCACCAACTGCGATGATGTCGGGGTTGAAACGAAGGGCAATGTCCAGCAGTGCGATCTGGTCGATGCGCTGCCGCTCATTCTCGCTGTCACGGGTCTGGGTATGGACGACGGAATTGACCACCCTGCCGTTCTGCTCCCGGATGAGCTGAAGCTCACGGGAGCCGTCCTCAATGGTGAAGATCCGCTTGCGGTCGGGAATGGTGGACATGAGCCAGCCCGCCACGGTGGTTTTGCCGGAGCTGGTGGCGCCAGCCACACAGATGGACACGCCATAGCGCAGGCAGGCGGACAGAAAGTCCAGCATTTCCTCCGTAGCGGTTCCGCTGCCCACAAAGTCCTCCTTGGTCAGATTCTTGGGATTGACGATTCGGATGGAGGCCGCAACACCTGCGTCCTCGTCCAGCACGGGGGTCTTAATGACCGAAACACGGATGTTTTTGGCCAGACGGGAGGTGATGATGGGACTGGCGTTGTCCAGCACCTTGCCGGAGTTCTGCAGCATACGGCGGATGACATTGGCCGCATGGTCCGGCGAGTCAAAGTGTTCCTCCAGCTTGACGGTGCGGCCGTCGGAATATTGGATCTCGATGTCCCGCCAGGAATTGATGTCGATCTCCTCGATGCCGTCTGCAAAGATGTACTTGGTGAGGAAACCGTATTCGGCCATTTCCGTGTACAGAGCGTCCACCAGCTCGCCCTGCGTCATGCCGTCCACAGCCATTCGGTTGTCCTGCAGATACCGGGCGATGCGGCGCTTCATCTGCTCCTTGGCCTCATCCCCGCTGTCGGTAATCAGGGTGGCATAGGCGCCGGAGAGGTAGGACTGCACCTGACTGAGTACCTCCCCGAAGGGCATCCCCTCGGCCTGGGGAGCGAAGAAGACTTCGCTTGCCTTGGGGGCGACCTTGGCTTCCGCAAAGATGGACCGTCCGGTATCCTCCTCAAAGGCGATATCATGCACCTCGGCCGGTTCTGGCCTGGCTTCCACCGGGGCGGCGACCGGGTGCGCAGCAAATATGGAATTGCTTCTCTTGTCGCCAAGCATCAGAACACCTCCTTGCAGATTTTCTCGATCTCCCGGCGAAACGCCTTGCTGTCCTTCATGGAGAGGTCATTCAGGAGCGTCCCCTCCAGATACTGCTCCTCCAGTTCCTGAGAGTACGGCAGCTTGAAAGCAGCGCTGCCCAGCACTTGACCGATACGGTCGGCAGCCTGCAGAGGCTTGATATTGGACGCAGCTTTATACTGCTTGTCCTCGTCCCAGTGCAGTTCCCGGAGGAGCGGGAGCTGGCTGGACAGGTACCCGATGGACTTCAGATCGCAGTTGGCCAGCCGGAGGACGCTGTCGGCCTCCATGAGCGCCACGGCGGAGAGGATGTCATTGGCGATATAGCTGGAGCAGTCGATGACCACATAGGGGGCGATCTCACGCAGACCGCGGATGAGTTCCTCGGCCTGCTGCTTGGTGCAGGCCGCGTAGGTATACTCGTTCTCGCCCTTTCGCAGCCCCAGTATGGTCAGATAGGACAGCTTTTTGTGGGTGGTCAGGTTGTGCTTGATGAGGTTGACGGAGATGCGCTGGGCCGCAAAGATGCTGCCCAGGGATTTATCGCACTCCAGCTCGGAGGGCGGGCAGATGCAGGGCATCATGGGGGCGGTCATGTCACAGAGCAGCAGCGCCACATTTTTCTTCTGGGAGGCCAGATGCTTTGCGATCTTCACCGCGGTAACCGTTTTACCGCAGCCGGGGCTTCCCCACACGGCGAGAACGCCACCGCCGGACTCCACAACAGGTTCCAGTTCCTCCGGCTCCGTGTTTCGACGAAACAGGCTTCCTTTGATGAAGTTCATTCTCCAGCCGCCTCGCTCTCTGCGGCAGGATCAGCGCCCTCGCTTTCCTCGGTTTCAGCGCTTTCCGCATTTTCAGCGCCCTCCGCCGCCTCAGCCTCCGGCTCGGCGTACAGTTCCTCGATCAGAGCGTCCTGCGCCGCGATAAATTCATCGGCATTCTCAGGTGCGCCGCGGTAGACCAGGGCCAGATGCAGCTCGCTTTCCTGTTCCAGTCCGGCCAGCACCTTGGCCTGCTCGGTGGTCACCAGAAGCGTTACGGTAGAGGGAAGCTCTTTTTCATCCTCAACAGCCTCGCCGGTGTTGGCGTCGTAACCGGAGGAAGCGGTGACGGAGATGACCTCTACATACTGCAGCTCAGGCGGGATCACGGTTTCGCCCATACCCTTGTAGTCGGCCACAAGGACGGAGACGATGTCTCCGCTCTCCAGCTTGCCGGAAAGGCCGGTGGCAAAGCTCTTGATAGTGACCGAGATGGCCTGTTTGTTCCCGTCCAGACTGTACAGATAGGCGTTCTCAGCGGCGGGCTCATAGGAGAGCTTGCTGTCCAGAATGTAGTCGCCCACCTTCAGGTCGGCGGTGGCATACTTGCCAATGACGTCATCCTTGTCTGTCATAATGCCGGAGGGCAGGTTATAAGCGCCCACCTCCACGGTCTGCACCATCTCGGCGGTGATCTCGTCGCCCTCCTTGATGTCGGCGGTGACGCGGACGATTTCAGTCTTCTCGCTGGCGCTGCGGCTGAACAGGGGCGTCACCCCAAAGCAGATGAGGAGCGCAAGAAGGATACACAGCACACCGACCACGGTGCGGTTGCGAAAGATTTTCATATGAGCCTCCTTATAAGAAATATGCGGGGATGAAAGCCACCGCGAAATACGGAACCAGCGGCTGCTTTGCCGATGCGCCCTCCCGCAGTGCCGGGATCACCCGCATGGCAAAGGAAACGAAAAGGAGCGCAGCGGCCATAAGACACAAGCCGGTGATTACCCGGTCAACTCCCAGAACAAATCCAACGGCGGCGGCTAACCGCCAATCGCCGCCCCCCATCAGGCCGAGACCTGCACAGAGGTAAAATGGGGCCATTGCCAGCAGCGCCCCCAAAAGGGAGGCGGGGCTGATGGTGATCAGCCCCGCCGCAGCAATGATGATACAGACGATGTCGCAGACCGTTCTGGTTTTCAGGTCATCCACGGCGGCATAGATGAGACCGCCGCAGAAGACCAGTGCCTGTACCCAGAGCATCAGCCCGCGTAGTTGAACATCTCCTGAATCCGCTGGGTGACGGTGGGCATGACGGTGTCGTCCAGCACAGCGTACAGACCGGCCAGCACCAGGGCGCCCAGAACGACGGCGATCAGCACCTTGACGGCGGTATCGATGTAGCCCTCGCCGGCGTTGCCGCTGACAGCCCGGCTGTGGAAGGCGGCGATGGAAGACTTGTAGCTGGCGGCGGTGGTCTTGGCGGTGTTGGCGATGTTCTTAAACAGCTTCTTCATGAAAAATACCTCCTGTAAGTAAATCAATTTTGATTGTTTGTGGATGGCTTGATGATGTAGGTTCGGTCACAGTCTTCCTGATGCGGGAGGGCTGCGGCTACGCCCTGACAAGGTAAAGGCCGGACGATGGGCAAACGTCCGGCCTACATGGTCATTTCAATACATTCTGCTTGCTCCTGACTCTGGCTGAACTGGATGGGACGAAAGCCCACCCGGTCGCAGTAATAAAACTCGCTGCCGGAAGCGTCGTAAAGCTCCACCACATCGGACAGTGCCATTCGGTATCCCCGGTATCCGGGAGGAGGGCTATCCCTGCAGATGGCATAGATCCGCTCCAGATCATTGGTTCCCAGATTCCCTTCGAATACCTGGGTATAGTTGCCGGCATCCGGTTCTCCGAACTTTTTGACCAGATCCTCATATCCGATGAAACGCATGGTGACATCCACATCTTTTCGGAGCTGCCAGATGCGGCAGCCCTTCTGCGGCTGACCCAGCTCCTCACCGGGTACCTCACCGGCAGTCAGGCGGTCGAATACGCCCTCCTCCCACTGGGGAGCCAGGTTCATTCTGGCCAGATAACGGGACAGCTCATCGGTCTGGAACATTTCGTCCACAACGGCGGTGCTGTCCTTTACATAGCCCACCATATTGCCATAGAAGATCAGGCGGTTTTGGTTGTCTACTGTGAAACGAATCAGGGTGCATCACCTCCTTCCGGACAACCGGTTTACATCTGCTGACTCATAGCCTGCTCGGGAGCGTCGCTTTTCTGCTCCTGCTGCTCCTGGAGCTTCTGCTCGTAAGCGTCGTTGACCGCCTCCACCAGCGCGGTCCGTGCCTCGGCGGTAATGGCGTGGAAGGTGTCGTTGTATTTGGTTTCGCCATTTTTCTTGTAGGACTCCTGGGGCATGGAGATGAAGCGCCCCTTGTCGGACTCAATGACCCGGATGCCGTGGACGGCAAAGGCGCCGCCGATGGTGGCGCTGGCATAGGCTTTGGTCTTGAAGTCCCCATCCACCATACGGTCGATTCGCGCCTCCACCTGGGGCGTGGGGGTTTCCTGCTGCTTTTTCTTCTGTGTTGCCATGTGACAAATCTCCTTTCTTTCTTTACATGGATGGATGACTCATTTCGAGACCGGCGGGCGATTCCTGCCGGAGTTGCTCCAGCCGCTCTCTGGCCCAGTCGGGCAGATGCTCCTCCCGGAGAATGCCGATAAAGTCGCTGCGGTTCCAGCGTGTCTGCTCTCCATCGCCAAGACAGGTGGCGTATACCGCTCTGCCTGCGGCGGTGGGGACGCAGCCAAAGCCGCCGGTGGCCAGCCAGAGCTGATTTTCCGGCGCCCAGCAGGACTCCTTCAGTGTGAACGGACTCATGACCAGCACCTTGCCCTCCAGATTTTGGCCGGTCATATCGTCGCACTGGGAGCCGGTGAACAGCTTCAGCTCTGCCTGTGCCTTGCGGAAGTCGTTGACGAAGCCGTCCAGCACGGCGGGGTGGCTCTCCACGGTAAACTCATAATTGCGGTCGCTGGGCGGGATGAAGGTGGAGGCGGCCCACGCTTTGTTTTGCGGGCTGAATCGTCCGTCGTACTGCTTTTGCTGAAGCGTGGCGGACAGCACCCACCCCACACGTTTGAATCCGAAATTATCGATGACACTTCTGGCGCAGTCACGGTCCAGGTGCATCCCATCAAAGCCCCGGCGGATGGATTCCTCGATGGCCTGCTTACAGGCGATGTTCTCCAAGTGGCTTGCCCGCCAGAGGGCCACCTCGTTTTGCCGTTTGGCCTCGGCGAAGGAACTGAGATAGAGGTAGGCGTGGTCTTTAGTCATTGGCTTTCCCACTTTCAAGGATCGCCTTGGTCAGCGCATCGCTCCATGTGGTCTTGTGGTCATCGGATACCACCAGAACAGCGCCGTCCACGCTGAACACACAGAGGTTATCGTACAGGATGCCGGCATCCGCAAAGGCTTCGGCGGGGATGGGGAGCATATCTTCATCGCAGCCGTGGCAGCCGTCGCACATATCCCCATCGTCCTCCTGGGCCTCCCAGTCGGCCAGCATATCCTCCATCAGGCTGTGGGCCAGTCGCAGCAGAGTTGTCGTGGCGGCAGCCTTCTCCGCAGGCTCCATCTCCTGCTTGAGCAGGACGATGGCGTTTTCCAGGGTGTGCAGCTCCAGCGTTTCCTCCCTGTCCAGCCCGCTTAAGGTCAGGGCGGCGGGCTGGATGACGGCCTTGCCGTCGCTTGTGTACTTGATAAATGTCATGTTCATTCCTCCTGTTTGAGTTCTTTTGTGGGTTCATGGATCAGGGTGTATTTTCCCTCCTCCTCATCCGCGGCAGACAGGTTGAAAAGGTTGAGCTGCCAATGCCTTGCGGAATTGTGGCGGCGGGGGTCGTAATTGGTGATGACGATCTCCTCATACTCGCTTCCGGCCTTCTGCGACATGCTGTTGGGGCGAGTGGTGTGGAAGATGTAAAACTCCTTGTACAGCTCCACGATGAAGGGGCAGTAGTTGTAGGACACCATCACATACCCCTGGCACTCCAGAAGGGCGTCGTGGAGGCGCTGATGATCTTCCTTGGGAAACACCGCCGCATAACAGTCCTCCGCATCGTAATAGGGCGGATCAAAATACAGAAATGCGTCTGGCCGGTCGTACTGACGGGCGACCTCCACACAGTCCTTGTTTTCGATGACGACATTTGCCAGCCTGCGGGAGCACTCCCAAATCAGGTAGAAGAAACGGCGGATGTCGCAGGATTTTCCGGCAAAGGACTTGGCACCGCCGCTGAAGCTGTATCGGATCAGCTTGAAAAAGTCGGCGGCCCGCCGCACATCGCCGCGAGGCGCCCGTTCCAGCATCATCCTTCGGATGGTCTCGGCATCCGGCGGCTCCAGATACCGCTCCGTCAGCTCCATCTCCTCGTCCAGATAGTCATCGGTGAATTCCTCTTTGGAGAAGAACTTATACAGCACATTGAAATCGTCGCGTGTATTCAGCGGCAGAAAACCCAACTCCAGCAGAAGCGCCATGGTCCTGTTTTTGACACAGCAGAACAGGTTGGTCAGGTCACTGTTGAAGTCGTTGTAGACCTCCATACATCCCGGCTGGATGGGGCGGCTCAGGGTCACTGTGCCGCTGCCGCCGAACACATCAATAAACCGGGAATACCGCGAGGGAGACAGCTTTCGGATCAGCCACAGCAGCTTGCTTTTACCGCCCACCCAGGGGATGAAGCTTTTCAAGCGGTATCACCGCCCTCCAGCGGAAGGGATATCTGTCCGCTGTCGATGGATTGCTCCAGCGCCTTGGTGAGACCGCGTTCCGCGTGGGCGATCTTCTTGATCCGGCTCCGGAGCTGCCGGATCGTTCTGCGCAGTTCTTCCTCAGTACCGGCGTAATAATAGCCGGAAGCCGAGCTGCAGATGGGGACGCCATCCCCACGCAGGCTGTTGATCAACCGGCGCAGGTCGGGGCCGCGGATCTGGAAAGCTGCCTCCAGCTCCCGGCTGGATACGACCCTTTCCGCTCCCTTGTGATAGGTCTTCAGGTACGCAGCGATGGGGTTTGTCGTGGTCATGCGGGCTCCTTTCCGGGGCTGTCACCCGAAAAGAGCGCAAAAAATCAGGGGCCGTTTGTCCCTTTCGGGTAACGGCCCCTGTGGTGTTCAGGCTATTTCATTTCTTATTTCATCACCTCCGTTGCGGCGGCTGGTCTGTGGGTGGCTTTTCACATGGACATGGTCGGCTCCATATCCGGCTGACTGTACTCATAGACCAGCTCTGTGCCGTTCCAGGATACGAAGCCATGCGCAGCGGCGGACAGACCCATGTTCTTCATCCTCTGGTTGGCATACCCCTCCGCATCAAAGCAGGAGGCAAGCAGCTCGTCCCTGGGGTATACGCCGTCCCGTTTCGCCAGCTCTTTTCCGAAATCGGCGAGTTCCATGTCACGGGGCATGAAGTGATAGCAGTGGAGGTTCTGTGCCAGATCCAGGGCGTAATCCAGACGGTGGCAATCCTCCAGCTCCATCACAGCCTGCCATTTATCCAGCCACTGGGGTCCTCCCTGCCCCTGTTCCGCCCAGACATAGCCGAAGTCGATGGCGTGACGGACGAGTTCCGCTGCGGAGCCGTACTGAGAGAGGATGTCCTTCAGCTGCGGGAGGCAGCAGCCCACATCCACAGCAATGCACTCGCTCAAAGACTCCACCTCCAGTGCGTCCAGCGCCAGGAGAAGCTC
The DNA here is from genome assembly GCA_900551995.1 of uncultured Eubacteriales bacterium. Lineage (GTDB taxonomy): Bacteria > Bacillota > Clostridia > Oscillospirales > Oscillospiraceae > Vescimonas. The sequence continues at coordinate 86,380 of URXW01000001.1, forward strand.
GTCCGGGTGTGCGGCATCCATATACTCGCCGGTGTCCGGGAATCCCACCCACACGCCGTCCGTATTGAAGCGGCTTGCCAGCCTGACTCGGATACCGTAGTCGCCTTTGTCGGGATTCAGCGTCGGGGCGCCATCCAGAAACGGATCGATCAGGGAGGTGACCCTGATGAAGTGCCCGTCGCAGAAGGTGTTCCCACCTTTCTGGCGGTAAGCTGCCCCCACTTTCTCCGGGTCAAGAAATGCACGTGCCTGGGAGGCAGGGCGCTGGATCTGTTCCATGATAAATTTGCCAAGTCGGGCATCGTCCCCGGCGCCGTAGAACAGGTCGTAGTGATCCAATTGACTGGCAATCAGCATCACATCGCAGGTCATCCTCGGCTGCTCGATCTGCATGGCCCCTCGGAACAGGAGACTTTCTTTGACCGTCATGTTCTCGAACCGCCGCTCCAGCCAGTCGTGCTGGGACTTGGTCATTTCAAAGCCGTCCAGGAGATCAAGGAGCCGCCTGGTTTGCCGATTTGCCATCACATCATCTCCATTCCGGCCTTCTCTGCCTGCATTTCTTCGCTGCGGATCGGCTCGCCATCCCTGCGCTGGACCAGCCCATAGGGGGTCAGCAGTGCGTTGTTTGACGCCATGACATCCTTGCCGTAGCTGTAGAGGACAATGTGCTTTTGCAAAATAGACCGGGAATGCTCATCCACAATGAAGCGAAGCTCCTCTACGGCCACCTCCTCGGGGGTCCGCTGATCCGGCTCGATCAGGTAGTCATCCAGATTTTCCGCAATTCGGACAGCGGCAGCGATATCGTGACAATCCGCCGCAAGGATAACCGCCTTGTATGTGGAGAGGTCTCCTTGCGCGACCATCTCCTTGAAGCATTTGGCCAACTCGTTCAGTTCGTGAACATCATTGCAGTCCATGCTTTCCAGAAGCGCGGGCATCGCGCTGTCCTCCACCTGGACAGACATTTCCGACCATGAGGCGCCTCCGTAAGCCTCCAGAACAGCGTCCAGCCGTTCCTGCGTAGCGGGCAGATCCAGGCACATCCTGTTGTCCGGCTGCTCATCGGAGTGGGAGGGACACTTGCCGACCGTCAGGCGGATGCCATATTCCGGCGCTTCGGGGATCAAGGCCAGGCTGTCATATACCTGCTTCAGCTCGTTGTGCTGCGTGACATAACCACCGTTTGCAAAGACGCCGCCCTCCTCAAATCGGGCGTTTCTGCCGAGCTTCTCAAAGTCCAGGTACTCGAAGATGGGGTCGGGGACTTTGTCAAGTGCGGGGATGAAATCATTCTCGGCGTAGAATCTGCCCAGCTGCTCATCCGTTGAGGCGTTGACCACGTGGCAGCAGTCTGTGCTGTAGGCCAGATCGATCATGGTGGCAACACTGATGGGGCCGTACTTTTTGGCCACCTCCATGTTGAACAGCCCTTCAAAGGCAGTCTTTTCTCTGCCGTTCATCTGTCCCAGACAGGTTGCCAAAGCGTTAAGCTGATAGAGATCGCATTCATGGGCCAAATGGTCTTGCAGGAAGACAAAGCCATGGTGTTCGAGGAATTCCCATCTCGGCTTTTCGCCCAGCGTCATCTGAAGCTTGTCCAGCGCATCCAGAAGGCCGTAGTAGGTAGCCGGAAGCTCCAGCTCGCACCACCGGTTCGTCTTCTCCCCGAACAGCTCCACACGAAACACTTTATCCAAGGGTCATCCCTCCCATCGTCGTTCCATGCTCCATATCATTCGCCTCGTCCGGGGGACAAGGCTCACTCATTTTGCCGGAACTCCTCTCCCCACCGAACCCGCTGTGCCGGGCTTCGGCGGGGGCCCCGGTTTGTACATAGTCTTCCTGGTACTTGGCGGGGTCAGCGCCGGGGGCATCCCAGCCGCACATACTGCCCACCTCCATGGCCTGCCGCTGAATGGGGCTGACTCCCAGTTTTTCGTTCAGCTCGTCCGCCAGCTCCACATTTTTCTCCTTGTCGCCGGTGTCCCAATCGGAGGGGTAGTAGCCGGTCTCGCCCCGGCGGATGCAGATGAGATCGCCGGTGGACCTGAGGGTGGAGAAGCACATCTCCGGCAGGCCGTCTGCCACTCTGGGCGCGAACTGCTCCGCCTCGGTTCGGATGTCCCAATTGTCCTCCATGCTCCACAGGTGGACATACAGCTCGTCGTCGCCGACGCAGATCTCCCGCTGTTCGAAACCCTCGCCCCAGCCATCCGAGGCCTGGCCGGAGACGTACTCCTTCAGGGTGGTCAGATCTTCCGGGGTGAGGGCGCCGACCACCCGGCACTCAGCCACGCCCCATAGCCGGCCGTTCCGCTCCTCGACGGTGAACACGGCGGATTTGACCTTCTGGTTGACGCTGTCATCCTTGCCATACCAGTGCATGATGCCGCTCTCGGCTTCTTCCGGCATCCGGTTGTTGATCAGGGCTCTGAGGATCTCGCCCTCATAGCACCGCAGCAGCCTTCCGTCCAGCGGGGTGCTGTCGTCCTCCATCTCCCCATACTCGTTGCGGGTGTAGAGATCGGCGGTCAGGGGCATATACAGCTTCAGGGTGGTGGGCTCGGGCGGCAGAACGGTGAAGCTGTCCTCACCGATGATCAGCGCCAGGGTTCTGCCGTTGTCCCACTTCATGTGGAACTGCCCAGCATCGTCGATGTAGTCCAGAGTCCCTGTGCTGCCCGGCTCCAGCGGGGCATACGGGTCTTTCATCTCTCTGAGCTTGATCCTCGAACCTGCGGGGAACTGTTCCCGCAGGAAGTCCAGCCATTCTTTTGGTGCTGACATTTACATTCCTCCCATATTCATATTTTGGCCGGGATTGTTTTCATAGTCCGCAAGAGAATGGGGATTTTCTTCGCCATAAAGGTCGAAGAGGATGTCATCCACCTGTTTGCGGACAGCCGGGTCATCCGTCAGAGTCTCATACCGGAAACCCGTCACATCCCGATACGGCAGTTCCTGCCGGATGGCAGCCAGATAGGTTTGGGGATCGTGATACTCCCGCTGTTCCCCATTGGCAAAGGTCGCACGCCCCACGGCCCTGTTCTGCTGGGCCATCTGCTGCTGACGCAGGTCATAGCAGTAGAGATACCCCTGGTAGTCGCCGGGAAACGGGGTGCAGCGCAGGCAGTAGCGGTAATGCTCCGTTTCTGCGATGTAGCCATAACTCCGGCCGTCCTCGGTGATGGCCCCGCCGTTCCGATAGCAGTAGGCTCTCATCGATGCCAGGTCCTTCAACGGGCCATCGGCACGAAGGGTGTCCACCACTTCCTGAAGGTCATCCTTAAATTCCCCGGTGTTGAATTGGTCTTCGTTATGGGGCCACCAGGAATGGTGAAATCCTTTTCCGGAAGAACCGAAATCCATCCGCACATGGCCCACTGTACCGGCCTGAAGGTCCCGTTCTTCTTCCACCTGAGAATAGAACAGGCCCGCCTCCTCACGGGAAGCGGGCCTGAGTTTATATTTGGGTGGAGTCTTCAACCCATACTGTTTGCAAAATTCCTTGAGTGTGATCTCATCGCCGAGAAAATCCAGCGCATCACCAATCTCACGGTAGTCCTGATTATCCGGAAAGGAAATCGGTTCCGGCACAACGATAGAACCAGCGTGATTAACCACAACCAGAATTTCCAGCGTACAGGGTGAGCCCGGATCATTGTCACTGCCTCGCAGATCATATACATGCCAACCGTCCGGCACAGTGTGGGTGTCTACTCGCGCATTGGTGAACAGGGCAGGCTTCCCAAACAGCTCGATATGCTCATACTCCTCAGTCATCGCATTGACGCTCATTATTTCACCTCTTTCCCCTTGGTATAGCTACACAACATACCACAGCTCAGCGGAAATGGCTATGGCCAAAAGGCATCTTGCCGGAAAAGTGGAGATACCCGGCGACAGCGGCTCCCAGTGCCGCCATAGATGCTATTGTGATCATTATTTTCTTCTTCATTCACATTCCTCCCAATCATTGGATCGTGTTGTTCAGGTCACCTGCATATCGAGGAGAGAATACGCCGCCAGCTTTACGCAGAGCAGTTCGGTTTCGTGGGGCATCAGGAAAGCCCTTCCATCTCCATCGCCTGCGTTTCCTCAGCAAAGGGGCTGCTGCACCGGCGAATCAGGCCAAATTCCGTGCGCCGGACTCCGTCCTCCACCATGGCGTCCTCGCCCAGCTTCTCGAAATCCATATACCCGTCGATGGTATCGATCAGTTCATCATCGGCACCGATGCGCCGAAGGACCGTTTGCCCGTATTCATAGGCGTCCTCCGGGATGCGCTCGTAGTCGTCCAGATTCATGGCATAGCGGAGCGCCTCCTGCATGGTCCCTGGCTGTTCCACAGAAAGAACCGACAGATATTTCAGCAGCTCACCATCGTCACACTGCATCCCCTCAATGGCCCAGGCCAATTCGTTTGCGTCTTCCACGCAGACCCCTGTAGTGGGAATATGCTCGTCCATATAGGGAACAGAAAACGACACTCTGGTGATTGCTGCCTCGGCAAAACAATCGATGCCCAGTGTTCTTTTTACTCGCTCCAATTCCTCTTTCGTTGCCGGAAGGCAGACGATCGCTTGCGCCTTAGCGGAGGAGAGGTCGAGCTGGACCTTCGACTTTTTCTCTCTGACAAGCGCATCATCCTGCTTGCGGAGCACATAGCCTGCATGGGTATAGGCGCCGCCATGGTCGGCATAGTATTCTGCGCCGATCTTCGCAAAGTCCAGGTAGGGCCAGGCGGCTTCAGGGAATCTGGGATCGCCCTGAATCTGGCCTGCAACAGCGACATAACGGCCAAGTGTCACATCTGAATTGACATTGGGAATGAGGATGTAGTCCGGCACCTGTTCCGCCACACGAATCATATCACTCAGGTCATTGATGCTGCTGCCATCCAATGCGCCGGCATAGATGTTCCGTTCACGGGAGTCCATTTTGGCAATGATGCTGGAAAGCTGATTCAGCTGTGCAAGCTGCGTTCTGGAATCGGGGTCAAGCCCGCTGAGGTACGACGGCAGATTAGCGATCACGCTTTTGATCTCGACGATCTCTGTTTTGCCCGTTCTGCTGGCCTCATCAAGCCGGCTGACCGCTTCTGTCATAGCGTCATGCGATGCGGGAAAATGGAGCGGGACAATGGCCGGACTGCCGCTTCGTTTCATGAAGAGTTGGATCATGCCATTCCCCCTATCTGAAAGTCCTGTTCCCGCTGATAGGCTTCTGCCGGGTCATCCGCCATCAGTTCCTCCAGACTCAGCGCACCCTGGTAGGCGATATAGCCGCGGTCAGTAAACACGCCGGACTCCTGATCCATGTGCTGCAGGCCATACCGCTCGTAGTCATAGAACTCGTCCAGATTGGGGTCATACTCAAAATGACCGGATTTCTGGATCATGTATTTTCCGTATTCCGCAGGGGTATGTGCGCCGGGGGCAAATGCAAAGAGATCCAGGTTTTCCGCCAGATGCCGGATCTGACCGGCGCACTCCGGCTTGGCCATGCTGACTGCGGCCCCCAGCTTCTCACGGGCGTCATATGAAAGCTTGTCCATGACCAGCGCCAGCTCATTGAGCTCGTGTATGTTTTCGCACCGGAAGTCCAGTACCACATCCACTTCCTCGGGAAATGAGCTTTCACTCATCCAAAGACACCTATTCTCAGGCGCAATGCCGCTGCGCTGCATGGCGCGTTCAATCTGGCCTTTGGAGGCAGGGAGGTATATCCAGGTGACATTTTGGGTGTTCTCCGGTTCCTGTCGGGAAGATATTCCGATAGCGGTCAGATCGGCCTCATAGTGATAGCAGGGCAGGTGCTTTCCATCGTAGAGCTGCGAGAGCTGCATACCGTTGTCATAGACCACACCGTAGCGGGTGATGGTTCCCTCGTTGCCCTCAATCAGCAAGATGGCGGTTTCCTCTCCGTCCAACTGCTCCAGTTCCTCCATGCTGGCACACCCGCCATGGATGTTCATGTAGTGATCACGGCCAACCTCTTTCAAATTTGTGAAGTCCGTGATCACCGTTGCCTGCTGGCAGCAAAAGGTCAGGTTGATGAGATCCTTCATGCTGGTGAGCTGCAGTTTTTCGGCCATGGCCTGAAATTGCGAAAACTCGCCCACATCAAAGCTGTCCAGCCGCTTAGCCAGATAGTCCAGCTCGTCCAGATTGACCCTGGCACCTTCCAGCCGATACAGCACAGGCCAGGCGCTGTCGAGTGCGTCCACATGGCAGTCGGCATCCGATACATGGCCGATTTCCAGTGACTCCAACAGCGCAACGCAGTGGTCGTATTGATTTCTGGGAATGGGCAGGGGGATCGTCGCAACACCATATTCCGGGTGGTCGGCGTTGCTCAGAACTGCTTTCATGATCAATTTGCATCACCTTTCTTTTTCTCAAAATTCAAAATCGCATCACCGTACTTGGCCAGAAGCAGAGCGCAGATAATCAGGTGGAACGCCTCATCTGTGACCAATTCGGGGGATGCGAGATCGGCAATGGTAATGTTTTGGCTGCCGGTGGAAATGGCTTTGGCCGCCTGATAAACGCTGTAAAGCTCCGGCTGGATGCCGGCCAGCCGGACGGACTGGAAATCAAATCCGCAGGCATCAAACTTCCAGATCATCCTGCGCCAGATATCGTCGTAGGCTGTCAGGAGAAACAGTGCGGCCTGGTTGCGCTGCGACAATCGGCGGCAACGTGTTCGCCAGTGCATCCAACGGCTACGGTGTTCGTCAGAATGGAAGGCTTGCAGAGGATATGGGTAGATCTCCTGTGCCAACCGTTTCCAAAGCCTCATTCTCAGCTTGCCACGGAGGCAGTCCTCAATTACTTTCGCAAGGCTGAGCGACCCGGTCTCGATTCGTTCCCCCAGGCAAGTGCATTCACACAGCGGGCAGGGATTTTCCTTTGAGTAGTTTGTGCAGTACTGGCAATCGACATCTTCAGACTGATAGTGAAATGTAGGTCGGCGTAGGCCGTGACCTCTGGGCTTGAAATGGGGCGGGGTCATCATCATCTGCTCCATCTGGTATAAGGGGGTATCTCTCATGAAGTAGCGCGTCATGGGTGGTGTGCTCCTTTCGGTGAAATAAAAAAGCGCCGGAGTCTTATTTCTAAAACTCCGGCGCTCGGTGTATTACATGGTCAGTTCCTGGCTTTGAGAATCCAAGGAGTGCTGCTCCTGCTCTCGCATGCGCTCCAGGATGTTGGGCATTCCACGTAGGATCTGTTCCTGAACACTTTTAATGCATTGTTCCTGGTCGACAGTCAAATCAACTCCGGCATCCAGTGTGTCGGTGCAGCATCGATAGATTTCGGTGAGCTGTGCTTCGTTAAAAATCAGCTGTTTGGAGACGAGACCGGCACGGATGGCGAAGTCCTGCTTGGCTCCCGTATAGTTATCCTGAAAGTAATGGCCTTGGTTGAGACCTGTGCGGTCACAGCTCCAGTCCCATGTGACGAAATGGACGCCAAGCCGGGTGGGGTGGGCAGCCAGCACTGTGCCGTTGAAGTCGGCCAGCAGGCGGTAGTCGCCGGTCAGGCTTTGGGCCTGCAGGGGCGGAGCCTGTTCCAGCAGCGTCATGTACTCCCGCACTGTGCAGGCCAGATCAGTGACTCGCTCACAGGCTCGTTCCCGTTCCGCCGTTGCCACATCCTCCTGCCAGTAGCGAACCCCTCCGCCCTCTGTGATCCGGCAGAGGGGGAGACCATCCCATTCCACCGGGAGAAGATCATCCTGCTCCGGCTGCGTGGTGAAGCCTTCCCGGCCAAGCACCGTGCAAAGTTCTCGGTAAAATTGTTCTCTATCCATCTTGTTGTGATGCTCCATCAGAAAGACCTCCAGTCATTTCAATTTATACGCCCGCGCAAATAAAAAAAGCCGCCACCTGAATATAGGTGACGGCCACAGAACTTCAGAACGAAGTGGATTGTACTACATTTTGGTACAATCCACTTCGTTCACAAAAAATTAACAAAATATTTTTTGGAGAACACGAATTATTTCCGTATTTTCACCTCGAAAGCGGGCTGAAAAGCGCCGGGATTTAGTTCAAGTCCTCACCCCATAGGGGAAAGGCCGGATGATATCTTTTTCTTGTGCAGTAAAATTTGGACACGAAAAAAGCCCGGAAACCGCATGGTTCCGGGCTTTTTCGGTGCGATATCTTTTTTGGTCGCACAATGTGGTTGCGGAGGGAGGACTTGAACCTCCGACCTCCGGGTTATGAGCCCGACGAGCTACCAACTGCTCTACTCCGCGATATTTAATTGCACCGCTGTACCGGTGGTGCCGGTGACCGGACTCGAACCGGTACGGCATTGCTGCCGGGAGATTTTAAGTCTCCTGTGTCTACCATTCCACCACACCGGCGGATTCGGCAAGAATTAGGATACCACACTTCCCTCCGCGTGTCAACCCCTTTCCCCGATTTTTCCGCCCCCAAGCCAAAGACCGGCTCCCGCCGGTCTTTGGCTTTTGTCCCGCTTATTCTCTCCGCAACGCCTCGATGGGGTTCAGCTTCGACGCCTTCATGGCGGGCACCAGCCCGAACACAACGCCGATGACCATGGAGAACGCCACGGCGATGATACACGCCGGTACGCTGATGGCAACGGGCGTCCCCATAACGTGTGACATCATCTCCGCCAGCGCAATACCGCTGGCAACGCCCAAAATGCCGCCCATGCTGGTCAGCACCGCCGCCTCCGTCAGAAACTGCCACAGTATCCGGCTCTGCTGCGCGCCGATGGCGATTTTCAAGCCGATCTCCCGCGTCCGCTCCGTCACCGACACCAGCATAATGTTCATCACGCCGATACCGCCCACCACCAGCGAGATGGCGGCGATCCAGATCAGCTGCTTGTTGGTGCTCTCCGACAGGCTCTGCAAGTCGCTGGCCTGCTGCAGCAGATCCTTGGACTGGTACTTATACTTCGTCGTCCGCATGACGTTTTCGTTGAGATACTTCGCCACGCTGTCGCCTGCGGTGGTCATGTCGTTGGTGCTGGTGGCGCGCACCGCCGCGTACTGCGGCTCGTCGTACCGATACGGCACCGACCAGCACACATCCGGGATAAACACCGTTCCCGCCGTGCCGCCGGCGTACATCTGATAATCCTTAAAGCTGTTGATCACGGGCCCCGAGCTGCTCCGGGCAGACACCACGCCCACCACGGTGAACGGCATCCCGTTGATCTCGATGGTGCCGCCGATGGGGTTCTCCCCCTGGAACAGCGACTTTGCCGACTTCGCGTCGATCAGAGCCACATTCCGCCGGTTCTCATAGTCCGCCGCCAGAAAGCTCCTGCCGTAGTTCACCGTATAATCCACCGCCGACAGGTAGTGGTCGTCCACGCCGTACAGCGACCCGCTGAACGCCGTATTGCCCACATACACGTTGTCGCACCACTCCCGTGCATGGTACATACCCACCAGCGACACGCCGTTCAGCTTCTCCATCTCGTCCCGCATCTCCCGCGACACCGTGTCGATGCCCTCCGGCAGCGCGGAGTAATTCATGTCGAAGTAATTCTGGCTGTCCGCTGCCTCGATCGTCACCCGCACCACGTTGTTTCCCGCGCCGATCAGGTTCTGCTTGATCTGCTCGTTGGTGCCCTGAATGGTGGACACGATGGTGATGATCGCGGCGATACCGATAATAATGCCCAGCATGGTCAGAAACGACCGCAGCTTGTGGCTCCACACGCCCTGAAAGGCGAGATTCACATTTTCCAACATATCTCCCGCCTCCTTACACGCCGTAGTTATACAGCTGATCCGCGGTGGCCTCCTTGGTCTGTGCCCCCTCCACCACGTCGCGCCCATAGGGGAACGCCACATAGTCGTCGATGGTCAGCCCGCCCCGGATCTGCGTATAGCTTCCCCACAGATCCCTGCCGGTCTGCACCCACCGCTGCTCCAGCCTGCCGTCCTCGTTCCGCACCATCACGTAGCTCTTGCCGTTGTCCTCCCGGATGAACATGCTCTGCAAATACAGTGAGCTCCCCGTCTGCTGCTGGGTGGACACCTTCTGGTACTGAATATCCACATAATCGTTCGGCTCCAGATTGGCGTCCTCCTCCACGAATATCTTGAAGGGATAGTACGACGCGTTCCTGTTTCCGTCGCCCCAGTTGTTGCTGTTCTGCGTGGGATAGTCGTCGATAGACACGATCTTCCCCTCGCAGAACGCCCCGGTGCGCCAGCTGCTGATCTGCACCGTGTCCCCCACCTTCACGCTGCCCAGATCCATCTCGCTGAGCGTCCCGCTGACGTAGTACCCGCCGCCGCCGGACAGCTCCACCACCGCCTCGCTGTTGTTATACGCCTCCGTGGCGTCCCGGACGGTCTTCACCGTCCCGCTGAACTCCGCGTACACGTTGCCGTCGCCCAGCTCCCTCAGCTTCTTGTCGAGATCCAGCTTCGCCAGCTTGTTGCTGATCTCCGTCTCCTTGATCTCCTGGGTTTTCGCGGCGACGGCCTTGTTCAGCTCCTCCAGGCTCATGGACGCTGCCACCAGCTCCTGTGCGTAGGCGATCTTCTTCTCCAGCTTGGTGATCTCCTCGCTGTCCTCGTAGGTACGCCCCTTGTCCTCATACGCCGGCAGGTCTGTCACCAGCTGCACGTCCTGTGACACCTTGTAGTCGTCCGCGCCGGTGCCCTTTTCGTACTTCTCCGTCACCCGCACGCCCCAGCTGGCCTCCACGCCGCCGCCCACCTTGTCTCCGGCGCGCTTCACCAGCACGATATTCGTCACGACCTCCGGCGTTTTCGCGTCTGCCCGCAGCCGTCCGCCGAAGGTCGTCCCCAGCAGACGCTCCGCCGACAGCACGGAGTTCGCCGTCCACGCGTAGTAGTATACGTTATGGCTGCTCCCGTCGTCGTCCTTTATGGTCACCATGGACAGCTCCTTCTCCGTCACCACCGCATCTGGGTCGTAGGGATGGCTGGAATCCTTGTCGTACTTCTCCTTCAGCTCCGCCAGCTGCTTTTCCAGCTTCGCCAGCTCCGCCTCCAGCTGCTCCTTGTTCTCCGCCTTTTTCAGCAGCTCCAGCTGCCCCTTCGCCGCCTCCAGATTGGCGACCGCTCTGTCGTAGGCGACCTTCGCCTTCTCCACCGTGGCCTCCGTCAGCGTGGAGTCATAGCTCACCAGCGGGTCGCCCTTCCGTACCTCGTCCCCCTCCTTGACCCAGACCTTTGTGACCGTCTGGCTCTGGGATATGAATATCTTCTGCAATTTATCCGTCGTCACCATGCCGCTGGTGTTGGAGCTGTCACCCCAGTAGTCGGTCATGGCGAAATCGCCCACAGCGTACACGTTCACGTCCCCCCGCTGGGCGTTCCGTGCGATGGTCAGCCCGCCCCACACCGCGCCGCAGCCCGCCGCCACGCAGGCAGCGATGATCAGCGTCTTTTTCAGCCTCTTGCCCACGTGCAGCTTCTCGCCCACGCGCAGCCTTCCGCCCAAATGCAGTCTCTCCCGGAGGGAGGGCTTCTTCTCCGCCCCCTGCTTCTCCATCCTCTTCTTATCATCCATTGTCGTCACCTCCCGACAGCACGCCGTCCCGAATGGTCATGACCTTGGCGGCGTGGTTGGCGATGGAGCGGTCATGGGTGATCATAATAATGGTGGAGCCGCTCTCGTGCAGCTGCTGGAACAGCTCCATCACCGCCGCGCCGCTTGCGCTGTCCAGCGCGCCTGTTGGCTCGTCGGCAAGCAGCAGCTTCGGCTTACCCACAATGGCGCGTGCGATGGCAACGCGCTGGCACTGTCCGCCGGACAGCTGGTCAGGGCGGTGCTCCACCCGGTCGGAAAGCCCCACCGTCTCCAGTGCGGCGCGGGCGCGCTCCAGCCGCTCCGCCTTCTTCACGTTGCCGTACAGCAGTGGCAGTGCCACATTCTCCACCGCCGTCAGCTTCGGCAGCAGGTTGAAGCTCTGGAACACGAAGCCCAGCTCCTTGTTCCGCACCTCCGCCAGCTGGTTGCCGCTGCACTTGGTCACGTCCCGCCCGCCCAGCAGATAGCTTCCGCTGGTGGGCACATCCAGGCACCCGATCAAATTCATCAGCGTGGTCTTTCCGCTGCCGGAGGGGCCCATAATGGCGAGGTACTCCCCCTCCTTCACGTCCAGATTCACGTTTTTCAGGATATGTGCCACGGACTTCCCCATGGGATAGTCCTTGCATATATCGCGCATTTCCAAAATCATGCTCAGCCCTCCATCGGCGGAATGATCGCCGGCGCGGAGGCGGCCGCGCCGCCGGGAATCACGGCTGCGGTGCCGCCGTCGTCCGTGACGGTGTCGTTCTCAGCGGGCATATCGCCGCCGTCCATGCCGTCCATGCTGCCCGTACCGTCCGTGTCAACCTTGCCGTCCATATCTCCCGTGCTGCCGCCTGCGCTGGGGTCAAAGGTGGCGTCGTCATAGGTGATGCACGTCATGCCCGCCTTCAGGCTGTCGTCGGGATAGGCGATGTAGTCCTCCGCCGTCAGCCCGCTCAGCACGGGGTACGTGTCGTTCTCCCCGTTGTATTCGCCCAGCTTCAGGCTGCGCTTCTCCAGCTTGCCCTTGCTGCTCTGGGCCCACACCCACGGATTCCCCTCCGCGTCGTTGACGAAGTAGGACGGCAGGTTGATGGCGTTCTTCTCCGCCTCGTCCTCCTGGCCCACGTCCGGCTCTATGTACACGTGCTGTCCCATGAGCAGCCCCTCGCCGCCGCCGTCCAGCGTCACGTAGAAGGGATACCTGCTGGACATGGCGGTGTCGCTGTCGCCGTAGTCACTGCGGCTCTGCTGGGCGTTGTTCCAGTCGATGGAGTCGATGGTGCCCTTCCACGTCTGGTCACTGACCCGGGAGCGGATCACCACCGCCGTCCCCTCCGTCAGCACACCGGCGTTGTTCTCGTTCACGTAGCCCTTGATGCGGCAGCCCCCCGTCTCCACAATGGTCATAAAGGGCAGGGGATTGCCGCTGTTGTCCGTGCCGCCGCCTGCGTTCAGAGCCTGCACCTCACCGTCCACCGGCGAGGTGACGGTGGCGTTCTTCATGCCGTTGCGGTATTTCTCGATGTCCTTATTCTTGGTGGCGATGCTGGCGTTGGTGGTCAGAATGTCCGCCTTCCGCTCCCGCACGTCCAGGGCGTACTGCCGCTTCAGATCCTGGTCATACGTCTCGTCCATCAGCTTCTGCGCGCTCTCCAGATCCGCCTGCTGGTCTGCCAGCTTCGCCTTCAGCTGCTCCAGCTCCAGCTCCGCCATCTCCAGATTCGTCCGTATCTCGCTGAGGTCGTAGGTCAGCAGCACGTCCCCCGCCTTCACCTTGTCCCCCACCTTGACCTTGATGGCGTCCACGGTCATGGATTCGTCCTTTTTGATGGTCGTCTCCCCCAGCGGGCTGACGATCCCGGCGAACCGGTCGGCAAGCCCCACGGAGCCCAGCCCGCACACCATGGACACGGACTGGACGGACGCCTCGCCCTCCGCCGCGCCGCACCCTGCGGCGCAGCCCAACAGCATGACCAACGCCAGCACAAAAGCAGCTTTCTTCATCGTTTTATCTCCTTTTCTTACCCACTGCCTCGGTGGGGAACTTTTCTCACCCCGCCGCCGGGAGAGTCCCCTCCCCCGCCGCGGGAAATTTCTACCTACTGGTTTAGACGGCATGATCGTTTTTTCCGTTCCGTCCTCTTTCACGATTTTCTCAGGGTTTCCGTCATTTCGCATCTCCGTCCCATTTTTCGCCACGTCGCCGAGTCTGTCTTATCATACCATGCCACCCGGCCCCAAATTGTGAACACACTATGAACGCCCCCTTAAGACCTGTATAATCTTCTGCGTCAAATCGGTGCCAAAACGACCCGGAAATATTGACAGGCACCCCCCACGCGTCCTATTATTATGGTATATGCCGTGTGCAAGTTGAACATCAACCGTATATACAGGTATATTTTCTATTGGACACACCCCATGTCTGCTGACGCCCACAGGAGGGAAAACCATGAATAAAAAACGCATCCGCCAGATGGATCTACTGCTGCGCCGCCGCCTTTCCGACCGTCCCGCCTCGGACTTTTCTCTGCTCCAGCAGGTGGAAACGGAGGGCTATATGCAGCGTTTCACCTGCCTTTTCAACGGCTCCCGCCTGCGCTGCGCCGACGTTCTTTCCCTCCTCCGCCCGGACTTGGAAGCCTTGTGCCCCAACGGCTCCGGGGAACCGGAGGGCGGCTGGGCGGCGTATACCTACGACTATGCCCGCCGCCTCCTCTTCCCGGAAAAGTCCCCGCCGTCGGACGTTTTCGCCCCCGGCGCGGTGTTCTTTCTCTCCGTGCTGCAGGTGCTCTTCACCGCCGAGGGGGAGCTTCTTCCCCACGACCCCCTCTGGACCTTCGACTTTCTCTCCGAGGAGGAGCTTTCCGCCTCCCCCTCCGCCAATTCCTACGCCCGTTTCCTCCGTCTCTGGAAGCGCGAATTTATCTATGAGCTCATGCGTTTGGGGCTGGAAGTAACGCCCTATCGCACACTTGAGCACATCGCCGGCGTCCATCACATCGCCGTCACCGCCGCCCGCGCTTTGCGCGAAAGCCTTGTGCCCGTTGATGTTGCGCTGGTTTCCGGTGCGGCGGCGGGGCACGATCTGGGCAAATTCGGCTGCCGCCCCGGCGAGCGGGTGCCCTACCTCCATTATTACTACACCGACCTGTGGTTCCGCCGCCGGCGCATCACCGACATCGGGCACATCGCCGCCAACCACTCCGTCTGGGATCTGGAGCCGGACTACCTGTCCGCCGAGGCGTTGCTGCTGATCTACGCCGACTTCCGGGTGAAGCAGCTGCGAGACGGCGACGGGCGGGAGATCACCCGCGTATCCACACTGGCAGAAGCGTTTCAGGTGATTTTGGACAAGCTGGACGACGTGGACGGCGAGAAGAAAAAACGCTATATGCGCGTGTACGCCCGGCTGGAGGATCTGGAGCAGTACATGATCAGCCGGGGCGTGGACGTGACCATGTCCGGCGGCAACACCGCGCCGCTGCCGGAGAAGCACACCGCCCTGATGACCGACGACGAAGCTCTCCACGCCCTGACGCTGCGGTGCGTGGAGCACAACATGACGCTGATGCACCGCCTCACCGACCAGCGCAGCTTTGCGCGGCTGCTGGAGGAGGCGCGGGGCGAGACGGACTGGCGGCGGCTGCGGGCATATCTGGCGGTGTTCGAGTCCTACTCTTTGTATCTGCACATCCCCCAGAAGGTACAGACGCTGACCTTTTTATACGAGCTGCTCATGCACCGGGAGGGCGACATCCGCCGGCAGGCGGCGGCTCTGCTGGGCGAGATCATCGCCGGGTTCCACGCCGGGTACGCCAAGGAGCGTCCGGAGGACAGCCGCCCCGACCCCCGCGCCATCACCGACGTGGAGCAGTGGAGGCTGTATCTGGACAAGATCCTCTACCCCGACCACAAGCTGATGCCCCAGCACCGGCGGTGGATCGGCTATACACTGAAATTCGCCGTAGGCTCCCTGCTGAGTCACTGCCCCGGCAGGGAGGAGCGGTTCCTCGCGCCGGTGTTCGCCTACTACCGCCGCCCGGAGACGCTGGACGACTACACGGCGTTCCAGCTGCTGGACACCGCCGGCGCGCTGCCGGACGAGGCGTACAGTGCGCGGCGGGCGCGAGAGATGGTGAGCTTCGCCGCCGTCCTGTCCCGGCGGGAGGAGCTGACCGTGCGGATGGCGGCGGTGCTGCTGCTGGAGCGGCTGTACCGCCTGTACCCCGGCGACGAAAGGCCGCTGCGGGTGGTGGAGGCGGTGCCCTGTGAGGACAGCGGCACGCTGCGGTATCTGAAGCAGGACATCCTCGCCAAAGGGGACGCGCTGCTGCTGCCGGAGGACGTGGTGTCGGAGATATTTCTGGACAACCTCAAGACCGCTACGCCGTGGATCACCAAGCAGGCGAATTTGCAGCTGCTGACGGACTTCGCCCGCAGCGGGCGAAGCCCCGCCCTGCACATCGCCACCCATCTCTCCAATCTTATCAAGGTCAGCGACCGGGTGACGGTACGCCACAGCGCGGGCAACGCGCTGCTGTCGCTGGCACCGCGGCTCACCGCCGACCAGCGGAACGAGGTGGCGGTGGAGCTGTGCCGGGGGCTGGAGCTGGGACAGCAGGAATTCACCAAGTATATCCCCGACTATCTGGGGCGGTTCGCCCTGTGGCTGCCGCCGGCGGAGCTGGACGAGGTGCTGAACGACTTACAGGTGAACCTCAGCTCCTCCGACAGCCGGGTGACCGCCTCGGTGCTGGACACCGTGGGCGTGATCTACGAGGAGTACGACGCGTACCGCGCCCGGTTCCCGGAGACGGACGTGGCGTACCGCCGCCGCCGGGAGCGGCTGCTGGGGCTGCTGATGCGGGGACTGAGCGGTATTGACGGTGCCACGCGGCAGGAGTCGCTGTACGTGCTGGGGCGGCGGGTGTTCGGCTCCGGGCAGTTGGGGCGGCACGAGAAGCACCGCGCCTTTATGCTCACCGAGCGGAAGCTGCTGTCGGCACAGGACGAGTTCTCCGGCGAGGGGCTGACGTTCTATTACCGCGCCTTCATGCTGGGGAAGCTGTACCGATTCCTCACGGAAGAGCGGCTGTTCCACGGGGGCTTTGACTTCGGAGAGCCGCGCCCGGTGGCGTTCTTCCCCGGCACCTTCGACCCCTTCACCCTGTCCCACAAGGGCATCGTCAACGCCATACGGGATCTGGGCTTCGAGGTGATGCTCGCCATCGACGAGTTCTCGTGGTCGAAGAAAACACAGCCCTACCGGCTGCGGCGGCGGATCGCCGCCATGTCGGTGGCGGACGTGTTCCATGTGAGTATTTTCCCGGAGGATTTCCCGGTGAATATCGCCAATCCGGAGAACCTGCACCAGCTGCGCGCGGCGTTCCCCGGCAGGCGCGTGTCCATCGTGGTGGGCAGCGACGTGGTGCTCCACGCCTCCTCCTACCAAAAGCCGGTGACGGCGGACTCCATCCACACCTTCGACCATGTGGTGTTCCGCCGGACGGAGCCGGACGCGGAGACGCCCGATTACAGCTGCATCACCGGGCGGGTGGTGGAGCTGACGCTGCCGCCCCAGCTGGAGGAGATCAGCTCCACCCGCATACGGGAGGCGGTGGACGCCAACCGGGACATCTCCAATCTCATCGACCCCACGGTGCAGGAGTTTATCTACCGCCGGGGGCTGTATCTGCGGGAGCCGCAGGACAAGCCGGTGCTGCGGACGGAGGATCTGAGCTTCCTGCCCGCCTCCCACGAGACGCTGGAAAAGTTCCTGCGTACCATGCTCTCCCCCGCCACCGCCGCCGGCGTGCGCCAGCAGCTGGAGCGGTGCGGCGACGATGTGATGGTCTGCCGCGGGGCGGACGGCGGTATTCTGGGAGCGGCGGCGTATGGGTGCATCGACTCCGCCCACCTGTTCGCGCGGCTGGGCGACGCGTCGCTGTCCGCGCTGGTGCGGCAGAACGCTGGCGGCAGAACGCTGGTCATCAGCGGGCTGTTCGTGCCCCGGGGCGAGCGGCAGAGCGACATCTGCCAGCTGCTGATCACGGAGGTGGTGACGCTGGCGTTGAGCCGGGAGTTCACCTACGCGCTGTACGTGCCCGTGGAGGGTGCCGCCTCCGGCTACGGGCGGCAGCTGCTGACGCTGCAGGGCTTCCTGCCGGTGGAGGGTCACACGGACGCGCTGGCGGTGGATATGCGCTGCCCCATCGTGCTGAGCCGCAACGTGGACACGGCGGTGAAGCCGCCCTTCAGCTCCTCCCCGCGGGTGCTGGCGGCGATCGCCAACGCCCACCGGCACCTACAGGCGTCGCTGACGAAGCTGCGTCCGGGTTCGCTGGTGCTGAGCTTGTCCGCCGGGGTCGTCTATCACCGGCTTTTGCAGCGGATCACCGGGCGCAACGGCGTGCCGGCGGAGCCTACGAGCCCGCGGGTGCTGGGGCCGGACATCTGCGTGCCCTACGGCAAGATACTGCGGGGCGTGGCGGTGCCCAACACCGTCACCAAGACGCTGCGGACGGACAAGGTGTACGAGCCGGATCTGAGCCGGTACTCCATCGAGGCGTACCCGGACTACTCCCCCCTTGCCGATCAGGTGCGAACCATCCACGCCTTTGACCGCCCTGTGATACTGGTAGACGATCTGCTCCACGACGGCAAGCGTATGCGGCGGATCGCCCCCCTGCTGGCGGAGACGGGGACGAAGGTGGATCAGGTGCTGGTGGGGTATCTCACCGGCATGGGACGGGATCTCATGGAGCAGCTGGGCTACGACGTGGACGCTATCTACTACCTGCCCAATTTGCAGCTGCGGCTGGTGGAGTCCACCCTGTATCCCTTCATCGGCGGCGACACCGTGCGGCGCAGTGAAGCCCTGCCGGGCGGCTTGCAGCCGGCGGTGAACCGCATACTGCCCTACGCCGCGCCGGAATACGCCGAGGCGGACGGGGAGACGGCGTGGGAGCTGAGCCTGTGCTGTCTGGAAAATGCACGGGACATCCTGCTGGCGTTGGAGACGGAGTTCCGGAGCCTGTACGCGCGGAATCTGACGCTGAGCCGGCTGGGCGAGGCGGTGATCCTGCCCCTGTGCCCGGACAAGGGCGGGTACATGACCTACGACCTGAGCCGGGCGGCCAGCACGTACCTTGAGGGGGACATCGAGCTGCTGAAGCGTATGCGCCCCCCAAAATAAGAAAACACGGAACCATGGAATGGAGGCACGGAAATGAACGATCTTACCCATACTGCCGGTCTGCCCCGTATCCCGGAGAAATGCCGGGTGACGCTGCTGGCTCTGGGCGATGTGGGCAGCACGCTGCTGCTGGGGCTGCGGCTGCTGGGCGGCGACGTGATACGCTCCATCGGCATTTGCGACGTGCGCCCCGGCGCAGCGGAGCGGTGGGAGTTTGAGCTGAACCAGATACAGTCGCCGGACGGGGCGGTGATGCCGCCGGTGGACATTATCCCGCCGGAGAAGCTGTTCGATGGAGATGTGTTCCTGTTCTGCGCGTCGCGGATGGTGCCGGACACCTCTGTGACGCAGGGGGATGTCCGCATGGCGCAGTACGCCCTGAACCGGGAGCTGGTGGCATCGTACAGCCGGATGGCGCGGGAAAAAGCGTACCGGGGGCTGTTCTGCGTGGTCAGCGACCCGGTGGACCCCCTGTGCCGCGCCGCGCTGCGGGAGAGCGGCCTTGCGCCGGCGCAGGTGCGGGGCTTCGGGCTGGGCGTGATGCACGCGAGGGCGATGTACTACGCCGGGAAGGACGGGCGGTTCGCAAGCTATCTCACCGAGGGCAGAGCCTTCGGACCTCATGGGGAGGATCTGGTGCTTGCCAACTCCATTGAGCACTACGACGACGCGCTGTCCCGCGAGCTGACGGAGAAGGTGGCACACGCCAATCTGGAGATGCGGCGGCTGGGGTACAAGCCCTACGCGGCACCGGCACTGTCCTCCGGGGCATTGAGCCTGCTGTGCCTGCTGCGGGGGGAGTGGCACTACTCCTCCGTGTTCGACGGGCGGGTGTTCATGGGATGCCGGAACCGGCTGACGCCGGAGGGCATCGAGGTGGAGCAGCTGACGCTGCCCCATGCGCTGCAACGGCGCATTGACGAGACGAGAGCGCGGCTGGACGCCATCCAGTGACGGAGGTGGGATATGCTCACGGTATTGCTTCCGGAAAATGAATACAGCGGTCCGCTGCGGCAGCTGCTGGCGGCGCATTTGTCCGACGGCAGCGAGCTCCGCGACCCGGACAGGGGGCTGGAGGGTCTGGCGGGGCGGCGGCTGCTGTTCGCCGTGGCGTTGGACGAGGGCGGATGCAGCATGGCGTACTACCGGATGCTCTCCCGGCTGCGGCGGAGCGATACGCTGCTGGAGGGGTGCGTGGCGGGGTGCATCGTCACGGGCGTGGGGGAGCTTTACACCAAGGACGTGGCGCGGGACATGGTGTTCGCCGCGAATCAGGCGGGGTGCGCCTTTATCGGGCGTCCGCTGGTGGAAGCCACCGGCTCCCTGCGGAATTTCCGCACTCAGGCGCAGATCGGCGGCACCGACGAGGTGACGGCGTTCCACGCGGCGGCGGCGGAGCTGATCGGGCGGCTGGACGGGTGGGAGAAGCCCGCGCCGGTGCGGCACGTACTGGCTCTCCACGCCTCCCAGCGGAGCACGTCCAACACGCTGGCTCTGTGGGAGCTGGTGAAGGCGGGGCTTCCCGGCACCGTGGAGGCGGAGGAGATCTGCCTCCGCAACGGCACCATGGCGGACTGCAACGGGTGCAGCTACACCGCCTGTCTCCACTTCGGGGAGCAGGGCGGGTGCTTTTACGGCGGCCCCATGGTGGAGGAGGTCTATCCCGCCGTGCGGCGGTGCGACGCGCTGGTGATGCTGTGCGCCAACTACAACGACGCGCTGGCGGCGAATCTGACCGCCTTCGTCAACCGGCTGACGGCGTTGTTCCGGCAGACGAGGATGTACGACAAGCGGCTGTTCGGGCTGGTGGTGTCCGGGTACTCCGGCGGCGACCTGCTGGCGCGGCAGCTGATCTCCGCGCTGAACATGAACAAGTCCTTCTTCCTGCCGCCCCGGTTCTGCCTGATGGAGACCGCCAACGAGCGGGGCAGTCTGGTGAAGCTGCCGGGGATCGAGGCGCGGGCGGCGGCGTTCGCCCGGCGGATAGCGGAGGGCTGAGCACAAATTCCGCCCGGTGCGCCGGAGCACGAATAGTACCGCCGAAAAGCGGGGAAAATACTTCCATATCAATGAATAGGAGGTAGTTTCCCATGGAGGCTATGGTGGTGGAAAAGGCGTGCATCCGGTGCGGGCTGTGCGCGGGGCTGTGCCCGGAGGTGTTCACACTGACGGAGGGCGAACCGGCAAGGGTGGCGGAAAACCCCATTCCCG
Organism: uncultured Eubacteriales bacterium; assembly: GCA_900551995.1. GTDB lineage: Bacteria > Bacillota > Clostridia > Oscillospirales > Oscillospiraceae > Vescimonas. The sequence continues at coordinate 107,349 of URXW01000001.1, forward strand.
ACAGACTGAAGATCGGCGTGCAGGAGGCGGCGGACAGCTGCCCCGTGGCGGCGATCACGGTGAAGGTGTAAAAAAACCGCGCTTTCCCGGAAAAATATGCTTTACAACGGGAAATTTCTGTGGTAATATCGCAAAGTACGCGCAGTGCGTGCATGACCCCTTCCTTAGCGGTGCGGAGCGTTCCATCTCTCCCATGGCTCAGGCTGCGGGCGTACTTTATGAAAGGTGGAAACACAACTATGATGCTGAAAGACCAGAAGACCTCTATCATCGAGGCCAACCGTACCCACGAGACGGACACCGGCTCCCCCGAGGTGCAGGTGGCTATCCTCACCGAGCGTATCAGCCAGCTGACCGCCCATCTGAAGGTGCATCCCCACGACTTCCACAGCCGCCGCGGTATGCAGATGATGATCGGTAAGCGTCGCCGTCTGCTGGACTACCTTGCCAAGAAGGACATCGAGCGGTATCGTGCCCTGATCGCCAAGCTGGGTCTGCGTAAGTAAGTTGAAACAGGGTGATGTGCCGGGCGCATCACCCTTCTTTCACATTCTGCACCGTGCGCCGATTGACCATTAGCAGTTGAAAATGCGCCGAAACCGCCGGATTCGGGGTGTTTTCAAGTGCTAACGGCGATAGGTGGCGACGCGGGATGCTATTTCACAAAAAAGGAGAAATGATATGTCAACGATCATCACCAAACGCCAGTTCCCCCACTATCACAAGTACACCATGGAGCTTGCCGGACGTACTCTGACGCTGGAGACGGGCAAGCTGGCGGAGCTTGCCAACGCCGCCGTCATGGTGGGCTACGGCGACACCCGCGTGCTCTGCTGCGTCACCGCCGCCCCCCGTCCCCGGGACGGTATCGACTTCTTCCCCCTCAGCGTGGACTTTGAGGAGAAGCTGTACGCCGTGGGTCGTATCCCCGGCAGCTTCAACCGCCGCGAGGGCCGCCCCGGCGAGAAGGGCATTTTGACCAGCCGCGTCATCGACCGCCCCATCCGCCCCCTGTTCCCCTACGACTTCCGCAACGACGTGTCCGTGATGTGCACCGTCATGGCGGTGGATCACGACTGCTCCCCGGAGATCGCCGCCCTTATCGGCACCTCCGCCGCGCTGGCTATCTCCGACATCCCCTGGAACGGTCCTGTTGCCGCGCTGAAGGTGGGTCTGGTGGACGGCAAGCTGGTGTTCAACCCCGACAGCGAGCAGCGCAAGGTCAGCGATCTGGACGTGACCGTCGTCTCCACCGGCAAGAAGGTGGTCATGATCGAGGCCGGCGCCAACGAGGTGCCCAACGACGTGATGTTCGACGCCATCCGCTCCGCCCACGAGGAGAACCAGAAGCAGATCGCCCTCATCAACCAGATGGTCGCCGAGATCGGCAAGGATAAGTTCGAGTATCCCCACGCCGACTTCAACTACGAGCTGTTCAACAAGATCACCGAGGCGTTCATGGACGAGGCAAAGGCCGCCATGGACACCGACGATAAGAACGTCCGCGAGGCGCGCTGGAACGCCATGATCGAGCACTGGCACGAGAAGTATCTGGAAGAGTATCCCAACATGGATCAGTATTTGGAGGAGATCACCTACAAGTTCCAGAAGATGATCGTGAAGAAGTGGCTGCTGGAGGGGCACCGCGTGGACGGCCGCCAGAAGAACGAGATCCGTCCGCTGGACGCGGAGGTGGGCGTGCTGCCCCGTGTTCACGGCTCCGGTCTGTTCACCCGCGGCCAGACCCAGGTGCTGTCCGTTGCCACGCTGGACACCCTGTCCGCCAACCAGAAGCTGGATACCATCTGGGAGGAGACGGAGAAGCGGTACATGCACCACTACAACTTCCCCGGCTACTCCGTGGGCGAGGCGAAGCCCGCCCGCAGCCCCGGCCGCCGCGAGATCGGTCACGGCGCGCTGGCAGAGCGCGCTCTGCTGCCCGTCATTCCCCCGGTGGAGGAGTTCCCCTACGCCATCCGCGTGGTGTCCGAGGTGGTGTCCTCTAACGGCTCCACGTCCCAAGGCTCCATCTGCGGCTCCACGCTGGCACTGATGGACGCCGGCGTGCCCATTAAGGCTCCCGTGGCAGGTATCTCCTGCGGTCTGATCCAGGACGACGACGGCAGCTTCACCACCTTCATTGACATTCAGGGCGTGGAGGACTTCCACGGCGAGATGGACTTCAAGGTGGCGGGCACCAAGAAGGGCATCACCGCCATCCAGATGGATCTGAAGAACGACGGTCTGACCATGGAGATCATCAAGAACGCGCTGGACATCACCTACGATGCCCGCGTGCAGATCTTGGATCAGGTGATGCTGCCCTGCATCGCCGAGCCGCGCGCCGAGGTGAGCAAGTACGCACCCAAGATGATCACCATGCACATCGACCCGGACAAGATCCGCGACGTTATCGGCAAGGGCGGCTCCGTTATCCAGAAGATCGTGGCGGAGTCCGGCGCAAAGATCGACATTGACGACGACGGCACCATCCAGATCGCCTCCCCCGACGCGGAGAGCTGCGAAAAGGCGAAGAAGTGCATCGACGACATCGTGTTCGTGCCCGAGGTGGGGCAGCTGTACTACGGCCGCGTGGTGCGCCTGATGACCTTCGGCGCGTTCGTGGAGCTGGCTCCCGGCAAGGACGGCCTGGTGCATATCTCCAAGCTGGCGGACAAGCGCATCGAGAAGGTGGAGGACGCCTGCAAGATCGGCGACATGATGTGGGTCAAGGTCACGGAGATCGACGAGAAGGGTCGCGTGAATCTGAGCCACAAGGACGCTATGAAGGAGATCGCCGCCAAGGAAGCCGCCGGCGAGCCCATCAAGTAAATCAGCCCCTTTATATCCCCCGGCGGTGCCGGGGGATATTTATTTTTCCGGGAGAGTGTGCTATACTATGGAAAAATCCGTTACAGGGAGGGTTCCCCATGTCTGATACCATCGCCGCCATCGCAACGCCCGTGCAGCCGGGTGCCATCGGCATACTGCGGCTGTCCGGCGCAGGCACCTGCGCCGCGCTGGACGCGGTGTTCCGCGCCAAAAACGGGAAAAAAGCCGGGGCGCAGCGGAGCCGTACCATGGTGCTGGGCGAGCTGCTGGACGAGACGGGGCAGGTCATCGACAACGTGCTGTGCGTGGTGTTTCCCGCGCCCCACAGCTATACGGGCGAGGACTGCGCCGAGCTGCACTGCCACGGCAGCCCCATCGTGCTGGACGCGGGGCTGCGGGCGTTGTTCGCCGCCGGGTGCCGCCAGGCCACCGGCGGGGAGTTCACGAAGCGGGCGTTCCTCAACGGGCAGCTGGATCTCATCCAGGCGGAGTCCGTGGTGGATCTCATCGACGCGGAGACGGCGCAGCAGGCGCACAACGCCGTGTGCCAGCTGGACGGCGCGCTGAGCCGCACCATCGGGCGTATCTACGACGAGCTGATGGACATGGCGGCACGGTTTTACGCGGTGGTGGACTATCCCGACGAGGACATCGAGGACTTGCAGCGGCAGGAGATGCTGGACACCCTGCGCCGGGCGCAGGGGGATCTGGAGTCGCTGGTGGCGGGGTTCTCCCGCGGGCGGCTGATGAAGCTGGGGGTGCCCACGGTGCTGCTGGGAAAGCCCAACGCCGGGAAATCGTCGCTGCTGAACGCGCTGCTGGGGTATGACCGCGCCATCGTCACCGACGTGGCGGGCACCACACGCGACACGGTGGAGGAAAAGGCGGAGGTGGGCGGCGTGCTGCTGCGGCTCATCGACACGGCGGGCATACGGCAGGGCGGCGACGCGGTGGAGGCTCTGGGCGTGGAGCGGAGCCGCGCCGCGGCGAAACGTGCCTCCCTCGCCGTGCTGGTGCTGGACGGCTCCCGCCCGCTGACACAGGAGGACGAGGACGCCATCGCGCTGGCGCAGACCGTGCCCCACCTGATCGTGGCGGTGAACAAAAGTGACCTGCCCCGGGCGGTAGACATCGGCGGACTGGCGGATCGGTTCGACAACGTGGCGTCCGTCTCCGCCGCCACCGGCGAGGGGCTGGACGTGCTGACGGACGCCATCGCGGCGCAGTTCCCGGCGGGCAGCACGGCGGGCGGCGCACTGCTGACCAACGCACGGCAGGCGGACGCCGCCAACCGCGCTCTGTCCGCCGTGGCGGAGGCGCGGAGCGCGCTGCGGATCGGCATGACGGCGGACATGGTGCTCACGGACTGCGAGAGCGCGCTGGTCGCCTTGGGCGAATTGAACGGCAAACAGGTGCGGGATGATCTGATAGACACCATTTTTTCCCGATTTTGTGTAGGAAAGTAGCCGATACATTTGTATACTTTTGCTAATATTCCGTATTATTTGCAACTTTGCTCTTTTCCTGCGGGACGTTCCGTGGTATGATAGCGGGGAAGATCAAGCCTGAGGAGGTAAAATTATGCGCGAATACGTTATTATGACCGACAGCTGCTGCGACCTGACCGACCACATGGCAAAGGAGCTGGAGCTGGCAGTGGTACCCCTGACCGTACATATCGGCGGCAAGGACTTCCCCAATCTGCTGGACGGCAGTGCCATCAGCTTCGAGGACTTCTACGGCAAGATCAGAAATGGAGAGCTTGCCACCACCTCCGCCGCCAACGTGGGGGATTTTCAGGACGCCATGCGCCCCATTCTCGCCGCCGGGAAGGACATTGTGAGCATCAACTTCTCCAGCGCGCTGTCCACCACCTACCAGAGCGCGTCCATCGCCGCGGAGGATATGCGGGACGAGTTCCCCGACGCGAAGATCTTCGTGGTGGACTCCCTGTCCGCTTCTCTGGGACAGGGGCTGCTGCTGTATCTGGCGGTGCAGAAAAAGCGCGAGGGGCTGTCCGCCGAGGAGCTGGTGCAGTGGGTGGAGGAGAACAAGCTGCACGTGGATCACTGGTTCACCGTGGACGATCTGAACTATCTGAAAATGGGCGGACGGCTCAGTGCCGGCGCCGCGTTCTTCGGCTCCATGCTGTCCATCAAGCCGGTGCTGCACACCTCCGACGAGGGCAAGCTGGTGCCCATGAGCAAGGTGCGCGGACGGAAGGCCAGCTTGCAAGCTCTTGTGGACAAGGTGGCGGAGCTGGGGATCGAGCCCAGTGAGCAGGTCATGTTCATCTGCCACGCCGACTGCGAGGTGGAGGCGCGCGCCGTGGCGGAGGAGCTGAAGGCGCGCTACGGCGTGAGAGAGGTCTATATCAACTACATCGGGCCGGTGATCGGAAGCCACACGGGTCCGAACACCATGGGCGTGTTCTTCGTGGGCACGAAGAGATAAGGCGCGCTTCGGCGCGGAGACCATCGGCTTTTTGATGGAACAACGATTGCGGGAGGTCGGGCATGGACTGGCTGGAGCTGAAGATCGACACGAGTCACGCGGGCTTGGACGCGGTGACGGAGCTGCTGGAGCAGCAGGGCGTTATCGGCGTGATGATCGACGATGAGGCGGATTTCCAGAGCTTTCTGGAGAACAACCGCCAATACTGGGACTACGTGGACGAGGAGCTGCTGGCGCAGAAAAAGGGCGTCAGCCGCGTGACGTTCTACCTGGAGCGGAACGAAAACGCCCTCGGCACGGTGGCGGCGGTGCGTATCGCCATGGCCGCGCTGAAGAAGGAGCACCCGGAGTACGCGCCCATGCTGCTGACCATGGAGGACGTTGCCGACGAGGACTGGGAGAACAACTGGAAGCAATTTTACAAGCCCATGGAGATCGGGAACCGCCTGCTGGTGGTGCCGGAGTGGGAGGAAGCCCACGGCGGCGAGCGGGTCAAGCTGGTGCTGAATCCGGGGCTGACCTTCGGCACCGGCAGCCACGCCACCACGCGGCTGTGCTTGCAGGCGTTGGACACCCACATCCACGGCGGGGAGAGCGTCCTCGATCTGGGCTGCGGCAGCGGCATACTGTCCATCGCCGCGCTGCGGCTGGGCGCGGCAAGAGCGTTCGCCTGCGACATCGACGAGAAGTGCGTGAACGTGGCGTATGAAAACGCCGCGCTGAACGGCATCGGAAAGGATCGCTACACCGTCCGCTGGGGCGACGTGCTGTCCGACGAAGCACTGCGGCAGGAGATGGGCGGCGGCTATGATGTGGTGGTCGCCAACATCGTGGCGGACGTTATCATGGGCTTGAGCGGTAGCGTGCGCCCCTTTTTGAAGGCGGGCGGGCTGTTCCTGTGCTCCGGCATCATCGACGACCGGGCGGAGGAGGTTCTCGCCAAGCTGAAGGGCGACGGCTGGGACGTGTTTGAGCAGCGCAGCAGTGAGGGCTGGTTCAGCTTTCTGTGCCAATAAAAGTAAAAAAAGAACCGCTTGGGACACTTCATGTGACCCAAGCGGTTCTTTTTTCTTTCGTCCTTCGTCATTTTGTGCGGATGTCCTCGCCGAAGAAGGGCAGGATCTCATAGGTGCCCTCGATGCGGGAGAGGATGGGCGCGCCGTAGCGGGCTGCCAGCTCCTGCGGGGCAAGGTTCGTGTTGAGGATGGTGGACTTGCCGGAGAGCATCCGCCCGTTCACCAGCTGGTAGAGGGCACTCTGGACGAAGGAGGTGGTCATCTCCGTGCCCAGATCGTCCAGGATCAGCAGATCGCAACTTTCGCAGCGGCGGACATCGGCGGCGTTCGCCTCGTCCGGGCGGAACTTGGCGTCCTCCAAGCGGGCGAAAATGCTGATGGCGGTGTCGTAGACCACGGAGAAGCCGCCCTCGCTGACCACCCGCGCAATACAGGCGGAGAGGAACGTCTTGCCCAGACCGGTGCCGCCGGAGAGCAGCAGGCTGCCGCTGCCGCGGGAGAACTGGTTGGCGTAGTCCCGGCAGACGTCGAAGTTATGCTCCATATTGGCGCGGGGCGAGGTGCCGTAGCTCTCCCACACCGCGCTGTCGTACAAATCAAAGCGGAACGTCTCGAACCGGGCTTCCCCCAGGGGGAGCAGGCGGGACAGCTCCTGTAGCTGCTCCTTGGCGTAGTATTCCCGCAGGCAGCGGCACACGCCGTGCTTGTCGTAGCCCGTGTCGCCGCAGAGGGCGCAGGCGGGCTTGTCCTCCAGATAGTCGGCGGGGTAGCCCAGCTCCGTCAGGAGTGAGGCGCGCTCCTGCTGGAGCGACAGGTTCTCATCCCGCAGGACGCGGAGTGCCGGCAGGGGGTCGTCGCCCTTTTTGGCGGCTGCCGCCACAATGCGGCTCATGGTGCTACGCAGGGTGCGCTCGATCTCCTGCAGGCGGGGCTGGCGGGCGTAGACCAGACGGCGACGCTGCTCCAGCTCGGCGGCGCGCCGCTGCTTTGCCTGATCGAAGCGGGTGATCGCCCGCTGCATGATGATACCGTCGTATGACATACTCTCACCTCTTGATATAGCGTCGCATCCACGCGTCCCTGTCGCCGCCGGAGGGGGCGGCAGGCTTAGCGGAGGGCGCGGACGCGCCGCGCTGTTCCCCCTGCTCCACCTGCTGGGGCGTGTGCCACGAGGCATCGTGCCAGCGGCGGAGGATACCGTTCAGATACCGCCAGTTCAGATCCTTTTTATAGAACACCGTGCGCTCGTATGCCAGAGCCACCGTCTCCGGCGGGAAGCCCATGTCCATCCACTGGTCGATGTAGCGGCGTTCCGCCTCCACCGGCTGGCGGTCGCGGATCTGCAGGGCGCGGAGGTAGGCGGCGTATCTGCCCTCCCGTTCCGCCCACTTTTTCAGATAGACGGCTGCCGCGCTCTGGTCGAAGATCCCCAGCTGCGCCCAGTGGTAGCCCTCCTTCTCGATCTGGCGGAGGGTGGGGCGGCGACCCTCGCCCCAGCGGCGTTTGGCGCGCTCCACGCAGTGGCAGACCAGCAGGTAGATGACATCGGCGGGCATTCCCACGTCGTCATACAGCCCCGCCAGAATTTGCAGGTCGGGGGTGCGGAGCTTCTTGCCCAGCTGCTGCTCCGTCTGGGGGATCAGCAGGCGGAAGCCCTCGTTGTCGGTGATCAGCCCCGCGATGTCCTGAGTGGTGTAGACCGGGCGTTCCTCCGCCGGTGCCGGCGGCACCGGGTGCTCCGGACGGGGCAGGAGCGACAGCTCCTGCAGCTTCTTCTCCGCCGCGTCGATACGCAGGCGGCTGATGGGCAGGGCTTTTTCCAGCTCCTCCGGGGTGACGCCGCGCCCGAAGCGGCGCAGGGCGAGGTACAAAAGGGCGGCATCGCCCTGTCCGCTTTGCAGCAGCCTGTCCACGGCGGCGGCGGGCAGCGTTACGCTCTCCCGCTTGTCGCGGAGGATATATCCGTCCATGGGGGTGCCTCCTTTCGTAAGTGACATGACCGTCGTTCCCGTGGGGTGTGCACCGGGGATACCGGGTGCGAAAATCATTTTACACGAAAATCAGGGCGGCGTAAAGCGGGGCGGGACAACTTTTTACAAATTTCCGCTTTTCGGCAAAATTCTCTTTTCTATCGGCGGTTTTGTGCTATAATAGATTCTGTATAGGTATGCACACGACAGCGTTTATGAAATAGAAGGAGGGCTTTGGCATGGCGAATCGGGTAACTATGACCATCTGCGGCACGGAGTACATCCTGGTTGCCGAGGAGGACGCCGCCTACATGGAGAAGATCGGCGGTATCGTGGACACGGAAATGCAGCAGCTGATGGACTCCGCCCACATGAGCCGCGACGCGGCGGCGGTGCTGGCGGCGGTGAATCTCGCCGACCAGCTGACCAAGGCACAGGAGGGCGCGGAGAACCTGCGCCGGCAGGTGAAAACGTATCTGGACGAGGCGAGCCGCGCCAAGAGCGAGGCGGCGGAACTGCGCCGCAAGCTGCAAAACGCGCAGAACCAGAATAACCGCCGGGGATGATGGAGCTTCTGTCGCCCGCGGGAGGGTATGACGCGCTGGTAGCCGCCGTGCAGAGCGGCGCCGACGCGGTGTATATGGGCTTTGGCGCGTTCAATGCGCGGCGGAGCGCGAAGAATTTTACCGACGAGGATTTCGCGGCGGCGGTGCGGTACTGCCATCTGCGGGGTGTGCGGGTGTTTCTGACGCTGAACACGCTGGTGACGGATCGGGAGCTGCCTCAGGCGGCGGAGGCTCTGCGGAACGCCAGCCGCATGGGCGTGGACGCGGTGCTGGTGCAGGACTGGGGACTGCTGACGCTGGCGCGGGAGATCGTGCCCGATCTGCCCATCCACGCCAGCACGCAGATGAGCCTGTTCACGCTGGGCGGTGCCAACGAGGCCGCCGCTCTGGGCATGGAGCGCGTGGTGCTGGCGCGGGAGCTGTGCCGGGACGACATCGCGGAGATCTGTAAGGGCTGCGGCGCGGAGATCGAGATCTTCGGGCACGGTGCGCTGTGTATGTGCTATTCCGGGCAGTGCGAGATGAGCGCGGTGCTGGGACAGCGCAGCGGCAACCGCGGTGCCTGCGCCCAGCCGTGCCGCCTGCCCTACGGCGTGAACGCGCCGTGCCGGAACGGCTATCCGCTGAGCCTGAAGGACGCCAATCTGTCCGCCTGTTTACAGGACATGGAGCGCATAGGCGTGGACTGTCTGAAAATCGAGGGGCGGATGAAGCGTCCGGAGTACGTGGCGGTGGTGACGGGTATTTACCGGCGTCTGCTGGACGAGAGGCGGCAGCCCACGGCGGCGGAAGGTGCCGCGCTGGAGCAGGCGTTTTCCCGCAGCGGCTTCACGGACGGATACTGGCGCGGGAAAAAGGGCAAAGCCATGTTCGGCACAAGGACGGAGGACGCGCCGGAGCCGAAGGAGCTGTTTGCCAAGGCGCGGGAGGTATACGAAAACGGGAGGGAAAACCGGAAAATACCGGTGATCCTCCACCTGATAGTGCGCCGGGGCGAGCCGGTGCGGCTGGGCGGCTCCTGCGCCATCCACGGCGGCGTCACCATAGCGATGGCGCAGGGCGATGCGCCGGAGGAGGCACGGAACCGGGCGGTAACGGCGGAGGAGCTGCGGCAGCGGCTATCCAAGACCGGCGGCACCGTGTTCAAGGCAGACAGCGTTGAGGTAGAGCTGGACGAGGGGCTGATGGTCGCCGCCAGCGTCATCAACGGTCTGCGGCGCGAGGTACTGGACGAGCTGGCGGCGCGGCGTGAGGACATCCCCGCCCGCCGGGAGCTGCCCGCCTCCCCCCTGCCGGACGCGCCGGAGCCGCCGCAGGAGATGGCGTTCACCGTATCCGTCAGCCGCGCCTGTCAGGTGACGGCGGAGCTGCTGGCGGAGAAGCCCGCCATCGTGTATGTCCCGGCGGAGGAGCTGGACGGGCTGGAGCCAACCGGGCTTCACGGGGAGACGGAGCTGTGCGCCGTGCTGCCCCGCGTGTTCCGCACGGCGGACGAGCAGCCCCTGCGGGCGATGCTGGAGCGTCACCCGGAGGTCACGTCCGTTGCCATCGGGAATCTGGGACATCTGCCCATCGTCCGGGGGCTGGACAGGACGCTGCGGGGCGACTTCGGGCTGAATGTCTACAACAGCCGTGCCGTGAAATTCTGGCGGGACAGGGGGCTGTCCTCCGTGACGGTCAGCTTTGAGCTGCGGTGGCAGCAGGTGCGCGACCTCGCCAAATACGCCGACTGCGAGGGCATCGTCTACGGGCGGCTGCCGCTGATGATCACGGAGAACTGCGTGACGAAGAACAACGTGGGCTGCGCCCACGGCGCGGGCAGCGTCCTCACCGACAGGACGGGGGCGCAGTTCCCGGTGCAGTGCGCCTACGGCTGCCGGTGCGAGATCGAGAACGGCAAGGTGCTGGTGCTGGCGGACAAGCCGGAGGTGTTCCGGTGCGGTCTGCGGTACGGACGGCTGCGGTTCACCACGGAAAGCCCAGAAGCGTGCGCCGCCATCCTCCGCGCCCACAAGACGGGAGACGTGACGGCTGGCGAGGACGCCACCCGGGGGCTGTTCTACCGGGGCGTGGAGTAATATGCGCGCCAAGGAACAACAGGCCGTATAATCAGAAGAAATTATCACTATTTGTGTTCACATTTGACGAAAAAGGTGTAGCTATGGAACTGAAAATAAAGGCACTGTCAGAGAAGATCGGGCGGGAGATCCCCCTCCCCCACTTCGCCACCGGCGGGGCGGCGTGCATGGATCTGTGCGCCTGCATGGACGAGAGCATCACACTGAACGCCGGGGAGCGGCATCTGGTGCCCACGGGCATCGCCATTGCGCTGCCGTCGGCGGAGTACGTGGCGTTGGTGTTCGCCCGGAGCGGGCTGGGCATCAAAAAGGGCGTGTGCCTGAGCAACGGCGTGGGCGTGATCGACAGCGACTACCGGGGCGAGATCGGCGTGGGGCTGGTGAATCTGGGCGACGCGCCCTACACGGTGCAGCCGGGAGACCGCATCGCCCAGCTGATGGTGGTGCCGGTGGTGCAGCCCACGCTGACGGTGGTGGATACGCTGGACGAGACGGAGCGCGGCGCAGGCGGCTTCGGCTCCACGGGCAGGTGACGGGCATGGCGAGGATCGTGCTGGCCTCCGGCTCCCCCCGGCGGCAGGAGCTTTTGCGCCGCATGGGTATCGACGGCTTCACCGTGCGGGTGCCCCAGGTGGAGGAAGCCTTCCCCGCCGGGCTGACGCCGCAGGAGACGGTGGAATACATCTCCCGCGAGAAGTCCCAGGCGGTGCCCTCCGATGCGGAGGAGATCGTCATTACGGCGGACACCATGGTGTTTCTGGACGACAAAAAGCTGGGAAAGCCCGCCGACGAGGCGGAGGCTCTTGCCATGCTGAATGCCTTACAGGGGCGGCACCACACCGTCTGCACCGGCGTGACGGTGCGGCAGGGGCAGCGGGCGTTGACCCGCGCCCAGACCACGGACGTGTATTTCCGCCGCGCCACGGAGAAGGAGCTGCGCGCCTACATCGCCGGCGGCGAGCCTATGGACAAGGCGGGTGCCTACGGCGTACAGGGACAGGGCGCACTGCTGGTGGAGCGCATCGACGGCGACTTTTTCAACGTGATGGGTCTGCCGGTGGTGCTGCTCAGCGAAATGCTGAAGGAATTCGGGGTCACATTATTAGGTTAATACAGGGGTATACCCAATGAAGCGATTTTTTACGAAAACGGGAATATGGCTGCTGGCGGCTGCGGCGATCATCGCCGTGGTGCTGTGCGTGGTGTCATCTCTCAGCTCCGGAACGGGGCTGCTGCACAACGCCCTGGGCGTGATCGCCTCGCCCTTCCGCTCGGCGGGCGCGGCGGTGACGGAATGGGTCGGCGGTATCGGCGACAGGTTCGAGAGCGTGGAGGCACTCCAGCAGGAGAACGAGGAGCTGCGCCAGCAGATCGCGGAGCTGGAGAAGCAGCTCCGTGCGGCGGAGCCGGCGGCGGAGGAGAACGTCCAGCTGCGCTCCCTGCTGGGGCTGCGGCAGCAGCGCAGCGACCTGCAATTCGAGGCCGCACGCGTGACCCAGCGCGACGTGTCCAACTGGGCGAGCACGCTGGTGCTGGATCGCGGGTCCCGGCACGATGTCGCCGTGGGCGACTGCGCCGTGGACAGCACCGGCGCGCTGGCGGGCGTCGTCACGGAGGTGGGGCTGAACTGGTGCCGCCTGTCCACCATTCTGGACACGGACTCCCAGTTCGGTGCCAAGGTGTTCCGCACGGGGGAAACGGCGGTGGCGGGCGGCGACCTGTCCCTGATGAGCGAGGGGCTGCTGCGCCTGCAATATCTGACGGACAGCACGAACCTCATCCGGGGGGACGTGGTGGTCACGTCCGGATTGGGCGGGTACTACCCCGCCGGGCTGGTGATCGGCACGGTGGACGCTGTGCAGACCGACGACGGCGGGCTGGCGCGGTACGCGGTGCTGGAGCCCAAGTGTGACGTGACGCACGCGCAGGAATTGTTTATCATCACGGCTTTTGACGTGATACAGTGACGGAGGACGGCCATGACCAGACGCGCTATCGCGGCAAAGTGGATACTCTACTGCCTGTGCGCCCTGCTGCTGATGTGCTTGCAGGGACTGGTGCTGGTACACGTGCGGGTGTGGGGCGTCCATCCTTTCCTGCTTCCGGCGGCGGCGGTGATCCCCGCCACGCTGGAGCGAAACGAGCAATCGTTGATCTACGCCGTGTTTTTCGGCATACTGTGCGACCTGCTGATACCGGTGGCGGGGCTGCCCTGCTTTTACGCCCTGGCGTTTCTGGTGGGAGCCGTCATCGCGTGGCTGCTGAGCGGACAGGTACTCGCGGCGGGGCTGGTATGTTCCCTTGTGGTGACCGCCGCCGCCACGGCGGTATGCGGGCTGCTGCACATGGCGGTGCTGGCGGGACACCACGGCGCGACCGCAGGCGCGACGCTGTCGCTGCTGGGGCGGGAGCTGATACTCTCGCTGCCCTGCGCGGTGGCGGCGCACCCGCTGTTCCGCTGGGTGCAGCGGCGGATAAAAAGTGATTGACCCTCTCCCCTGCCGGGAGAAACAGGAGAACCGTTATGATGAAAAACCCCCACCCCGCCAGACGGCGGGTCTATATGCTGCTTGCCTTCTTCGGCGCGTTTCTGCTGCTGTTTTTCGCCGTGCTGTACAGCGCACAGGTGGTACACGGCAGCGAGAACCGCGCCAAGTCCATTACCAGCAATACCGCCAGCGAGGTGGTCACCGCCTCCCGCGGCATTATCACCGACCGGAACGGCAAGGTGCTGGTCAGCAACCGTCTGGCGTACACGCTGGTGCTGGACAAGAGCTCCTTCGGCAAGGATCAGTCCGCGCTGAACGACGCCATCTGGCGGCTGATCCAGCTGTGTCAGGCGCAGGGCGTGGCGTGGAACGACACGCTTCCCATGACCACGGGGAATGCCCCGCGGCTGACCACCGCCAGCCGCTCGGAAGCCTTCAAGACGTATCTCGCGGACAACAAGATCCCCGCCAACACCTCCGACGAGGAGTTGTTTTCCGCCCTGCGGAAGCTGTACAAGCTCGACGAGTCATACACCGACGCACAGGCGCGGCTTATTATCGGCGTGCGGTACGAGCTGTCCGGGCGCAGCAGCTACACGTTCGCCGAGGACGTGTCCACCGACCTTTTGAGCCGCATCACCGACGGACACTACGCGGGCGTGACCATCAAAACGGCGTCGGCGCGGGTCTATAACACGAAGCTGGCGTGTCACATTCTGGGCACCGTGGGTGCCATCTGGCAGGAGGAGTGGAGCAGCGACGAGGCCACCGGGTACGTGGGGTACGCCGACAAGGGCTACAACATGAACGATCTGGTGGGCAAGGACGGCGTGGAGAAGGCGTTCGAGGAGTACCTCCACGGCAAGGACGGAAGGCGGCTCATCACCACCGACGAAAACGGCAAGCTGACGGGCGAGCTGTACACCCGCGAGCCTCAGCCCGGCGGCACCGTGGCACTGACGCTGGACATCGATCTGCAGCAGGTGGTGGAGGACACCCTTGCCGAGACCATCGAGGGCATGATGGACAAGGACAGCTACCAGCGGGGCGGCGCAGCCGCCGTGGTGCAGGTGGGCACCGGCGAGGTGCTGGCTCTTGCCAGCTATCCCACCTACGATCTGGAGACGTTCAACAGCGACTACGAGGAGCTGGTGTCCGACGAGCGGCTGCCCATGTTCAACCGCGCCACCCAGGGCATCTACGCCCCCGGCTCCACCTTCAAGCTGTGCACCGCCGTTGCCGCGCTGGAGGAGGGGATCATCACCCCCTCCACCATCATCGAGGACAAGGGCGTTTACACCTACTACAAGGACCCCCAGCCCAAGTGCTGGATCTGGCGTCAGGCGGGTATGACCCACGGGCGTATCAACGTCAGTCAGGCCATCGTGGATTCCTGCAACTACTTCTTCTATGAGGTGGGGCGGCTGACGGGCATACAGAAGCTGGACGAATACGCTACCGCGCTGGGGCTGGGACGCTCCACCGGCATTGAGATCGGCGACGCCAGCGGCGTGCTGGCGTCCCCGGAGTGGGCGGAGAGCCATGACCGGGAATGGACGGACGGTCAGACCATCACCGCCGCCATCGGGCAGTCCTACAACCTGTTCACGCCTTTGCAGCTGGCGAACTACGTGGCTACGCTGGTTTCCGGCGGGGAGCACTACGAGGCGCATCTGCTGAAAAGCGTTAAATCTTACGATAATTCGCGAATTATCGGACTTTACGACAAGGGAATGTTGAATGACATGAACCTGTCGGATTCCACCATGGCGGCGGTGACCAAGGGTATGCACGACCTGACCCACGACTCCCTTGCCGGGGCGTTCTCCCGCTGCGTGGTAGAGGCGGGAGCCAAGACCGGCTCGGCGCAGGTGGGCACCGACATCGCCAACGGCACGCTGGTGGTCTACGCGCCCTATGACGACCCGGAGATCGCCATCTCCCTGGTGGTGGAGAAGGGCGGCAGCGGCAGCCTGCTGGCGAACGCCGCCGTGGACATTATCAACGCATGGTTCACTCGCGGCGGCGACACGGCTTCCGCCGGGGAGAACACACTTTTGCAGTGAAGGACACAAGAGAGACACATGAACCCTTACTTTGATTCAAGAGACAAACGGTGCAAGGAGCCCTTCGGCGCGGTTGCCGCCGGCACGGCGGTGCACTTCGCCTTACAGGATGAGACATATTACGGCTGCGAGCTGCTGGTGCGCCGGGAATTTGCGGGCGCGGAGGACGTCTGTCCCCTGCCCCCGGCGGAGGGCGGCTTCGCCGGCAGCTACACCGCGCCGGGAAGCGGCGAGCTGTGCTGGTACGGCTTCCGTCTGACGGACGGAGACGGGCGGCAGGTGTGGTTCGGCAAGAACGGTTTGCAGGACGCGCCGGAGAAAATGGCGCGGTGGCAGCTGACGGTATACGAGCCCACCCCCGTGCCCTCGTGGTTCGGTGAGGGCGTTACCTATCAGATCTTCCCGGATCGGTTCCGGCGGGTGTCCCTGCCGGACGTGTCCCACATGGTGGGACGGCGATGGCTCCACAGCGCGTGGGAGGACGAGCCGGTGTATCTCCCGGAGGAAAACGGCGAGGTCACCAACCGGGACTTCTTCGGCGGGTCGCTGCCGGGGATCACGGAGAAGCTGGACTATCTCAAGAGCCTCCACGTGACGACGCTGTATCTCAACCCCATTTTCGAGGCCGCCAGCAACCACCGGTACGACACAGCGGATTACCGGAGCATTGACCCCCTGCTGGGCACGGAGGAGGACTTCCGTACCCTGTGCCGCGAGGCCCACGAGCGGGGGATGCGCGTCATCGTGGACGGCGTGTTCAACCACACCGGCAGCAACAGCCGGTATTTTAACGCGGAGGGCTACTACCCGGAGCTGGGCGCGGCGCAGAGCCGGGAATCCCCCTACTTCGGCTGGTACGGCTTCCACCCGTGGCCGGCGCAGTACGACGCGTGGTGGGGCGTGCGGACGCTGCCCGCCGTCAACGAGGAGCGTCCGGACTACCGTGACTTCATCTTCTGCGGCGAGGACAGTGTGGTGCGCCGCTGGCTCCGCTGCGGTGCCGACGGCTGGCGGCTGGATGTGGCGGACGAGCTGCCCGGCGACTTCATCGAGGGTATCCGCGCCGCCATGGACGCGGAAAAGCCGGGCGCGTACCTGCTGGGCGAGGTCTGGGAGGACGGCAGCAACAAGATCGCCTACTCCCGCCGCCGCAGGTATCTTCTGGGGCGGGAGACCCACGGTCTGATGAACTATCCCTTCCGGACAGCACTGCTGACGTGGCTGGGCGGCGGCGACGCCGCAGCCTTCCGGGAGAGCATGGAGACTCTGCGGGAGAACTACCCGCCGGAGGCGTTCTACGGTGCCATGAACTTCCTCGGCACCCACGACACGCCCCGTATCCTGACGCTTCTGGGCGCGGCGCAGACGCCGGGGACGAAGCGGGAGCGGGCGGCGTACCGCCTCTCCCCCGACGAGCGGACGCAGGGCACAAGGAAGCTGCGCCTTGCCGCCATGCTGCTCTATACCTTCCCCGGCTCCCCCACCGTGTTCTACGGCGACGAGGCGGGCATGGAGGGCTTTGAGGACCCCTTGAACCGGCGGACGTTCCCGTGGGGACGGGAGGACGAGCGTCTGACCGCCTTCTTCCGCACGCTGGGACTTCTCCGCTCCCAGCGGGAGAGCCTCCGCCGCGGCGATCTGCGCTACCTGTACGCCGCAGGCGGCGGGCTGGTCATCGAGCGGTGCTGCGGCGGCGAGCGGACGGTGACGGCGTTGAACGCGGGCACCTCCCCCCTGCCGGTGACGCTGGACTGGGATGGCTCCACCGCCATGGACGGCGTGACCGGGCAGCGGTTTTTGTCGGTGAACGGCAAGGTGCGTCTGACGCTCCCTCCGCTGGACGGCGTGATATTGGTATAGCCTCCCCACCCGCTGTTTCACGTGAAACAGCGGGTGCTTTGCGCGGAGACGGTACCGCCGCCATGTTTCACGTGAAACAAACCGAGAAAATTGTAACTTCCCTCTTGCAAGGTGGCGGTGGTGTGGTATATACTAAAGTATCGAACTTGGACAGAAAGAGGAACCTGTTGTGGCGAAAATCATTGCAATCGTGAATCAGAAGGGCGGCGTGGGCAAAACCACCACCTGCGTAAATCTGGCGGCAGCCGTCAAGGCGGCGGGAAAGCGCGTGCTCCTGTGCGACTTCGACCCCCAGGCGAATGCCACCAGCGGCATGGGCGTGGACAAGACCACCGGCAACGGCGTGTACGACGCCATCATCAACGGCGCGAAAACCGCCGATGTGATCGTTCCCACCCCCTACGGCGACGTGCTGCCCAGCAGCAAGGCTCTGGCGGGTGCCGGCGTGGAGCTTATCAATATGCAGGATCGTCAGTTCCTGCTGAAAGCCGCGCTGCGGCAGGTGGCGGACGACTATGACTTCATCTTCATCGACTGTCCGCCGTCGCTGGAGCTGCTGACGCTGAACGCGCTGTGCGCCGCCAACAGCCTGCTGGTGCCGGTGCAGGGCGAGTATTACGCGCTGGAGGGCATCAGCGACCTGATGGGCACCGTGCGTATCGTGCGGCGGAGCATGAATCCCTCACTGGACATCGAGGGCGTGCTGCTGACCATGTACGACGGGCGGACGAATCTGAGTATTCAAGTGGCGCAGGAGCTGAAGCGTTTCTTCGGCGGGAAGGTGTACAGCACCGTTATCCCCCGGAACGTGCGCTTGAGCGAGGCTCCCAGCCACGGCAAGCCCATCAACGCCTACGACCGGACGTGCCGCGGCGCGGAGGCGTACCTGGCGTTGGCTGCGGAATTTTTACGGAAGAACAACTGCTGAAAGGAGACGCAGTATGGCGAATACGAAAGGACTGGGTAAGGGACTGGGCGCGCTGCTGGGCGACGACGTCATCGCCGCCAAGGAGGAGTCCTCCTCTTCCCTGCTGCTGCCCATCAGCCAGGTGGAGAGCTGCTCCACCCAGCCGAGAAAGAATTTTGAGCCGGAAGCACTCAGCGATCTAGCGGACTCCATCCGCGTCCACGGCATTATCCAGCCGCTGACCGTGCGGAAGCTGCAATCAGGCTACTACCAGATCATCGCCGGTGAGCGGCGGTGGCGGGCGGCGCGGATGGCGGGGCTGACACAGGTGCCCGCCGTGGTCATCGAGGCGGACGACCGCAAGGCGATGGAGCTTGCCATGATCGAGAACCTCCAGCGGGAGGACTTGAACCCCATCGAGGAGGCGGAGGGCTACCGGGTGCTGACGGAGCAGTACGGCATGACGCAGGACGAATGTGCCCAGCGGGTGGGCAAGTCCCGCCCCACAGTGGCGAACGCGCTGCGTCTGCTGGGGTTGACGGAGCCGGTGCGCGCCATGGTGGAGGACGGAAGGCTGTCTGCGGGACACGCCCGCGCCCTGCTGGTGCTGAACAGCAAGCAGCAGCAAGCGGCGGCGGAGACGGTGATCAAGGACGCGCTCTCCGTGCGCCAGACGGAGCTGCTGGTGAAGAAGCTCACCGCCGAAAAGAAGGAAAAGCCCGCCAAGGACGTGCTGTCCGTCAACTACGTGGAGGAGGCCGCCAGAGAGCTGGGCGAAAAGCTCGGACGCCCCTGCCGCATCGTCAACGGGAAGAAAAAGGGTCGCGTGGAGCTGGAATACTACGGCACCGACGATCTGAACGCGCTGTTGGACGCGTTGGAAAAGCTGGGAAAATAAAGGTGTTTCACGTGAAACACTGTCTGATAAGAGGTAATCATCATGCTTGACATTAAATTTATCCGGGAGAATCCCGAGCTGGTAAAGGAGAACATCCGCAAGAAATTTCAGAACGCCAAGGTGCCCCTGGTGGACGAGGTCATCGCGCTGGACGCGGAGCGTCGCGAGGCGATCAACGAGGGGGAAGCACTGAAGGCGGAGCGCAACAAGCTGTCCAAGGCGAACGGCCCCCTGTTCGGCAAGCTGAAGAAGTCCGCCGACGAGGCGGAGAAGGCCGCCATTCAAGTGGAGATCGACGCCAACAACGCCGCCGTCAAGGCGGACGCCGAGCGCATGGCGCATCTGGAGGAGAAGAAGAACAACGCCGAGGCCGCCATGAACAAGCTGCTGATGGTCATTCCCCAGATGATCGACGAGTCCGTGCCCATCGGCCCGGACGACAGCTGCAACGTGGAGGTGGAGCGTTTCGGCGAGCCCAAGACCCCGGACTTCGAGATCCCCTACCACACGGAGATCATGGAGCGGTTCAACGGCGTGGACATGGACGCGGCGGCGCGTGTGTCCGGCAGCGGCTTCTACTATCTGATGGGCGATATTGCGCGGCTCCACTCCGCCGTCACCGCCTACGGACGCGACTTTATGATCGACAAGGGCTTCACCTACTGCATCCCGCCCTTTATGATCCACGGCAACGTGGTGGAGGGCGTTATGAGCCAGACGGACATGGACGCCATGATGTACAAGATCGAGGGCGAGGATCTCTACCTCATCGGCACCAGCGAGCACTCCATGATCGGCAAATTCATCGACCAGATCTTAACGGAGGACAAGCTGCCCCAGACGCTGACCTCCTACTCCCCCTGCTTCCGCAAGGAGAAGGGTGCCCACGGCATCGAGGAGCGCGGCGTCTACCGCATCCACCAGTTCGAGAAGCAGGAGATGATCGTGGTCTGCAAGCCGGAGGAGTCCAAGGCGTGGTACGAGAAGATGTGGCGTTACAGCGTGGAGCTGTTCCGCTCGCTGGACATCCCCGTGCGGCAGCTGGAATGCTGCTCCGGTGATCTGGCGGACTTGAAGTGCAAGTCCTGCGACATTGAGGCGTGGTCCCCCCGCCAGCAGAAGTATTTCGAGGTGTGCTCCTGCTCCAACCTGGGCGACGCGCAGGCGCGGCGTCTGAAGATCCGCGTCCGCGGCGAGGACGGGAAGATGTACCTTCCCCACACCCTGAACAACACCGTGGTGGCTCCTCCCCGTATGCTCATCGCCCTTCTGGAGAACAACCTGCAGGCGGATGGCTCCGTGCTGGTGCCCAAGGCGTTGCAGCCCTATATGGGCGGCAAGGAGCGTCTTGTGCCGCTCCACTGATTGCGATTAGTAATATTCCCTGCATAGTATACCCTTAGTATAGGAGCGCAGACAAATGAAGAAGTTTTTCAACGAGTTTAAGGAATTTGCCGTCCGCGGCAACGTGATGGACATGGCGGTCGGCGTGGTCATCGGCACCGCCTTCGGCAAGATCACCACCTCCTTGGTGAACGACGTGTTCATGCCCCTGATCGGTCTGCTGGTCGGCGGAATTGATCTGGGTCAGCTGAACATCGTGCTGAAGCCGGAGGTACTGGACGAGACGGGCGCGGTCGTCACCGCCGCGGTGACGCTGGGTCTCGGCGCGTTTCTGTCCACCGTCATTGATTTCATTCTCATGGCGTTCGTCATTTTCCTCATGGTCAAGGCGATCAACCAGCTTCACAAGCTGGGCAAGAAGAACGAGGAAGAGGAGCCAGAGGAGGAGCCCGCGCCCACCAGTGAGGAGCTGCTCACCGAGATCCGCGACCTGCTGAAAGAACAGCAAAAATGAGGGACATTCTAAAGCGCGGGCTTTCGCAACTGGGACTGTCCGACGACGCCATACCGCAGCTGGAGACCTACGCCTCCCTGCTGCTGGAGAAAAACAAGGTGATGAACCTGACCGCCATCACCGAGCCGCAGGATGTCGCCACGCTGCACCTGCTGGACTGCGCCGCGCTGCTGGGGCACATCGCACCGGAGGGCAAGCGCGTCATCGACGTGGGCACCGGCGCAGGCTTCCCCGGCATGGTGCTGGCGATCCTCGCGCCCGCGGCGCACTTCACGCTGCTGGACAGTCTGGGCAAGCGGGTGGACTTCCTACAGGAAGTCTGCCGCGCACTGCACCTGCAAAACGTCACCTGCGTCCATGCACGGGCGGAGGAATTTGCCGGCGCACACCGGGAAAGCTACGATGTGGCGGTGTCCCGCGCCGTGGCGCAGCTGAACGTCCTCTGCGAGCTGACGCTGCCGCTGGTGAAGGTAGGCGGACGCTTCGCCGCCATGAAATCCGTCTCCTCCGACGAGGAGATCCGCGCCGCCCGCAGCGCGGCGGCGCAGCTGGGCGGGCACATCGCCGCCTCCACGGACTACACCGTGCCGGAGACGGACGTGGTGCACCGCATCGTGGACATTCAAAAGGTGTGCCCCACCCCCCCGCAATTCCCGCGGGCATTCGCCCGCATCAAAAAGGCACCGCTGGTCTGAGCGGTGCGGAGAGGAGAACCTATGGGCAAGATCATCGCCGCGGTGTCCGGCAAGGGCGGCACCGGCAAGACCACCTTCACCGCCAACACCGCTCTGGCTCTGGCGCACATGGGGCAGCGGGTGCTGTGCATGGACTGCGACATTACGCTGCGGAATCTGGATCTGGCTCTCGGTCTGAGCGACAGGGCACTGATGGATTTCTCCGACGTGCTGGCAGGTCGCTGCGCCCTGCAGGACGCCGCCGTCACCCATGACCGATACCCCACCCTCTCCCTGCTGACGGCTCCCATGGCGGATCGCCCGCTGGAGCTGTCCCTGCAAAAGCTCCAGGCACTGGCGCGGGAGATCCGGGCGACCTACGACTGGTGCCTTATCGACGCGCCCGCTGGTCTGGGACAGGGCTTCCAGATGGCGGCGTGCATGGCGGATCAGGTGGTGGTCATCACCACCACGGACGTCTCCGCCCTGCGGGACGCCCAGCGCACCACCGCCGAGCTGTCCGCCTTCCCCAACGGGACGGTTCATCTGGTGGTGGGACGCGTCTCGAAAAAGGTGCTGCGCCAGCTGCACAGCACCATTGACGACGCCATCGACGCGGCGGGGCTCCCCCTGCTGGGCGTGGTGCCGGAGGACGCGGACGTCCCCTACTGTCTGAACCAAGGGCTGGTGCTGCGGGAGCGAAACTACTACGCCGCCCACGCCTACGAAAACATCGCCAAACGCATCATGGGACAGAAAACGCCCCTGATGAAGATATAACACGGAAAGGAGCCTTCTATGAACATTGCATTGATGGCACATGACAACCGCAAGGAGTTGATGGTACAGTTCTGCACCGCCTATTGCGGCATCCTCGCCAAGCACACCCTCTGCGCCACCGCCCGCACCGGCCAGCAGATCGCTGACGCCACCGGGCTGACCATACACCGTTTCCTCTCCTTCGACCACGGCGGCGGCCAGCAGATCGCGGCGCGCATCGCCTATAACGAGATCGACATGGTGC
Source organism: uncultured Eubacteriales bacterium (assembly GCA_900551995.1). GTDB lineage: Bacteria > Bacillota > Clostridia > Oscillospirales > Oscillospiraceae > Vescimonas. The sequence goes on from URXW01000001.1 coordinate 130,041, forward strand.
TGTGCTTCGGCGACCCCAACCAGAAGGTGCCCGACGCCGACATCTCCTATATCTCCCGCCTCTGCGACCAGAACAACGTGCCCTTTGCCGGCAATCTGGCGACGGCGGAAATGCTGGTGCTGGGTCTGAATCGCGGCGATCTGGACTGGCGCGACATTGTGAACCCCAAGAACAAGCCCTTTACGGCTTGACAAGGGGCGAAAAATCGCATACAATAAAGGCTAACCGTGCAGACGTCGCAGGAGTAGCCTGTGCACCGCCGCTGCAAGAGAGACGCGCCATAGGCTGAAAGCGCGTTGCGGCAAGGAGCAGGTCAAGACAGCGAACGAGCGGGGATGGAAACATCCACGGCGCGCTCCCCGTAACAGGAGCAGAAAGGGTCGCAAGACCGAATTTGGGTGGCACCACGAAGTGTTGTAACGCTCTCGTCCCAATGCAGGGGACGGGAGCGTTTTTTCCGTCCGGAATGCCCCCAAGGAAAAGGAGAACGCCATGCAAGCTATTCTGGATTTCGTCAACAACCACTTCTACGACATTTTCCTGCCGCTGATCATACTGGGCTTCCTGCGCGTCGCCATGTGCCTCGCCCAGCTGAAAAGAACCGCCACCATTCGCAGGAAAAAGGGCGTGTACCACTCCGTGCGGGGCAACTACACGGAGCTCGGCGCGTGGATCGGCATTCTGCTGGGTCTGTGGCTGTGCATCCTGCTGCCCCGCCTGTGGTATCTCGGTCTGGTGCTGGCGGTGGCTCTGGGCGTCCTCGGCGGAAAGCTGGGCACCCGTAAGGGCGCGGAACTAGACAGCATCTACCGCGAGGTGGCGTTGGAGCTGAAGCGCGAGGCGGAGGCGGAGGCAGCACGGGAAACCGCCTCCCGCACGCTGGAGAGCGGTGGGGAGACGCTGCCGGAGCCCTGCGAAATAGACGACACAAACGAAACTACCGAAAATAAAGGAGAGATTGAAAATGGCTGAGATGACGCCCCACACACTGTCGGGCTTTATGGAGCTGCTGCCCCGTCCCCAGCAGCAGATGGAGCGGATGATGGACATTCTGCGCCGCACCTATTCCCTCTACGGCTTCACGCCGCTGGACACGCCGGTGATCGAGGCGGCGGAGGTGCTCCTCGCCAAAGGCGGCGGCGAGACGGAGAAGCAGATCTACCGCTTCAACAAGGGCGACGCCGACCTTGCCCTCCGCTTCGATCTGACGGTGCCGCTGGCAAAGTACGTAGCTCTGCACTACAACGACCTCAGCTTCCCCTTCCGCCGCTACCAGATCGGCAAGGTCTACCGTGGCGAACGCGCCCAGCGGGGACGCTTCCGGGAATTTTACCAGGCGGATATTGACGTCATCGGCGACGGCAAGCTGGACATCACCAACGAGGCGGAAATGCCCGCCATCATCTACCGCGCCTTCAGCGAGCTGGGCTTGCAGCGTTTCTGTATCCGCGTCAACAACCGGAAGATCCTCAACGGCTTTTACGCCATGCTGGGTCTGACGGAGCGATCCGGCGACATCATGCGTACCGTGGACAAGCTGGACAAGATCGGCGCGGAGAAGGTGCGGACGCTGCTCATCGACGAGGTGGGCGTCTCCGGCGAGAACGCCGACGAGATCCTGAAATTCATCGCCATCTCCGGCAGCAACCGGCAGGTGCTCTCCGCGCTGGAGACGTACACCGGCCGCAGCGAGGTGTTCGACGAGGGTCTGGAGCAGCTTCGCACCGTGGTGAAGTACCTGTCCGCCTTCGGCGTTCCGGAGGAGAACTTCGCCGTGGATCTGACCATCGCCCGGGGACTGGACTACTACACCGGCACCGTCTACGAGACGACGCTGCTGGATCACCCGGAGA
>URXW01000002.1 GCA_900551995.1 uncultured Eubacteriales bacterium
TCCATCTGCTGCGTGAACATCGAGTCCTGCGAGATGTCCGCCATCCTGCCCGTCCGCGACGACGGCATGGTGTACTTCTTCTCCATGGCCACCTCCTTCACCAAGGCTGCTCTGGGTGCTGAGGGTATCGGCAAGGATGTCACCATGATCATCGGCAACGGCTACACCAAGAACCACGCCAACATCACTCTGGACGTGCTGCGCGAGAACCCCAAGCTGCGTAAGCTGTTCGACGAGAAGTACTGCTAAACAAAACCCGCCGAAGCTGGGTGTCCCCTTCGGGGGACTCCCAGCCTTTGACCTACCATTAACTTGATTTTGTGAAGGAGAAACGCACATGAAAACTCGCAACGGTTTGTTCGCTGACGTTCCCGAAAATCTGTGGAACGACTGGCATTGGCAGGTTCAGAACCGCGCTGAGACGGTTGAGGATCTGAAGAAGTACATGACCCTGACCCCCGATGAGGAGGCCGGCGTTGCCAAGACTCTGGGCAAGCTGCGTATGGCAGTCACCCCCTACTATCTGTCCCTGATCGATCTGGACGATCCCTTTGATCCCATCCGCAAGATGGCGATTCCCCGCGCTGAGGAGCTGGAGTATGCCGACTATGAGGACGCCGATCCTCTGCACGAGGATACCGACTCTCCCACCCCCGGCCTGACCCACCGCTATCCCGACCGCGTGCTGCTGCTGATCACCGACCAGTGCTCCATGTACTGCCGTCACTGCACCCGTCGCCGCTTTGCCGGTCAGAACGACTGCGAAGTGCCCATGGCGCAGATCGACAAGTGCATCGACTACGTGGCGGCTCACCCCGAGGTTCGTGACGTGCTGCTGTCCGGCGGTGACAGTCTGATGGTCGAGGACGACACTCTGGAGTACATCATCAAGCGCGTGCGCGCCATCCCCCACGTGGAGATCGTGCGTCTGGGCTCCCGTACCCCCGTTGTGTGTCCCCAGCGTATCACCCCCGAGCTGTGCGCCATGCTGAAGAAGTATCATCCCGTGTGGCTGAACACCCACTTCAACACCCCCAAGGAGTTCACTCCCGAGGCTGCCAAGGCTTGCGCCATGCTGGCTGACGCCGGTATTCCTCTGGGCAACCAGTCCGTGCTGCTGGCCGGCGTGAACGATTGCTCCCACGTGATGATGGAGCTGGTTCACGGTCTGGTCAAGATGCGCGTCCGCCCCTACTACATCTACGCTTGCGATCCTTCTCTGGGTCTAAGCCACTTCCGTACTCCCGTGTCCAAGGGCATCGAGATCATGGAAGCCCTGCGCGGTCACACCTCCGGCTACTGCATCCCCACCTTCGTGGTGGACGCTCCCGGCGGCGGCGGCAAGACCCCCGTTATGCCCAACTACCTGATCTCCGAGACTCCCCGCAAGGTCATCCTGCGTAACTTCGAGGGCGTCATCACCTCTTACACCCAGCCCGAGCACTACGTCCAGAATTGCCACTGCGACGTCTGCACCGGCAAGAAGAAGGTGGAGAAGACCGGCGTGGCATGGGTCGCCGAGGGCACCAAGCAGCGTTATCTGGAGCCCACCAAGCTGCTGCGTAACGAGCGTCACGTCAAGAAGTAAGAGAGAGGGAAAACTATGGAAAGCAAACTCGGCTTGAATTTTGAGCTGGTCAACCGTGCCCGTGCCTCCGCCGCCAAGATCGCGGACGACACCCAGCATTTCATCGACCAGCACACCACCGTCACGGTGGAGCGCGCTGTTTGCCGTCTGCTGGGTATCGATGGCGTCAACGATATGGACGTTCCTCTGCCCAACGTGGTGGTCGATCACCTGATGGCGAACTCCCTGCTGCCCGCCGGTGCCGCGTGGACTATCGGCAACGCCATGGTGGAGACCGGCAAGGATCCCCAGGGCGTAGCAGAGGCAGTCAACAGCGGCGAGCTGGATCTCGGCAAGATCCCCGCCCACTCCGACGCGGAGATCCGCGCGGCGATCACCCCTGTGGTGAACGCCACCGTGGCGCGCATCAACAAGAACGTCGCCAAGCGCAACTCCTACCTGAAGGAGTGGGGCGACAAGGAAGGTCCCTACCTGTACATCATCGTGGCGACCGGTAATATCTACGAGGATATTACCCAGGCGAAGGCCGGTGCCAAGCAGGGTGCCGACATCATCGCCGTTATCCGTACCACCGGTCAGTCCCTGCTGGACTACGTGCCCTACGGTGCCACCACCGAGGGCTTCGGCGGTACCTACGCCACCCAGGAGAACTTCCGCCTCATGCGCGCCGCGCTGGACGAGGTGGGCGAGGAGCAGCACCGCTACATCCGGCTGTGCAACTACTGCTCCGGTCTGTGCATGCCCGAGATCGCCGCTATGGGTGCTCTGGAGCGTCTGGACGTCATGCTGAACGACGCTCTGTACGGCATCCTGTTCCGCGACATCAATATGCAGCGCACCATCGTTGACCAGTATTTCTCCCGCGTCATCAACGGCTACGCCGGTGTCATCATCAACACCGGTGAGGATAACTACCTGACCACCGACGACGCCATCACCGCCGCCCACACCGTTTTGGCGTCCCAGTTCATCAACGAGGCGTTCGCCAGAACCGCCGGTATGCGCGAGGAGCAGATGGGTCTGGGTCACGCCTTCGAGATGGATCCCGCCGTGGAGGACACCTTCCTCTACGAGCTGGCGCAGGCGCAGATGGCACGCGAGATCTTCCCCAACGCGCCTCTGAAGTACATGCCTCCCACGAAGTTTATGACCGGCAACATCTTCCGCGGTCACATTCAGGACGCCCTGTTCAACATGGTGACCATCCTGACCAACCAGAAGCTGTGCCTGCTGGGCATGATGACCGAGGCGATCCACACCCCGTTCATGTCCGACCGCGCCCTCTCCATCGAGAACGCGCAATACATCTTCCGCACCATGAAGGATCTGGGCGATGAGCTGACCTACAAAGAGGGCGGCATCATCCGTACCCGTGCCAACGAGGTGCTGACCAAGGCGACCGACCTGCTGGAGGAGATCGAGAAGCTGGGTCTGTTCACCACCATCGAGAAGGGCATCTTCGCCGACGTGAAGCGTCCCAAGGATGGCGGTAAGGGCCTGAACGGCGTCGTGGTCAAGGACGACAAATACTTCAATCCGTTCATTGAAGTTATGAAAGGCAAGGTGGGAGCATGAGCAGCGGACTGTATAACACCCATAAGATCGATTTCGATACCACGCTGGATCTGACCCGTCTGAAGCCCTACGGCGACACCATGAACGACGGTAAGGTGCAGACCAGCTTCACCCTGCCCATCAAGGACGATGAGCGCGGTGAAGAGGCTGCCCGCCAGATCGCAAAGAAGATGGGTCTTGACGAGCCCAACGTGGCGTACCACACCCCGCTGGACAAGGAGTTCACCTTCTATGTGGTCTACGGCAGCTGCGTCCACTCCGTGAACTACGAGGACATCCACGTGATCACCGTGGAGTCCGATGTGATGAGCATGGAGGACACCAACGAGTATATCAAGGAGCACATCGGCCGCAAGGTCGTGATGGTGGGTGCCTCCACCGGTACCGACGCTCACACCGTCGGCATCGACGCTATTATGAACCGCAAGGGCTTTGCCGGCCACTACGGTCTGGAGCGTTACGAGATGATCGAGGCGTATAACCTCGGCTCGCAGGTGCCCAACGAGGAGTTCATCCAGAAGGCTCTGGAGCTGCACGCCGACGTGCTGCTGGTCTCCCAGACCGTTACCCAGAAGGATGTTCACATCCAGAACCTCACCAACCTCATCGAGCTGCTGGAGGCGGAAGGCCTGCGCGACAAGTTCGTTGTCTGCTGCGGCGGTCCCCGAATCACCCATGAGCTGGCGAAGGAGCTGGGCTACGATGCCGGCTTCGGTGCCGGTAAGTACGCCGACGACGTGGCGTCCTTCGCCGTGACCGAGATGGTCAAGCGCGGCATGAAGTAAAAATTGGCAGTGCCGCTGGGTCTGCCGCAGGCGCGGCAGATCCGGTGGTTGCTGTCGTAAAAATTGTAGGAGGAAAAGAAATGGCAAAGAAACCTGTTTTGACTGCCAAGGAAGCGGCAGCCATGATCCCCGACGGTGCCACTATTATGTGTGGCGGTTTCCTGGCCTGCGGTCAGGCACGTGCTATCGTCAAGGAGCTGGTCGCTCTTGGCACTAAGGATCTGACCCTCATCGCTAACGATATGGGTCGCGCCACCGGACCCAAGGGCGAGGAGTTCTTCGGTATTGCGGAGCTGATCCACAACCATCAGGTCAAGCGCGTCATCGCCACCCACGTGGGCATGACCCCCGAGGTCGGCCAGCAGCACACCGAGGGCACCCTCGAGGTCAACCTGCTGCCCCAGGGCACTCTGGCGGAGTGCGTCCGCGCTGCCGGTGCCGGTCTGGGCGGCGTTCTGACCCCCGTGGGCATCGACACTCTGGTGGAGGAGTCCCCCTTCTGCCTGGGTCGTCACACCGTGGACGGCAAGGATTATTTGCTGATGAAGCCCATCCACGCCGATTTCGCGCTGCTGGGCACCTATAAGTGCGACGAGTACGGCAACTGCTGGTATAAGGGCACCATGCGTAACTTCAACGTTGTCATGGCGACCGCCGCTGACACCGTCATCGCTGAGTGCGAGTATATTGTCCCCGTGGGCGACATCGAGCCCGAGAACATCCATACCTACGGTATGTGCGTTGACTACATCGTGGAAGGAGACAGAAAGTAATGGAAAAGTCTGAGATCAAGGGCTTTATTGCCAAGCGTTGCGCCAAAGAGCTGAAAAACGGCGACGTCGTGAACCTGGGCATCGGTCTGCCCACCCTGATCCCCAACTATCTGCCCGAGGGCGTCGAGCTGATCATCCATGCCGAGCTGGGTATCGTCTCCGCCGGTGCCGCCCCCAAGGAGGGTGACGCCAACTACGATCCCTACCACGTTGTGGACGCTGGCGGCAACCCCTCCTCCGTGGCTTTCGGCGGCGGCTTCATCGACTCCGCCACCAACTTCGGTCTGATCCGCGGCGGCCACGTGGACGCTTGCTTCCTGGGCGCGCTGGAAGTGGACGCCGAGGGTAACCTGGCGAACTGGATCATCCCCGGCAAGAAGATGCCCGGCATGGGCGGTGCCATGGATCTGTGCGTCGGTGCGAAGCACTGCATCGTCTGCATGGAGCACACCGCTAAGGGCAACCCCAAGATTTTCGAGAAGTGCCGTCTGCCCCTGACCGCCTCTCACTGCGTGAACAAGATCATCACCGAGATGTGCGTGTTCGATGTCACCGACAAGGGTCTGTTGATGACCGAGATCAACCCCGAGTTCACCGTCGAACAGGTCAAGGAAGCTACCGCCGCCCCCTTCGAGGTCGCCGTGGAGCTGAAGAGCATGCTGGACTAATACACCGCAAAAAAAGAAAGCCCTCCGGGCTTTCTTTTTTTTGCACCTTCCCCACGCCGCAGCCGCGGTACCCCCCACCGCCATAAAGAAAATGACCGCCTTACGCGGTCATTTTCTTTATGGTGATAATGTTCTCCATCAGGTCGATTTTCTCAATGGCACCCTCCACCACCGTGGGGATCCCCATAATGTCGGTGAACACCAGCTTGCCGTCCTTCTGCGTCACCGACGCCACATTTTTGCAAACCGTCTGCCGGTCAGCCGTTACCACAGTGGAAAGGCACATGGTCATTCCTCTCCTTTCAGGATCCGCAGCGACTCCGCCAGCTTCTCGTTGCCCACGGTCAGATCCACCACCGCCTCGTGGAGCAGCTGCGCGGCCTCGCCCTCTACGCTGTGCGCTAATTCGTGCAGCTCATCTACATGGTGACGATTATGCGTTACCATGTACGACAGCAGCGCGACTGTCTCCTCCGGAGAGTGGTGCTCATGGGCGTGCCCGTGCTCATGTCCGTGTGCATGGGAGTGCGAGTGCTCGTGATGCTCCGTTTCATGGGTGTGTACACCTTGAACATCAAGGGTTTGTACAGGGTTGTTTTCCATAGTACGTCACCTTTCATTTTTTTGAATATTGTACCATACACCTCTGCGAAAGTCAATTTTTCGCCCCCAAAAGCAAAAATCGTAATAAATTCTCCGGAATAGCAGACGCAAGTACAAAATATGCCAAAAAACTGTGAAAACGGTGCAAAAAGATTGACAGAATTCCCACAATTATATATAATTTTACTGACAGAGTCCGGTTACTCCCTTATAAAGAAATAGCCGTTATACCAACGAAACGCACGCGAAATACGCGAAAAAGCGAGGAAAACTGATTTGAACGACCACGAACATCATCACTCCCATCAGGAGACGAAAGCTGTTCTGAACCGCCTCAGCCGCGCCCAAGGTCACCTCGACGCCGTCCGCCGCATGGTGGAAAGAGGCGAAGATTGCGCGGAGGTTTTGGTGCAGCTGAGTGCGGTGATCTCTGCGCTGAACGGCACGGGACGGGCGATTTTGAAGGATCACATCAGCCACTGCATCGTGGATGCGGTGGAGGCGGGCGACGAGGAGGCGATCCAGGCTCTGAACGATGCCATAGACCGCTTCATGCGGTGATTTTTGGGCGATACAGCCGTATCGTCTGCATGGCACCGCCGCCGCGTTGACAGCGGCGGGAAAGAGGATTATAATGGTACTGGCAGGAAAAGGAGAAAGCGGCATGATCTCTGGTATCGTGTACACATCCAATTCCGCCTGCACAGCGTAATATACCCGACTGCTGGGCGGCGCGCTGGGACTGCCCGTGCGCGCGGAGAGTCTGGCACCGGTCATCAACTGGTATAAGACGAAGGAGGGCTGACCATGAAAAAGTATCTACACATGGCGGGCGAGGCGGCCGGAAAGCTCTTGGCTGCCGCCGCAAAGCTGGCGAAACGGTTGGCGTACACCGTCATGCGGACGGTGGGTGCCGCGGCAGGAGTCGTGGGTAAGGCGTTGAAAAGCCTGCTGGACAAGGTCGCCTGCGGCGTGGGAAAAAAGGCGCGGAGGGTCGTTCCGCCTCTGTGCAAGATCGTGATGATCGCCTCCGGTACGGTGGCGGTGCTGTCCTGCGTGGGCTGGCTCATCAGCCGCAAAAAATGCGCGTAAGCGAGATAAGTATACCACAGGGAGATGCACGGAAGGTGCATCTCCCTTAAACAAAGGAGATATGAGCAAGTATGAAGAAAAAAGCATTCAAGGCGGAGAGCAAGCGGCTGTTGGATCTGATGATCAACTCCATCTACACCCACAAGGAGATATTCCTGCGGGAGATCATCTCCAACGCCTCCGACGCCATCGACAAGCTGTGCTATCTCAGCCTGACCGATGACAAGGTGGGCTTGACGCGGGATCAGTTCGAGATCAAGCTGACCGTTGACAAGGAGAACCGGCTGCTGACCGTCAGCGACAACGGCATCGGCATGAGCCAGGAGGAGCTGGAGAACAATCTGGGCGTGATCGCGTCCTCCGGCAGCTTCAAGTTCCGGCAGGAGGTGGAGGGTAACGAGAATGCCGACACCGACATTATCGGACAGTTCGGCGTGGGCTTCTACTCCGCCTTTATGGTGGCGGACGAGATCACCGTCATCACCAAAAAGTACGGCGAGGAGCAGGCGTGGCGGTGGCAGTCCACTGGCGTGGACGGCTACACCATCGAGCCCTGCGAAAAGGCGGTGGTGGGCACGGACATCATCATGCATATCAAGCCCGACACCGAGGAGGAGAAGGACGAGTACAGCCAGTACCTGCGGGAATACACGCTGCAGCGGCTGGTGAAGAAGTATTCCGACTACATCCGTTTCCCCATCCGCATGGAGGTGACCCATTCCGTGCGGAAGGAGGGCTGCCCGGAGGACAATCCGGAGTACGAGGACAAGCGGGAGTGGGAGACGCTCAACAGCATGATCCCTCTGTGGCAGCGGAAGAAGGCGGATGTCAAAAAGGAGGAGTACGACGAATTCTACCAGCAGCGTTTCTTTGACACCAACCCGCCCCTGAGCGTCATCACCGTCGCCGCCGAGGGCGCGGTGACGTACAAGGCGTTGCTCTTCCTCCCGGAGAAAGCCCCTCTGCGGTACTACTCCGAGGAGTTTGAGGGCGGCTTGCAGCTGTATTCCGCCGGCGTGATGATCATGGACAAGTGCAAGGATCTGCTGCCGGAGTGCTTCAACTTCGTCCGCGGCGTGGTGGAGTCCCCCGATTTGAGCCTGAACATCTCCCGCGAGCTTTTGCAGCACGACCGGCAGCTGAAGCTGATCGGTGCGAATCTGGAGAAGAAGGTCAAGGGCGAGCTGGAGCGGCTGCTGCGGGACGACAGGGAGAAGTACGAGTCCTTCTGGCAGAGCTTCGGGCGGCAGATCAAGCTGAGTGCCATGGACAATTACGGCGCGAAGAAAGAGATGCTCCAGGATCTGATGCTGTTCTACTCCTCTACGGAGAAGAAGTTGGTGACGCTGGCGGAGTACGTCTCCCGGATGCAGGAGGGGCAGAAGTACATCTACTTCGCCTCCGGCGACACGGTGGACGCGGTGGATCATATCCCCCAGACGGAGCTGCTGAAAGAGCGGGGCATGGAGATCCTGTACTTCACCGACAAGGCGGACGAGTTCCTGTCCGACATCCTGCGGACGTATCAGGACAAGCCCTTCCGCTCCGCCACCGACGGCGACCTGGATCTGCCCGGCGAGGCGGAGAAGAAGGAGCAGGACGACCAGCAGTATAAGGACTCCTTCGCCTTCATCAAGGAGGCGTTGGAGGGCAAGGTGGACGAGGTGAAGGCGTCCGGACGGCTCAAGACCCACCCGGTGTGTCTCAGCAGCGGCGAGGGCGTGACCTTCGAGATGGAGAAGTACTTCCGGGCGGCGCAGCCGGAGCTGGAGCTGAAGGCCAAGCGGATCTTGGAGCTTAACGTGGATCACCCGGCGTTTGCCGCCTTCGAGAAGGCGCGGCTCACCGACCCGGAGCGCGCCAAAAAGTACGCGCAGGTGTTCTTGCATCAGGCGGAGCTGATCGCGGGGCTGCCCGTGGACGATCCCACGGCGTACACCGACCTGCTGTGCTCCCTGTGGCAGTGAAATAATGCCGGTATTTTCGTGCCGCGAAGCGGCACGAAAATACTCGCTTCGCTCCACGCACGCCTTGCAGAGCAAGGCTTAGCGCGGCATTTGATCCGATTCGAGGCGGGCTTCGCCCCCTCGAGCTCCCCCCCCCCCGTGAGGCGGAAAGACTGCACGCACGGCAGGGGTTTATCGACACGCAGAAACATCCCCGGCAGGTGCCGGGGATGTTTCTTTGCAATTTACGCAATTTACGCGAAAAACGGCAGGGGAGGGGTCATTCGGTGGTGTGGTGCTCCTTGCCGAAGTGCAGCTCACGCATACCCTCCACCTCGTCACAGATAGCTTTCAGATTGCAGGAGCCGCAGTCGGTGGGCATACCCTCCAGAATTTTTGTCAGACTCAGGGTGATGTCCCTGACGGTCTTGGCGTTCCGGGACAGAGCGTCGTAGTCCGCGTCCGGGGCGGTGATAAACAGCAGCTTCACCGCCAGAATGTGGGGGTTCCGCCGGTAGTGGCGGATGAAGTCCGCGCCCACGCGCCGGAAGTCCATGCCGCTTCTCACGGCGTCCCGGCTGATACGCACCTGCTCACGGCTGCTCTCGGAGCTGGTTCGCATCATGTAGCCCTTGGGGAACACGCGGTACTTGACGAAGTCCATGTCCTGAATGGCGCGGAAGGCTTGCTCCGTGTCGTCCTCGTCGTCGGACTCGATGTCGCCCACCCGCAGCAGGGCGATGCGGGCGTAGCTGCTGTCGCCGTTCAGCTCGTTCAGATCGGAGCCAAAGACCAGTATCTCGTCTCTGGGCACCAGCTCCGGCGAGGTGGTGACACAGGTGAAGTTCACGGCATCCTTGCCGCTGCCGCCCAGCTCGTAGGCGGCGTCCCGGAGCATGACCAGCTCGAAGGCACCGGTGTCCTCCCACGCGTCGGCGGGGTCGTAGGGATATACGCGGGGAACGGAGGAGCCGGTCAGCCTCTCCACGCCGCGGATGATGGTGTTGTAAAGCTCCATCAGAATTTGATGTCCTGCTTCTTGCGGTCAAAGATCCTGTTGACCTGCACGTAAGCCCAGCCCAGCAGCTTCTGGTCGAGATTCCAGAAATAGACCACGAACAGCGCGGTCACCGCCACCGCCAGTATGCGGATAAGCTTGAGAATGAATTTCAAAGCCTTGCACATAAGTATAGCCTCCTTCCTTGATGAGAGGGGATTCAGGCGCGCGCCATGCCCTTCTGGCGGGCGTACTCGGCGGCACCCAGCGCGCCCATAAGCTGTGGGTCGGTCTTGAGGTCGATGACCTTCAGCTTCAGCACGTGCTCAATGGCCTTCTTCAGACCCGCGTTCTTGGCGCAGCCGCCGGTGAGGGTGATGGCGTCCGTGGCACCCGCCTTCTTGCTCATCACGAAGCAACGCTTTGCCACCGCCATCTGGATGCCGGCGGCGATCTCGTCCATGGGCTTGCCCTCGCCCACCAGCGTGATGACCTCGCTCTCGGCGAACACGGTGCACTGCGCCGTGATGGGGATAATGTTCTTTGCCGTGAGGGACAGATTGGAGAACTCCGGCAGCGTCATCTCGAAGGAGCGCGCCATGGCCTCGTAGAACCGCCCCGTGCCGGCGGCGCACTTGTCGTTCATGGCGAAGTTCTTCACGGTGCCGTCGGTGTCGATGGAGATACCCTTCACGTCCTGGCCGCCGATGTCGATGATCGCCTTCACCGTGGGGTCGGTGACGTGTACGCCCATGGCGTGACAGGAGATCTCGGAGATGTTTTCGTCGGCGAAGGGCACCTTGTTGCGCCCGTAGCCGGTGCCGATGAGATACCCCAGCTCCTCGGAGGACTTCAAGCCCACCTTGTGCAGCACCTCTTCCATAGCCAGCTTTGCGGAGATTTCGGAATTGATCTTACTGCGGATGGTCGTATCGGCGCAGATATTGCCGTTTTCATCCAGTATCACCGCCTTAGTATAAGTGGAACCCACATCACAGCCGCCGTAGTATTTCATAGTCGCAAACTCCTTTTTCTGTGTAGTAAGTAGATGGATCACATACAGTTTTCGTCGTCGAAATCGCAGAGAGTGGGGTCGATAGGCTCGGCGCGCATGACGGTACGCATATACTCGTTGACCTTGTCGCGCATGGTCTTGCGGGAGACGGTGCGGGGATCCATCAGATCGTGCTCGATCCAGATCAGATGGTAGCCGCGCTCGCGCCCCTGCTCGTCCAGAATACCCTGCACGGTGGCCATGTTCTTGCAGGCTACGTTCTGGTACATGATGATGACGTTGGCGTTCCACGCCTCACACTGCCGCCACAGCTCGTCTACCACGTGCTGGTAGCCGCCGTTGGTGTGGCGGCGCATGACCATGCGCTCGTACAGACGGGCCAGATCCCGCAGAGCCTCCTCCTTGTCCTCCGTCTCCAGCGGCTTGGTGAAGTTCAGGGACTCCATCTCCACCAGAACGTCGATGCCCCAGCAGTTCGCCAGCCAGTTGGAGAAATTGGCGTAGTAGTGGGCGGGGCAGCTCCACACGATGGCGCGGTAGCGCATCTTGCCGATCCACGCCTCGTCCCTGCGCTCGTAGGACTGCATCAGCAGGTCGTTGACCTTGCGGAACGTCTTGATAACACGGGGGTCGATACCGCCGTCCATCTCGTAATTCCACTTGCGGAACAGCTCATAGCTGGGGCCGATGATCTGGGGATGGGCGGTCTTGTTGACCTCCCACTTCTCCAGCTCGTACTTCGTCTCCTCGTTGAAACGCTTCATGGCGGCGAAATAGGCGTCCCAGCTCCACTTGGCGCCGGTCTGTTCCTCGATGAACCGGATGCACGCCCGGATGTCCTCCGTGCCCATCTGCACCGTCTCCTCGTCCTCGTAGCGGACGGGGAAGCACAGGTGGAACACCGGCAGGTGGGGGAAGCGGCGGGACATATAGCTGGACGCCATGGTGGAGCCGTCGCAGGGCATGGAGGAGGAGATGAAGCACTTGCCCATGTGGGGCAGGGCGTCGATGACCAGTGCGCCGCACTCGGAGGACGGCACGGGGCAGCAGTCGGCGGGCAGGCCGAAGGACTCCACCGCGTCGATGTAGGGAACGCAGGTGAGTTGGTCGATCTCGGAGACGAGGAACACCGGCATCAGCTGGTAGGGGATACCCAGCAGGTCAGGGAAGCCCGCCATCAGCTGTCCCATGGTCATCTCGTCGAACAGCACCACCTTCTTGTTCAGCTCGCGGCTGTTGCCGTTCTTTTCGTCGCACTTGGCGAGGAACACCAGGTTCTCCGCCACGTAGCGGAAGATGTCATAGGTCATCAGATGGCTCATTTTCAGAGCGTTGCCCCGCTGCCCCATGGTGTTCTTATCCATGAAGCTCACGCAGCACATATAGGAGATCATCCAACGGTACCAGAACGTGGTGTTCAGCGCGGGGATCAGATCCTTGGAGAAGGTGGCCAGCAGCATCCCCCAGACCTTCAGCCAGCCGGTGAAGTCGATGAGGGTGCTCTCCACGCCGCGCCACTCCCGGCGGACGGTGGCCATGTCGCCCTTGCGGTACAGCGTACCCAGATGCTTTTCGCCGTTTTTCAGCAGCTCCATGCGCTCCGCGCCGGTCATGGCGGCGACGGCCTTTGCCTCGCGCTTCACACGCGCCACGTTGTCCAGAAGGTGATCCTTCTGCTTGGCGGCAAACGCCCGCCAGTCCGTCTCCTTGAACAGCTCAAGGGCGATGGAGCCGAACTCCTTCAGATTGGCGGCCTGCGCCCTCCAGTCCATCTCCGTCTTGGCGCGGAAAAATTCGGGGTTGGGGAATTTCTTCTTGCGAGCCATCAGTTCGCACCTCCGTTCAGCTTGTGGAGCTTTTTGATCTCCAGCGATTCTACGAATGCCTGCACACGGGTACGCAGCTGTCCGGAGCTGCCGTTGTTGTACAGACGGTCAATACTCAGCACGGGCCAGTTGTACTCCTCGTGCATGATGTGGCTCACCAGTGCGCGCTCAAAGCCCCAGTAGTCGCAGTATTTCATCTGCTCGTAGATGATACCGTCGGCGTGGAACTCCCGGGCGAGGCGATCCGCCGTCTCCCGCCGCTGCAGGACCTTCTCATCGGCGATGTAGCGAGCACACTCGGAATGCTGCATAATGTGCATACAGAGCTGGGGCAGGGCGTCCTCGTCGTCCCGGAGCTGGATGATCTCCCGTCCGGGGGTGGAGCCGAAGCAGTAGCGGTCGGACACCACCAGCGCGCCGCAGCCCTCAATGAGCTTCGTCAGGCTGGGGTCGTCGATCTCGCTGCCCACGATGGCGACTCTGGCGCGGAAGGCGGGCTTGGGGTCGGGCTTGCGCTTTTTCAGCTCCGTCAGCGACTCCCGCAGATAGGGGAGGATCAGATACTTGGGACACGTGAAGCTCACCAGATTCAGCACGTGGAACTCATAGCCGGTGATGACCGGGTTTTCCTCCTTACGCATCTCGCCGATCTCGCTGATGATGGCGCAGACCTCGTTGTGCTCCGCCACCGCCCTGCGTATGGCGTCGTCGGAGGTGTCCACGCCGTATTTCTCCGCCAGCGGCTCCAGCAGGCGGCGGCGCATCTGCTTGACATAGGAATCCAGCGTGTAGTCCGTGATCTTGTAGGGTATGTCGCAGTGGGTGACGAAGAAATTGGGCTTGTCGTTCATTTGCAGGATCTCGAAGTGCTCCATGGCGCGGTTCATCATGGAGCAGGCGTCCACGCCTGCCAGCGCGTCAAGGAACTGATAGCCGCCCTCCATGCCCCGCTCTACCAGCGCACGGGCGTATTCGCAGGTGTAGTTGGACATATAATAGGTGGCGATGTCCAGCGACCCTGTGCGGGGGGCGCGGAGCCGGACGGAGAAGCAGCCGGGCAGGTTCAGCAGCGGCTCCGGCATGTGGTAGCACGTATAGCCGATGGCGAGCTTACCCTCTGTCTGCGCCTGCTTCACCAGATCGTTGTCGGCATTCTCCAGCAGGCTTTCGAAGTAGATCAGATGCTTCAAGTCTCTCAAGAATTACACCTCTCTCCTGATATAGTTCAGTTTATAAAATCTCCAGCTTGGTCAGGGCTTCGCGTGCGCCGAGGAGGATAGGGGAGTTTTCCGGCAGGTCAAAAACACTGAGACCCTGAATGTCGTTGGCGGCGTGATGGGCGTCGCTGCCGACGGTGGCAAGGAGCTCGGTGCCGTTGATATGGACATAGGGGAGCAGGGCGGGGTCGGTCACCCGGTTGACGACGGCACCGCAGCGGTCATACATCACCAGCTCGTCCGCCACGCGCCGGATGGTGTCGATGACCTGGGTGCCCTTGCGGCTGGGGTCGGTGACGAGCACCAGATGGGTGACCTTCTCCATGACCCGGCGGTTGATCTGCTCAATGCCCGCCTCGCCGTCGATGACCACATAGTCGAAGTCATTGGCAAGCAGGTGAATGACCTCCTTCAGATAGGCGTTGACCTTACAGTAGCAGCCCGCCGTCTCCGGACGCCCGATGGCAAGGAAGGAGAAGCTCTGATGCTCCACCATGGTGTCGAAAATGCGGTAGCGTGCCTCGCTCAGCAGCTCGATGGCCTCCCGGGGCGCGCCGTTCTCCACGGAGGCGACGATGCTCTTGCGGATGTCGTCCAGCGTCTCCCGCACCTCCACGCCCAGCGCGGTGGACAGCCCCACGGCGGGGTCGGCGTCGATGGCGAGGATGCGCTTGTGGGGGTACGCCTCCGCCAGCAGCCGCACAAAGGCGGCGGAAAGGGAGGTCTTGCCCACGCCGCCCTTACCGGCGACGGCGATGATCTTGGGGGAATGTGGCAACGGTTCTCACGTCCTTTCGCCGGCAGGGAGGAGAGCCCGCGCCGGCAGGTGATCGGCAGGCGAGCCCGGCAGCCCCGCCGGGAGGGGATGGACTGCGGGGAGACAGAGTGGCGATTATACCACGGAAAGCGTCGCGCCTGCCCGATTTCGTTAAAATCCTAACATTATGATACCATGAATACCGGCAAATTGCAACGAATGTTTCGCTGTTTTGCGGTGATTTTTGGTACATTTGCGCCAATCTGACGGTGAAAACGATGCTGTTTCTTGCGACGATTTTCTGTGATTGCCCCTTTGACGTAGTGCCCGTAGTGTGCTATAATAGCACGTACTATTTTGGAGAGTTTCCTTCTTGAAAGGAGAGACCTTATGCGTATAATCGACATTGAATCCATCAATCAGGCGATGAACAACGAGACGCAGTTCGTCCAACGCTGTGAGGAGGTATTCCACGACAAGGTGGCGTCCGCCGCCTCCACCATTCTGGCGGGAGGACGGGAGCGGCGTATCGTGGCGTTGACCGGCCCCTCCGGCAGCGGCAAGACCACCACCGCCATGCGTCTGCGGGACTATCTGGAGAATCTGGGCGTGAAGGTCTGCCTTCTGAGCATGGATAATTTCTTCCTGCCTCTGGAGAAGCGTCCGCCGGAGGCGACGGACTGGGAGTCGCCCTACTGCGTCAACGTGGAGCTGCTGCTGAGCTGCATCGGGCGGCTGCTGGACGGCAAGCTGGTGGACATCCCGTGGTACGACTTCAAAACCGGCACCACCGGCGGCTACAAGCCCATGCAGGGCGACAAGGACTGCATCGTGATCGCCGAGGGCATCCACATGCTGAATCCGCTTATCTTCGACAAGATCCGCGGTGCCGCCACCGGCGTGTACGTGGCACCTCGCACCCGCATCCTCACCAACGAGGACAGGGTGGTGCGCCCGGAGCAGCTGCGCGTGGCGCGGCGTCTCATCCGGGACTACCACACGCGCGGCCACTCCCTGCGGGAGACGGTGGAGCGGGCGGAGAGCGTCAACGCCGGCGAGGTGAACTATATCCGCCCCTACAAGAACAACGCCGCCATACACATTGACTCCTTCCACGACTACGAGGTGTGTATTCTGGCGAAGTATCTGGGCAATATCCCCAACATTCGCGAGGAGTTGACGGCGGAGTATATGGAGGAGCACGACCTCACCGACCTGATCCGGGTGGTGGAGAGCGTGCCGCCGCTGCACACGCCGTATGTGCCGCTGAACTCCATCGTCCGCGAGTTCGTGGGCGGCAGCTGCTATGAATATTGAGCCAACAAGGGAGGTATCATACTATGAGCAGGATCATTACCATCAGCCGTGAATTTGGCTCCGGCGGCCGTGAGCTGGGCAAGCGTCTGGCGGAGACGCTGGGTATCCCGTGCTACGACCACGAGATCATCGAGATGATCGCCAAGGAGAACGGCTTCAACGAGGACTACGTCGCCAACGTGGCGGAAAAGAGCATCGAGGCGGCGTACCCGCTGACCATCGGGCACCGCTTCGGTATGCAGCCCTATCAGATCATGGAGCAGCCCATCCGCGTGGCGGTGGCGCAGCGTCAGATCATCGAGAACTTCGCCAAGAAGGGCGACTGCGTCATTGTGGGACGCGCCGCCGACGTGATCCTCAAGGGCTATGACCCGCTGAATATCTTCGTCTATGCGGACAAGGAGTCCAAGGTGGAACGCTGCCAGCGCCGCGCACCGGAGGGCGAGCACCTGACCGCCAAGGAGATCGAGAGCCGCATGAAGCAGATCGACCGCCAGCGCGCCCAGCACCACCAGATGTACAGCGATACCAAGTGGGGCGACAAGGGCTCCTACGACCTGTGCATCAACACCACCAAGCGGTTTGTCAAGGACATCGTCCCCGCCATCGCCAAGTTCTGCGAGGACTGGTTCAACAGCCACGGTTAATGGAGGCGGCGCACCGCGCCCGCTCCAAAGCACGAAGGAGGACCGTATGAAGGTACGTCTCAACGAGGATGCCGAGGTCGTCAAGACCGTCCGCGAGGGTCTGGAGCGCACAGGGGGCTACTGCCCCTGCCGCCTTGCCCGGACGGAGGAGAACAAGTGTATGTGCCGGGAGTTCCGTGAGCAGATCGCCGACCCCGACTTTGAGGGCTACTGCCACTGCCGGCTGTACTACAAGGAGAAATAAAAAAACGGGCTGAAAGCCCGTTTTTTTATTTCTTCCACAGCTCCTTCAGCAGTCCGACGACCGTCAGCACCACGCCGCCCACCAGCATGAAGTCCGCCAGATTCCACACCAGTGCCCGCTTCTTCACCCGTCGGTGGGGGAACTGAAGATAGTCCGTCACGCTGCCGCGCCGCAGGCGATCCCACTGGTTGCTGATGCCGCCCAGCAGCACCGCCGCGATACCCAGCTGGGCGGTGAAGGCGCGCTTGCACAGCTGCGGCAGCAGGCACACCGCCGCCAGCAGCCATACGCCCAGCGGCAGCCAGCGCAGCAGCTTCTCGTGCTTCTGCCCCAGCCCGAGAAAGAACCCGCGGTTCTCCAGATGGGTCAGGCGCAGGTACTTGCTCTCGAATTTCAGCTTCCCCGTGCGGGAGAGATACTTGAGCACCCGGTCGGCGGCAAGCAGCACCGCCGCCGCGGCAATGGCGATATACATGGGCGTTTACCTCCTTCCCCGGCGCACGGTGAACCCGAACACCAGACCGCACACGCCGCCCACGATATGGGCGATCTGGGATATGTTGTCCCGCTGAAACAGCCCGTCCACGATCTCGCCGCCCAGATAGAAGATGACCACAAGGATCAGCGTCACGGGGATCTCGCCCTTCCGTGCGGCGGTGAAGGAGGACAGCACGATCATCATAAACACCACGCCGCTGGCACCCAGCAGTGCCGAGCCGGGGAAGAAGATGAACTGCACCAGCCCGGTGACGAGAGATGTCAGCGCGATCATCCATACCATGGTGCCGCTGCCGTATTTCTCCTCCAGCCCCGGTCCCACCAGCAGCAGAAGGAGCATATTCCCCATGTAGTGGTCGTAGCCGGAGTGCCCCAGCACGTGCCCGAAGAACCGCACGTAGGTCAGCGGGTCGGCGAGGGACGAGCGGTAGACGGAAAAATACTGTGTGGTGGCTGCGCCGTTCGTCCAGCTGCCCAGCAGCAGGGCGATAAGACTCAGCAGGGCGAAGGTCAGCAGTACGGGCGCATTAAAGCGAATGACGATCTTTTTCAAGTGGAATACCTCTTTTCAATTACGCTGAAAAAGAGTATACTATACTTTCAGAAAAAAGTAAACCAAGGAGGACGAGCCCAGTGAAAAAATGGATAAAGGTACTGCTCTGTATCGTGCTGGCGGCAGTGCTGGCGGTGGGCGGCTACGTGGCGTACGTGTTCATCGACTACCACCGCATAGGGGATATGCCCCTGACGCCGGTGCAGTCCGCCGGTGCCGCCGCCGCGCTGGAGACGGACACCCCCTACGCCGTCCTGTCGTGGAACATCGGCTTCGGTGCCTACGAGAGCGACTACGGCTTCTTCATGGACGGCGGCACGGAATCCCGCGCATGGAGCCGGGAGCGTCTGACCGCCAATATGGACGCTGTGGCATCACTGCTGAAGGCGCAGGACGCGGACTTCACTCTCTTGCAGGAGGTGGACATGAACGCCACCCGCACCTACCACGTGGACGAGCGGGAGGTGCTGTACGCCGCGCTGTTTGACAGGAGCAGCGTGTTCTGCCAGAACTACGACTCCCCCTACCTCATGTACCCGGTGACGAAGCCCCACGGCGCGTCCCAGTCCGGACTGCTGACGTTCTCCGCGGCGCAGATCAGCGACGCCCGCCGGGTGGAGCTGCCGGTGGAGCCGGGATTCAGAAAGCTCCTCGACCTCGACCGCTGCTATTCCGTCAGCCATATCCCGGTGGACGGGGGTAAAGCACTTGCACTTTACAACTTCCATCTTTCAGCGTATACCAGCGACGGCACCATCGCCACGGAGCAGCTGACGCTGCTGCTGGCGGATATGCAGGCGGAGTACGACGCCGGGAACTGGTGCGTGGCTGCCGGCGACTTCAACAAGGATCTCTTAGGGGATTCCTCCGCGTATTTCGGCGCGTCGGACACGGACTACGCATGGGCGCAGCCCATCCCGGAGGGCACCTTCGACGGCTATGACGTCTCTCTGGCACCACCGCTGGACGAGAGCGACCCCGTGCCCTCCTGCCGCAACGCCGACGGTGCCTACCACGAGGGGCAGTACGTTCTGACGGTGGACGGCTTTCTGGTCACGCCCAACGTGACCGTGGAGAGCGCGCAGGTGCTGGACACCCGGTTTGCCTACTCCGACCACAACCCGGTGCGTATGATATTCACCCTGAAATAATGCCGTTATTTTCGTGCCGCGAAGCGGCACGAAAATATTCGCTTCGCTCCACGCACGCCTTGCGGAGCAAGGCTTAGCGCGGCATTTGATCCGATTCGAGGCGGGCTTTGCCCCCTCGAGCTCCCCCTGCGGGGAAGAAAGACTGCACGCGCAGTGGGGCTTATCGACACGTGGAAATAGACGAAAAAGAACCGCCGAAGCGGTTCTTTTTTCGTTCGCCGCGAAAAAATTTCAAAAAGGGGGTTGCAAAACGGATTCTCTTGTGCTACCATACGTCCATCAAATTTGATACAGCCCAGTGAACCGCCCGGAATGAAAAGACCGGACGGGGAGGGCACTCTGGAGAATCCCATTCAGTTGGGTGCCGAAGGTGCAAGGCGTTTCACGCCGAATCTCTCAGGCAAAAGGACGGAGCAGACGAGTTTTTTCGCTTGTCACCTGATTTTCTCCAGAGTTGCCGTGTTCCGGCAGCTCTATTTTTTATGCAAGGAGAGAATGACCCATGGTAGAAACAGTATTATTCCCCATCGTATCCAAGATCAATGAGTACCTCAGCAGCTACATCCTTATCTTCCTGCTGGTGGGCGTGGGACTGTGGTATTCCATCAAGACCCGGTTCGTGCAGGTGCGCTGCTTCGGCGAGGGTATGAAAAAGTTTTTCGGTGAGCTGAACCTGCGGGGCGGCGCGCAGAAGAGCGGTATGACGTCCTTTCAGGCGTTAGCCACCGCCATCGCCGCACAGGTGGGTACCGGCAACATCGTGGGTGCCTCCGGCGCGATCCTCACCGGCGGCCCCGGTGCCATCTTCTGGATGTGGCTCATCGCCTTCTTCGGCATGGCGACCATCTACGCCGAGGCGACGCTGGCGCAAAAGACCCGTATCGTGGACCCCGACGGCAACATCCGCGGCGGCCCCGTGTACTACATCACCACCGCCTTCAAGGGCGGCTTCGGTAAGTTCCTGGCGGGCTTCTTCGCCGTCTCCATCATTCTGGCTCTGGGCTTCATGGGCTGCATGGTGCAGTCCAACTCCATCGGCTCCACGATCCAGACCGCCTTCGGCGTTCCCGCATGGCTGGTGGGTATCGTGCTGGTCGTCCTCTGCGCCGTGATCTTTCTGGGCGGCGTCCAGCGTCTGGCAGCCGTTACGGAGAAGCTGGTGCCCATCATGGCGGGTATCTTCCTGCTGGGCGGTCTGGCGATCCTCGTCTGCCGCGCCAAGTACGTCCCCGCCACCTTCGCCATGATCTTCAAGTACGCCTTCCAGCCCCAGGCGATCATCGGCGGCGGCTTCGGCTACGCCCTCAAGACCGCCATCAGTCAGGGAGCCAAGCGCGGCCTGTTCTCCAATGAGGCGGGTATGGGCTCCACGCCCCACGCCCACGCACAGGCGAACGTCGCCCACCCCCACGATCAGGGTGTGGTGGCGATGATCGGCGTGTTCATCGACACCTTCGTGGTGCTGACTCTCAACGCCCTCGTCATCATCTGCACGCTCTACACCTCTGACGGCCCCCTCGCCGGCGGCTACACCGGTGCCATCACCGAGACGCTGGGCAAGACCAATCTGGCGCAGACCGCCTTCGGCTCCGTGCTCGGAGCCAGTCTGGGCGCGAAGTTCGTGGCGGTGTGCCTGCTGTTCTTCGCCTTCTCCACGATCCTCGGCTGGAATCTGTTCGGCAAGATCAACGCCAACTACCTCTTCGGCAGAAAGAACCCCAGGCTCTGCAACACCATCTATACCGTTATCGCGCTAGCGTTCATCTTCATCGGCACTATCTCCGGCAGCGACTTCGTCTGGGAGGTCACGGATATGTTCAATAACTTCATCGTCCTGCCCAACGTCATCGCCCTCTTTGCCCTGACGGGCATGGTGGTGACCAGTCTCAACGAGGTCAAGAGATGCAAGCCCACCGTGTAACGGAGCAGGGGAGAGGCGTCCGCCTCTCCCCGCTCTTTACCGCCCCTCGAAAATCGAAAAAAAGAAAAATTGGGGGTTGACATTTCCTCCCCGTTCTGCTATATTAAGCAAGTCGGCAGCACCGACCACCCTATGTGGGGGTATAGCTCAGCTGGGAGAGCGCTTGAATGGCATTCAAGAGGTCAGCGGTTCGATCCCGCTTATCTCCACCACAAAAAGAAAGACACCCGTTCGGGTGTCTTTCTTTTTGTGCACCCGTTACCGGGAATGGCAAATCTGCCGAAAACGGGCGTTTTTGGTCGGTATGCACTATTGACTATTTGACAAATAAAATGTAGAATATTGGATGCTATACACATATTTGATTAGCTTGCTGCGGGGGCAGTATCCGGGGTGCAAGAAGGGGAACACCGGCAGCGTTGGGATGCCGAGACGGGAAAAAGGGGACGCCTATGACGATAGAAACAATGCTCTATGCGGAGACGCACTTCGCCTGTGCGATCATCCTGCTGATTATCGCGCTGAACGTGTCCTTCTCCGGCATCGACAGCTCCCGCCGCGGGCGTATGTTCGCCTATCCCGTCTGGTTCACGCTGGCGGCGTGTTTGCTCAACGCCGCGTGGTCGATCCTGTCCACCGAGGGCTATGACGTGCCGCTGGCGGTCATGGTCATCATCAACTCCCTGTACTTCCTCTGCTGTGCCTGCGCCACCTACTCATGGTTCCTCTACGCCGAGCTGACGGCGGACGAGAACGCCCTGGACGACCGCACGTATATGCACGTGGCGCAGGTGCCCATTGTTCTGCTGGTGCTGCTGCAAATTCTCACCCTGTTCAACGGCTGCGTGTTCTGGTTCGACGAAAACATGGTCTACCACCGCGGCCCGCTGTTCTACGTCCAGTGTCTGCTGGCGTATGGCTATCTCATCGTCGCCGCCATCCACAGCGTTGCGATGGCGGGGCAGAAGCGCGACCTGTTCCGCCGCGACGCCCTTCTGGACAACGCCGCCTTCATCGTCGCGCCGCTGCTCTTCGGCACCGCCCAGATCTTCCTGCACCAGCTGCCCCTCATCGTGGTGGGCATGGTCATCTCGTTCCTGCTGACCTACATCGGCACCCTCAAGCGCATGATCTCCGTAGACCCTCTCACGGGCATCAGCAACCGCCGCGTCTTTGTGCGTATGGCGGCGAACCGCACGCTCCTGCGGGATTTCGAGACCCAGTACCTGCTGTTCATGGACATCGACAACTTCAAATACGCCAACGACCGCTACGGTCACCTGGAGGGCGACAAAGCCCTCTGCATTGTGGCGGACGCCCTGTCCGACCTCTGCCGCGGCGTTGGCGGCATCTGCTGCCGCTACGGCGGCGACGAGTTTGCCGCCCTCATCCGTCTCCATGGCGAGGCGAGCGCGGAGAACTTCATCTACACGCTCCAGCAGGCCGTCCGCGACGCGGCGGCCGCCGCCGAACTGCCCTACAACGTGGAGATCAGCGTGGGCTGGACGACCTACAACAGCCGCAGCGAGCCGCTGTCTCAGGCGGTGGAGCGCGCCGACAGCGAGATGTATGAAAAGAAGCGGAGCAAGGGTATTCATCGCTGAACCGCCGCATAGTCTTTGTTGGTGGCGCGGCAGTCGGTGCCGCCCGTGAAAAAAGTCGATTTTTGGCAAAAAAACTATTGACAACCCCGCTGTGACCATGCTAAATTTACGTCAAGGGAATAAAGCAAAGGCAAAGCCGGAGTGATCCGGTGACGCAAAGCTATAGGGGCTTTTCCTCCGGGGAAGTCAGCCAGTTGCCGGTATGCACGTCCGTAAGGCGAGCATACCGGTTTTTCATACCCTGCGAGCGTATAACCTCGGCGGACACGGAACGCCGAAGCTATAAAACCGAGTGCGGAGCAGGAGCGGCGCAGCCGCGGCGCACCCCCCAGCAGAGAGGCCAGCTTCCCACCGTGAGGCTGGGAAACTCTTCTTGACCGGGCCCGGTGAGAGGGTGGCTTGTCCGCTGGAAGTGATAGCCGAAGCTGACGGCTCCCACCCCGCACCCATGGAAACGTTGACAGAAATTCTTGAATAAGGAGGAAAAACAAATGTCAACAAAAGCATTAAAGACCCAGTTGTTGGCGGCGATCGCCATGGTGCTGGTGGCAAGCATCGCGCTGGGCAGCTCCACCTACGCGTGGTTCGCGAGTAATAACAAGGTTACTGCGACGAATATGCAGGTCACGGCAACTACCAGTGAGTCCCTTGTTATTACCAATGACACGTTGCCTTCCGCGACGACTGGAACGATTACCGTGGCTTCCAGCGATACAACTGCAACTGCGCTTATCCCGGCTACCCATGATAGCACATGGGCAACCTATGTCACCGGCTTGAAATACAACACTAATCCCAATATTGTTAGTGCGTCTACTGGTCTTGCCGAAGCTGGCAAGGGTGAGTTATCTTTCGCGG
This sequence comes from uncultured Eubacteriales bacterium, assembly GCA_900551995.1. GTDB lineage: Bacteria > Bacillota > Clostridia > Oscillospirales > Oscillospiraceae > Vescimonas. The sequence goes on from URXW01000002.1 coordinate 23,636, forward strand.
ACGCGGCAAATGTTGCTGGCGGTGCGACCTACTACAAGGACTATACCGTCTATATCGCAGCCAGCGGTGGCGAAATGACACATCAAGACATTACCGTTAAAATTGATACACCTACGGTTCTAACTACTCTCCCCGGCGCAACATCTGTAGACTTTTATAGCAAAACCGTGACAACGACGGGTGCTCTTACCCCGGCAGATGATACATTCAAGGGGACACTAAATCTTGCGGGTCTTAACCCCACAACCAATGATGGAACAGCGACAAAGACCGAACTTACGATTAGTGATGTTACCATCCCCAAGGCGGGCTCTTCAAGTGCTATCGCAGTTATGATGAGGGTGTACGTAGACGGTGCACTGAAAAAGAACGATAATACTACGTTTGTCAAGAATATCAGTGTTGCCGAGGTTGCAGGTCAGACTGTTGGAGTTTCTTTCACTGCGACTTCTCATGCCTAACGCCCCCTCCATCCGCCGTGGGATGGGAAGCACATAACGAAAAAATGTCTCTGCACTCCCGTGCAGAGACATTTTTCGCGCCCCGCCCCCGTCCTTGTCCCGCCGCAGCGTGTCATTGCGAGCCAGTCCGCAGACTGGCGCGGCGATCCGTCCCCTCCCGCCGCAGCGTGTCATTGCGAGCCAGTCCGCAGACTGGCGCGGCAATCCGTCCCCCACGATTTCCCCCTCTCTCTGCCCCTCGAAAAAATGATACAAAACCTCCCAAAAACCGCGCCGTTACGGGAAAAAATGCTTGACAGACTGCGTGCCCAAATGGTAATATCCAAGGTGAGAAAGTGAATAGGTTGTGAGGCAAAACCGTTGCGAGACGGTGACGCAAAGCTAAAGGGACTTTATGAGTCAGCCAGTTGCAATTTGGTTTGCATCGGACTGACTTTTTTTCTGCCCCAAAACGCCCCCTGCGGGGCGGAACAACGGAGACGAAACGGAAAACTGCCCATGAAAAAATTCGGTAAAGACCTACAACCGAATACAGCGGAACACCCCACCGGCACCGCGCCCCAGACCGCCCAGCAGCTTTCCGTCCAGCTTCGACTGGCAAAAACCACCGTGAAGCTGGCGGCAGTCCTGCTGGTGCTGATCCCTGCCGTGGTGGTCTACCTCTCCAGCGCGTGGTTCGCCCGCAACACGGAGGTCACCGGCGGCGGTGCCAGCGTCAGCGTGGTCAAGCCCGGAGCCTCCCTCTACATCGCGGCAGGGAGCACCGTCCCCACCGACAGCCACGCCACCACGGCGGAGATTAAGATGGAGGGCGACCTGTACCCCATCTCCACCAATAACTGCACCGACTGGTGGTACATCACCGGCGGTGTCGGCACTGCGGAGACCTTCGAAAAAGCTACTGCCCAGACCTATACCTATAACGAAAAAACTTACACCGCCTACTCCGTGGGCAGCTACATTCTCTACACCGACGGCGACCCTCTGGACGTGTACCTCGGTGCCGGCGGTATTACCTTAACCACCATCGGCACGGCGGGAAAATCGCTGTCCGAAGCCCTCCGCGTGGGCATCAAGGCAGGGAATACCCTCTTGATCTACGCGCCTGTACAGGAGGACGGCGGCTACAAAGCCGTCACCGGCGCGAACACCACCGCCGACGCGACTAATGTCTATGATTACACCAACATTTCCGCGTGGCAGGTGATTCAGACCGAGGACGGCTACATCCGCCCGACAGAAAAGCTGGCAACGGCAACCAGTGCTGGCACACCGGTGCAGATCTACGTCTGGCTGGAGGGCACGGACGCCCAGGCGATTTTGAGCAAATCGGACAATGCCTCCGGCTTGAAGCTGTCGGTGTACTTCACCGGCGTGGAGGCGGCGACGACCCCCTAAAAAACGGGAAAGGAGCAAGCCATGGCACAGGACAAGCGACAGGAAACCCAGCCGGAGACCCCGATGGAAACCCAGCCGGAGCTCCAGCCGGTTGACGCGCTGCGCGATTCGCGGCGCAAGCTGACGCGCAGCATCGTGGTCACGGTGGTGCTGGCGGCTGTGGCGGCATTGGCGGTGTTCGAGGGCGTCACCCTCGGCTGGCTCTCCAACCCCAACCGTAACGTGGACGCCAACGAGACGGACATCCAGTCCGCCGACGTGACGGAGCAGGACGGTCACGATACGTACAAGTTTGACGTCAACTTGGACAAGGGCGTCTGCATCAACGACGACGCGGCGGTGACCATGAACGCCTACGACAAGGAGCTGCCCAAGCGCAACGAGCGCACGCCCATCATTCTCCGCGCCGTGTTGAGCAGCAGCCACAGCACGACCGAGAAGCTCTCCCTGAAAATCACCTGCGCCAGCAAGGAGCTGAAGCAGGAGACGCTGACCGAAGTCACGGCGGCGCAGTATAACAGTCAGCTGTCCAAAACGAACTGGAAAGCGGGCGACAAGATCAACTGGCTTTCCAACGTGGTGAATGTCCGCGCCGGGTACATTCCCGGACTGCAAACCCGCGCCGTTGCAGGCAATTATGCGCCATATACCGCTGGCGACACAACAACATACAAGGACGCGGACGACTATATTTACAACTACGCGGTGGACTTCTTCCGGGCAAGCACGGCGATCACGCCGGTGAAGTTTGTGACGCCCGGCAGTACCACCACGCCCGATCCGACGAGTGAGAGCAGCCAGCACAGCCGATCCATCAGCGCAAACCAGATCGGGACGTTGCCGGAGAAGGCACCGGAAACAAATCCCGACGGAAGTACAAAGACATACACATATAAAATTGATTATTATACGATAGACTACGGCGGTAATGTGCTGAATCAAGACGACACCGACCACGTGGAATTTGAGGAAGCCCCCGGCGGCTACAAGCTGAAATACGGCGGCAAATACTTGAGTTACAACGCCACGTACAGCAATGGATGGCTAAACGATGTGAAGTTGAGTATTGCCGACAATCCCGATAATGCGGCGATTTGAACGGTGACGGGAGATGCCGGAAATGTTCGGATTTCTTGCAGAATACAGGATTATTTCTGGAATTCAACCTATTATCTTTCGTTTTCGGGGAATGTGTGGTCGCTGAGAGAGAATCCGGGGAATAGCGGAAAATTGACGATTACACAGTATTATACCGAAACAGTGACGACAACGTTTCCGGAGGTTTCGGTTGGCGATGAAAAAAATCTGATTATCAATGTGGATTTGGCGGGGGCGAAGGAACCGGACGACGGAAGATACTATGTGTATCTGATGTTTGACTATGACCACGAGTTGGTGAACAAATACCTTACGGATAACGGTATTTCGCTGAAACTGGGAAGCGAGAACATCCCGTTTACGGATGCGTTCCAAATTACGGTGGTGGAGACGCCTACCACCTAACGAAATGAAGGGAGGCGCGGTATGAAAAAGTACGTAAATACGCGGGTTCTGCTGCTTTTCTGCCTGTGCGCGCTGCTGCTGGCGGGCGCGGCGGTGACGTATGCCTGGTACCGCCCTATCAAGCTGAACTTTGCCCCGGCGAAGGTGGACGGCTCCATCCGCGCCAGCTATTTTCAGAGCGGTGACGGCTCAAAAGATGCTCCGTTTGAGATAGCGAAGCCGGAGCAGTTTTACAATCTGGCGTGGCTGCAATATCTGGGAAGGTTCAACGAAGCTGACGAAAATAGGACTATTCCCACCACGTATTTCTATTTGTCCGCTGATATTGACATGACGGGTTACGTCCTGCCGCCTGTTGGCACGGAGAAATACCCGTTTGTCGGCAACTTTGACGGCAAGGGCAATACGGTCACGGGGCTGGAAATCGCCGTGCCGACAGATCTGCCAATCGAGGGAGAATACGAAAAACCGCAAATCGTTGGTGCGTTCGGCGTAGTGGGAACAATGGGCGATATAAAGGACAGTATCACGATTGATGGAGAGAATTACACCTATTCCAGCGCGGCGAACGAGGTCAAAAATGTGACCTTTAAGGGGCTGACGGTGGAGACGCAGACCGCAAATGCGCTGATCGGGCTGGCTGCGGGGTACGTAAATGGTAAGCTGACAAACGTTGGAATCCAACTGGACAATACCTTGATGTCCAACTTGGACATCAAGTTGAACACCTCACCATTGAACGCTATTTCTGCCAATTTTTCCGATCATTCGCTTGTGGGCTACACGAAGGACGTTGAGACCGATACGAGCAACACCGTGAAGCATTATCAGCCCACCGCCGCACAGGGTACCTTCACCGCCAAGGGCGAAACGGGAGACGATGAAACCACCGGCGGCGGAAGTCTGAATGTGTCGAGCTTGTATGACCGGGTTAAAGCGATTTCAGCAGCCGCGACGCTGAGTGGAAAAACCAAAACCTATTATGATAACTCGGGGGATAACTGGAAGAAAGGTTCCTTCACTCTTTTGGATGATACTGATTATCTTTTTGGCAAAGCCAGGACAGGGGAGTATTGGACAGGAGGTTTTAAGTATAATCAAGATAACTTGACAAGTGGAAATATTTACCGAATTTCAAATAGTTCTAACGAATCGGCCGGATCGGTATATCCACAGCTAACGATTGGGTTTGGAGGCGTTGTAAAAAATGCGGACAGCCGTTTTAATGCCCTGCCATGGACGGTTGAAAACATAGACGGAAATTGGAGAATATACACGTTACTTAACGGTATTGCGTATTATCTTATTCCGAGCGGAGACAGCGAGAGCCTTTCGACAACTACCGTGGCGGACAATGCCGGTGTATGGACGATTGAAGGGAAGAAAATCAGTTCGGGGGGAAAGTATCTTGCGTACAATAGTGGCTGGAAGCTTGTGGAAACGGCGACGGAGCTGTTTTTTGCGCTGTGCAGTACCTCTAACGTCGCAGATAACCTGTTGGATACGTATGTCCCCTTGGTGGTGGATGGAGAATATAAAGCGACATCGGAGAACACTGGCTACATTGTGGGAGGAACAAGCAAGCATAGCAAAACTATATCCTCGGAAGATGGAGATATACGGGTTCTTAAGCACGCCTATTCGGACATAGACACTACGGCAGGAACAGGCTATTTTGAAAAGGGCAGTGATGGTGGAATTACAGATATTAAGACGATTACTTTTTTGCAGGGAGCTGTGGATACAACGGCAAACAGCGTCTATGCTAAGGCGAAAAGTCATTTTATTGAGGCACTGAACAAAGATAGGAATTTTATCTACAGCCTGCGTTTTCAAGGCGGTGTTGTGGATCGCGTTATCACAGCGGGTCGAGTACAAATAGGTACAAGCGAGAAAACAAATTACCAAATGCCGGAATCCTGCATTGATTTCAACATATCCAGCGGTAAGCTTGCTTTTTTTGCCAGCAGTCACGGCGTTTCAAATACGCGCAGTTTCTTTTCGCTTCATCAGATAACCCGCAATGGGGGTGAAATCACCGCCATCAAAGAAATCAGCAAGATATACGCTTCCGGCAGTGGCTATGTATACGCATATGCAGGCGAAGAAGATCCTTACGGTGCCAATGGTTACGAGTTGAAATTTGATACAAGTATCTTGACAGAGCAGCGGCAGGGCAACAATCCACTGGGTTCCTCGCGAGGGGAGGGGACGAAGCTCTACTACTTCGAGATTCCGCTGAATGCCGGGGAGTACGCATTGGGTGCTGTCGCCAATGGTGCGGCACTGATGTACTTGGATATTGGCGTGGGGGACAGTGCAGGCGTTACCGAGGGGTTGATTCCTGCGGGGGCGGAGGTCACGCGGACAAAGACCACCGAGGTCATCGTCACGGAGCACAGGGAAACCTCTGCGCCTAAGGGCGTGGATTTTGTGACAACGCCTGTTGCGGTCACGCCGCCCTCTGTGACAAAAGCCACCGCCACAAAGCGATTGGACGGAGCGGCTTCGGGGGAGTACGCGTTCTCGGCGGTCAACGGCGGGGCAACGTGTACCCACAGCGGAGCCACGGAGACGCTGGGGCTGGACGGTACGGTCACGACAGCGAAAAGGTGCATCGTCACGCTGACGGACACGTGGCAGAAGGATAACGCACCTGTCACGCGCACGATACGCGTCGTCTATGACGGCACCAACACGACCTACGCTGTGACAATGAACGGCGAAACAAATACGTACACCTATAACGACCTGAAGGACAAGGCGGACATTACGGGCGTCGGCAACGAGGCGGCGAATACCGCGCCGAAGCTGCCCAGCCCCGAAGAAATGGCGGCCTTGCAGGCGAAGGGCGAGACGGTGCTGGAGTACACCTACACGGCGGCGGACGCGGTGATCGACAGTGTGCTTGTCCCGACGGTCACGGTGGAGACGGACGGCACGGTGACGGTGACGGGGGGAAGCTACACCGTCACGTCCAACAAGGCTCTGGGGCAAAAAGTGACGAAACAAAAAGACGGCTATACGGTTACATACAATACCAATACCGCTGCACCGTAAACAGCCGGAGGACGGAAGGGAGGCTGCACAATGCAATCAAAAAAACTGCGGCGCAGCCTCCTGCACGCCGCCATCTCCGTGATGGCTCTGCTGGCGGTCGCCGTATCCACCACGTTGGCGTGGTACATATTCACGGTGAACGCCCACACCACACGGTTGCACATGGCGGCGGGCACCAACGTGACGCTGCAGATCAGCGGGACGCGGGACGGCGTTTACAGCTCCTCGGCGAAGCTGGAGCGGTTCCAGGGGCTGCTGAATCCGGTGTCCACCGACAGGATACAGAACGGGTTCCAGAAGGTGGCGGGCTTTACGCGAGCCTCCGGCAGTGCGCCGCTGCTCGCCAATCTGTTCTCCAAGAGCCTGGAGATGGAGAAGGACTATTACAAGACGTCGCTGTTCTTCCGGGCGAAGGAGGCGCGGCTGGACGTGTATCTGGCGGAGGTAGGATTCACCGACAGCGACGAGGCGCGGCCGATCTCCTCCGCTATCCGCATCGGGTTCGTGGTGCCCGCCACGGGGCAGGAGTTTATTTTCGCCATCAGCGAGAAGAAGAACCCGGAGAAGGAGTACAACACCGCCACAGGGCGGGAGGGCTGCGTGCTGGACAGCACAAGGTCGGACGGCACCACGGTGGAGTTTACGCCGCTGAACGGGGAGAACTACTGCAATTACGACGGCAGCACGGGGGTGGTGTCGCTGAAGCCGGGTTCGCAGGCGATATGCACGGTGGACGGCAGCGGCGGCGGTGAGAGCGAGCCGGTGCAGGTGGATGTGTACATCTGGCTGGAGGGCTGCGACGAGGACTGCACGCGCAATCTCTGCGCCACGACGTTGGAGGATCTGGCGTTGAGCTTCGCAGGGTATGCGGGGTGAGACGCGGGAGGTGAGGCGAGTGAAAAACCGGGCTTTACGGAGAGGTGCGGGCGTTGCCGCGCTGTACGCGCTGCTGGCGGCGGTGCTGCTGGCGGGCAGCACCTTCGCGTGGTTTACGTTCCGGGCGTACACGAACGTTACGCCCCTTGCCGGTACCATCGGAACGGGCGAGGGCGATCTGCTGATCTCGGCGCGGCGGGACGGAGGCTTCGATACGCAGTGCGCGCTGCCTCTGCGGGACGCGGGCGCGGAGCTGCTGCCGGTGAGCACGGCGGAGCTGGAGCATTTCTTCACCGTCAGCGCACAGGACGGGGCGGGCATCGCCACGGCGTACCGCAATGCGGACGAGCGGGCGGCGGCACATTCCCTGAACGGGACGGTGTATCTCAAGGCGGACGGGAGCGATTTCGACATCTATCTCTGGCGGGAGGACATACACTGCGGCAGCGACGCGCAGGCGTTGGCCGCCATGCGGCTGGGGCTGCGGATCGTGACGGCGTCAGGGACGCGGACGCATATCTTCAAGCTGGACGAGCTGGGGAGCACGGCGTCGGCGGAGGCGGTCAGAACCGTGCCGGAGGCGGGAAAGGTGGTGTCCTCCGTGGGAGCGGGCGGCGCGGCGGTCTATGTGAACGACCCCGCCAAGGCACTGTCGGAGTGCACGGCACGGGGCACGGCGGACGAGGTGCAGGCGGGGAAAACGGCTCTCTGCGCCCTGAACGACGGCGAGATCGCGGAGGTGCGGTTCTGGCTCTATCTGGAGGGCTGCGACGAGAACTGCATCAACAGCGTACAGGGAAAGGACATCGCGCTGCAGCTGGGCTTTGCCGGCGCGCAGCGGGAGAGATAAACGGGAAAGGAGGGACTGCGCCCACGTGCGCGGCAGCGAAGCGATGAGACGAAGAAAGCATACGGTTTTGCCGCTGGCGGCGGTCTGCGCGCTGGCGTTGCTGTCCCTCACGGCGGTGACGGCGGCATGGTTCACCAACAACGCGAAGGTGAATACCTCGCGGGCGGTGAGCCGCACCGCCGTGCAGAGCGTGGAATTACAGGTCAGCAGCAAGGGCGGCGACGATTTCTCCGGGGGGAGAGAGGCGGACATCGTGCAGGTGAACAGCGCGGAGATGACGCGGCTGATGCCGGTGTCCACGGCGGATCTGGCGACCTTCGTGCAGCCGCCCGCCACCGTGGACGGCTACGCCGTCAGCTTTCAGAGGGTGGAGGACGAGCGGGACTATTACCACGGGCGCGTGTATCTCCGGGCGACGGCGGACGCGGCGGAAAGCGGGCGGAAGCTGGCGGTCTATCTGGACGAGGGGGCAGGCTCCGGCGGCGCGCTTGCCGTGGGCGGCGCGGCGGGCAGCCAGCTGCTGCACGCGGCGCGGCTGGGGCTGGTATTCGACGGAAAGCAGGAGAGCGCGGTGATCTTCCGACTGAGCGAGGATAAGAACGCGGAGGGTGACCGGACTCTGAACACCAAGCTGGACGGTGCGGTGCTGGAGGAGGGAAGCGTGCTGACATGGACGGGAACGGCCGCCAAGGCGGTGGCGGATCCCGCAATGCTGACGAAGGACAGGGCGGTGGGCACGGACGGAACGGTGCCGGAGAAGCCGCTGCTGGAGATGGAGCTGGGGCGCGTGTATCAGGTGGACGTGTATTTCTATCTGGAGGGCTGCGACCCCGACTGCACGGAGTCCATCGCCTTTGACGACGGGTATCTGCACCTCGCCTTCTACGGCGTTTTGTGCTGAGGGAGGTGCGTATGAGGAACGACCGAGGAATCATCGGCAGCCGCAGCATGGTGACGGTGTCGCTGCTGCTGGTGCTGGTGGCGTTGGCGGGGATCACGGCGGTGACGCTGGCGTGGTTCTCCATCTCCAACCACACACGGGTGTACAGCATGGACATGGACGTGACCACGGGTCCGTCGCTGCGGTTCGATCTGGACGCCCACGAGGACTTCGCCGACTACAAGCAGACACTGGGCATGGCGGAGATCTTCGGGCGCATCCGGCGGGAGCTGGGCTACGATCCGGCGGAGACGCCCCTGGACCCGGTGACCACAACGGACGGGCAGACCTTCACCCTGCGGAACGGGACGGTGAAGGAGGCGCGGGAGGGCAAATACCTGACCTTTACACTGCATTTCATGGCAACGGAGGATATGCAGGTACACCTCTCCACCGCCCACAGCCGGGAGGGGGAGGACGGCACCAGCGTGACGTCACGCGTCAGCGGGCTGCCCCAGGCGATGCGCGTCAGCTTTACCTGCGGCGGGCAGACGGCGGTATATGATCCGGGCGCGGGAAATACCGCGCGGAATACCGGAAAACTGCGTATTTTTGGCTTGCCCGCGGCGGAGAGGATGATATATAATGAAAACAGTAATTTGTTCCATATTTCCGCCTATACCGACACGCCGGTGACGGTGCATATCTGGATAGAGGGAACGGATGAAATGTGCACGAATGAGCTGAAGGGTGGGGACTACGCCATCCGTCTGCGGTTCGTGGGAACGGATGAAGAAAATGTTCCGCTGGGCGGATAACTACGGATGAAATGAGGACATAGAGCTATGAGCAAGATGAAAAAGGCACTGGGAATACTTGCAAGCGTTCTGCTGTGGGCGGTCATTCTGATCGCCGCGCTGTTCACCTTTATCACCATGGCGACGCGGGACGAGACGCACGTTGCCAGCATCGCCGGCTATACGCCGATGGCGGTGCAGTCGGACTCCATGGCGGACACCTTCTATAAGGGGGATATGATCTTCATTAAGAAGTGCGATCCGTCCAGCTTGCAGGTGGGCGACATCGTGTGCTTCCACACCATCATCGAAAACCAGTACGCCCTGAACACCCACCGCATCGTGGACATTCAGGAGGCGAACGGCTACCGCACCTACACCACGAAGGGCGACAACAACGCCGTATCCGACCAGCACATCATCGCCGACGGCGACATCGTGGGCAAGTACGCCGGGAAGATCAGCAAGCTGGGCTCCTTTATGGATTTCCTCAGCAGCTCCACCGGGTTCCTGCTGGTGATCGTGCTGCCGCTGCTGGTGTTCTTCGTGTATCAGGTCTATCATCTGATCACGGTGGGCATCGAGCTGAAGAAGGCGTCCGCGCTGGAGGCGGCGCAGATGCAGGCGGAGATACACGCCGCCGCTTCGGCGGAGGGCGGCGACGCCGAGCGCATGAAGGCGGAGGCGGAGAAGGCGAAAGCCGAGGCGGAGGCCGCGCTGGCGGAGGCCAAGCGGCTGAAGGCGGAGGCCGAGGCGCAGCTTGCCAAGGCGAAGGAAGAGAACAACGGGGCGGAGTGAGCCTCCGCCGCCGACAGCAAATCGTAGGAGCCGAGGAGGATACAGGGGGAGCAGCGGGAGCCGATTCTGTAATGACCCCCAGCCGTGCCTGTGTCCTCCTGTGCTTTGTACCGTACCGGAAAGGATAACGCGATATGAGTGAATTTCTCAAGCTGGCATACGACCTGCTTGCCAAGGTGGTTTATAACGTCGTGCAGTGGATCGTGGGGATCGTCGGCGGCTTCGTGAAGGTGTTTATCACGGGCTGGGCGGACTACGCCACCATATTCAAAATGTACTTCTCCGGCTTTTCTCTGCCGGTGAAGGTGCTTGCCATCCTTCTGGCACTGGTGCTGGTGGGAATACCGGTGCTGCTGATCGTCATTATCGTGAAGAGGCTCATCCTCCGGGCGCAGCTGAAGGCGGTGGACGAGGACAACACCATCCTTTATAAAGAGATCGGTCGTCTGAACCGGCAGGTGCTGGACCTCATGGACGAGAAGGCGAAGATCCTGAACATGAAGGTGGGCACGGTCAACGGCGGCACCGTCACCGTGCAGGGGAGAGAGGACACCGTCAGCGGCGGTCTGGCGGAGAGCGGTGCGGTGGTGGGCGTGCAGAACGTTGCCACCGGCATCGTTGACCCGCTGGCAGAGCCGGTGCCGGTGGGCGCGGGCGTACAGGGCACCGTCCCTGTGGCGGCGGTGGGCGGCAGCATCGCCGACGCCAGCATCGGGGAGGACGCGCTCAGTGCCGCCACGGCGGCGGCAGTTACCGCCGCCACCGCCGCAAGGCAGCGGAGCGAGGAGGAGGAGCGGAACCGGGTGGATCGCTTCCCGAAGCTCAGCTATGTGGACGCCAAGTACGTGGACTACGAGCGTCCCGATTACGACGACACCATCACGCTGGAGCGTTTCACGGAGGGCTTCCGCCGCTTCGCGGCAAGCCAGATGAGTCTGTATTACTCCCACGAGGTCGTCCGGCGGTTCGTGGCGGGTCTGGCGGCCAGCAAGCTGCTGATACTGGAGGGTATCTCCGGCACCGGCAAGACCTCGCTGCCCTACGCCTTTTCCCGGTATCTGGACAACCCCGCCACTATCGTGTCCGTGCAGCCGTCCTTCCGGGACCGCACGGAGCTGATCGGGTATTTCAATGAGTTCTCCAAGCGGTTCAACGAGACGGAGTTCCTCCGCGCGCTGTACGAGGCGAATTACCGGGAGGATCTGAGCTTGATCGTGCTGGACGAGATGAACCTGGCGCGTATCGAGTATTACTTCGCGGAGATGCTCTCCGTGCTGGAGCTGCCCAGCAAGGACGAGTGGGTGCTGGATCTGGTGCCCACGGCGTGGCCGGGCGACCCCGACAAGCTGGAAAACGGGAAGATCCATGTGCCCGATACCGTGTGGTTCGTGGGCACCGCCAACAACGACGACTCCACGTTCACCATCACGGATAAGGTCTATGACCGCGCGATCCCCATTGAGATCAACGACAGGGCGGAGGAGTTCGACTGCGAATTGCAGCCCCGGTGCAGCGTGACGTGCGCCCATCTGGAGGCACTGTTCGCCGCGGCGCGGGACGAGCATCCTATCAGCGACGCGACGCTGACGAAGATGCTCAAGCTGAACAACTATTTGCAGACGCGGTTCAAGCTGGCGTTCGGCAACCGCATTATGAAGCAGATGTACGACTTTATCCCCGTCTACGTCGCCTGCGGCGGCACGGAGATCGACGGGCTGGATTATATCGTCGCCCGGAAGGTGTTCAAGAAGTTCGAGAGCATGAACGTCGCCTTCGTCCGGGATGAGATCAAGGGGCTGATCGCCTATCTGGAAAAGACCTTCGGCAAGACGAATATGCAGGATAGCCGCAGCTATCTGGAGAGGATACAGAACCTCTATTGATGTGTGAGTGGGAGGGTGCGCTATGGCGAATACACTGAACGATTTGTATTTGAAATATGTGAATAAGGTCGGTGCGGTGCTGGAGAAGGATCGGTATTTCCAGTACCTTTTCGCCATGACCCAAGCGGGGCACACCACCCTGTCCCAGAGCAACAAGCTGCTGCATAAGGTGGTGGACGAGGAGTGGCTGTCCACCATTGAGGACAGTCTGGACGCCATCAACACCATTATCGCCAATCCCCGACGCTTCGTCGCCACCAGCGAGGAGGTGGTGCCGGTGGAGCTGGCGAAGAAGATCACGGCGGAAAGCGTGCGGCACCTCAGCCAGAACACGCAGTTTATCGCCCCCAGCGAGGACGGGGAGATCCACCCCACCAGAATACTGAATGTCACCACCGAGGACAGCTATGACCTCTACGAGAACCGGTTTATCTATCATCTGATACAGCGGCTGGTGACGTTTATCGACAAGCGCACGGATCTGATTTTCTGGTCCACCGGCGATGAGACCATGAACACCCTTGCCATGGAGAGCAAGGTGGACGACGCCTACGAGACTATCGAGTACCGGCTGGAAATGAAGATCAAGAACACCCAGAGCTTCGCGGAGAACGACGGCGCGAACATGGAGGTGTTCATGCGTATCGACCGGGTGCGGCGGCTGGTGATGGCTCTGCGGGTCAGCCCCTTCTGCTCGCTGATGGCGGGCTGCGCCAAGGTACGCAGCCCCATCCAGCGGACGAACCTGATGATGAAGGATCCCCACTACCGCAAGTGCTATCAGCTGTGGCAGTTTTTGGAGAATTACGACAGTCAGGGCTACACCATCGAGGAGATCGACCGACCCCTCGCCTTCGACGAGGAGTACCTGCTGCAAATGCAGACGGGGCTGGTGACGAATTATACCGTTTTCAAGAGCATCCTGGAGAGCGACGGGCGCAACGTGGACGAGACACCGCCGAAACGCCGGCGGGTCATCAAGCCGCGGTTCGTTAAGCGCATCCAGGAGCAGATCGTGGACAACTTCGACATCGAGGACGTGGAGATCCGGCGGGTCTTTGTGGAGGAGGTCACCCAGGCGCAGCTGGACGCGGAGGAGAAGGCGGCGCAGGAGACAAAGCGCGCCGAGGAGGCGCGGCAGTCCTGCGAGGAGGCGGAACGCCGTGCATCGGAGGCGTACAGCCGGATGCAGAACGCCATCGACCAGCTGGCGGCGGCGGAGCGGCAGACGGCGGACGCCGTCCGCGCCAAGGACGAGGCGGAGAGCACCCTCGTGCGGACGGTGCGTGAGGCGGAGGAGAACATCCGCCAAGCGCAGCGGGCGCGTCTGGACGCGGAGAAGCGCGCCGAGGAGTGCCTGGACGCCAAGGGGACGGCAGAGGTGCAGCTGCGTCTGGCGTTGGAGGCGCGGAAGCAGGCGGAGGCGCGAAGCGCACAGATGGCAGAGGAGCGCGACGCCGCAGAAAGGCAGATGCTGTCAGACCGCGTTGTGCGGGAGAAGGCGCAGAAGGAGCAGCTCCAGGAGCGTCAGGCACGAAAGAGAGCCGAGGCGCGTATCCAGAAGGCGGAGGAAAAGGCGCAGGGTGCCAAGCAGGTTCTGGACGAGGCAAAGCAGACGCGCGCCGAGGCGGAGAAGCTGCGGAATAAGGCGGAGAACGCGGCGGCGGCAGCGGAAAAGCTGCGGCTGCGGGCGGAGGAACGCCGCGCCGCGGCGGAGCAAGGTGCCAGAGAGAGCCGCAACGCCATGCAGGAAGCGGAGAAGGCGCGGGAAAAGGCGGAGCGGCAGGCGCAGCGTGCCGCGGAGGACGCGCAGAGAGCGCGTGAGGAGCGGAAGACCGCGCTGGCGGAGAGCCGGAGGGTACTGGCGAAGCACCGCAGCATGGAGCAGGCGATAGAGGACGCCGGGAAGCGTCTCAAGGCGGCGCAGGAGGCGTTGGCAGCGGAACGCGCCGCGCTGGAGGCGGAGCGCGCCGCAAGAGAAGCGGCGGAGCAGACCGCCCGGGAGACGGCGGAGAAGCTGGCGGCGGCGGAACGCCGTGCGTCGGCGAACACGCTGGCGGGACGGCTGCGCTCCGCCTTTGGCGGAGGACGCCGGGAGGAGCGATAAGTAAAGAGGCAGAATGGCAAAGAAAGTATTTCTTCAAATCATCAATATACTATCCGTGGTGATCATCGCCCTTGCGCTGTTTGTGCTGCTGAGTGTGGTGCTGACGCGGCGGGGCGATACGCCCAACGTGCTGGGGTTCTCGGCGTTCCGGGTCGTCTCCGGGAGTATGCGCCCTGAGCTGCAGGAGGACGATCTGATCGTCATAAAACGGGTGGCACCGGACAAGATAGAGGTGGGGGATATTATCTCCTTCTACTCGCCGGATCCGGAGCTGCGCGGCGCCGTCAACACCCATCGGGTGACGGCGGTGGCGGAGGAGGGGGGACAGTACGTCTTTACCACCAAGGGCGACGCCAACGTGATCGAGGACAAGTACGGCGTCCGGGGGGACGAGGTGCTGGGCAAGGTGGTGCTGGTGTCCGCGCTGCTGGGCAAGCTGTCGCGGCTGGCCGCCAATCCGCTGGTGTTCATACCGCTGATATTGGTGCCACTGCTTGCCATACTGCTGACGAATCTCGTCCGCACGGTGCGTCTTGCCAAGGAGGCGGCGCAGGAGGAGGAACGGCGGGAGCTGGCGGCTCTTGCTGAGAGAATGAAGAAGCAGCGGGAGAGCGGGGAGCAGAAAGCGGAGTGATTGGGAAAAGACTTGCCCGCAGGGCTTGAGGGAGGAAAGAGATGTCGATATTCCGGAAAAAGAAGGCGGGGGAGGCTGCCGCGGAAATCCCAGCGGTGCAGGAGACGCCCCGGCGCACGGTGCAGCGGGCATCCCTGACCTCCGGGCGCATGGCTGCGCTGTTCCAAAGGCTGTACCGCTGGGTGTTCTCCGTAAACGTCACGGCGGGGGTCTATCAGATCGAGTCCGGGGAGGACACGTTTGCCCGGGAGCCGCTGCCCATCCGGGGGTATTACAGTGCGCTTTTGGCGCACCTTGCCGATGAGCTTCCGGAGGGGGAGCGGGAGACATTCACCCGTATGTTCTCCGCCGAGAGCATTGGCAGAGCCATGGAGAGCGGAAGCACCAGTCTGCGCGGTATTTTCAGCGCGTATGAGCTGGGCGTGGAGGACAGCGAGGGGCGGGAGCGTCCCCTGTGCTGGTATGAGTTCCGGGCGGAATGGGTCATGCAGGTGGATCTGCAGAACCGCGTCTGCGTCCTGTCGGTGCGGCAGGTGCAGGGCGATCTGGACAGGGGGCAGGACAGGAAGCCCGCCGCCGCTCCGCGGACGGAGGAGGGGGAGATCGACTGGGAAGCCCTCCGCGTCCGGGATCTGGACAGAGCCGCCGACGGCATGGACTTTGAATACAACGTGGCGGAGGATGTGGTGTACCTTCACCGGCTGCGGGGCAGCAGTGAGGGCGACCGGGTGACGAAGAATTTCCTATCGCGGCTGCCTACCGCCACAGACCGTGTACTCTCCCACGAGAGCACCCGGGAGGTACAGCGGCTGTTCCGCAGCGACTGCGGGCGGGGCGTCGAGAGCGGCATCGTGCTGTGCCGCAGGAGCGGCACCTACGGCGCGCCCTTCCGCCACTACCGCATGACCACCGCGCCCCTCGTGGAAAACGGGGATGTCACGTGGCTCGTGGGGCGAATGGAGGACGTGGAGGAGGAGACGGTGCGCCGTACCCGGAGCGCGGAGATCGCGGCGGAGGTCGCCGGGATGCTGGTCTCCTTTAATATCGAGATGTTCCAGCTGAATCTAAACCAGGGGCTGATATTCCGCGTGGTGCAGGATGAGACAGGCTTCCTCCGGGAGGAGAAGCCCCAGAGGCTGGCGGACTATATCCACAAGCGCATCGCCGCGGGACGTGTGGCCCCGGAGGCGCAGGAGCTGTATCTCAAATGGCTGGAAAAGGGATATTTGCAGCGCAAGACGGCGCAGGGTGCCTATGAATTTGAGGCGCAGGTGCGGGAGATGGACGACGTGGACTATCGGTGGTACATGGAGACCATCGTGCCTATGGGGAACCGTCCCGGTCTGTTCATGCGCTGGCGCAGAGACGACACCGAGGGGCACATGGCGCGTGAGACGGAGTACGAGAACAAGCGGCTGAGCAACATTGCGGAGTACAACGGGCGGATGCTGGACACGCTGGCGGGACTGGTGGAGTTCCGGAACGTGGAGAGCGGGGATCACATTATGAACATACGGCGGCTGACGGAGATCCTGCTGCGGGATGTGCAGCAGCGCAGTCCGCAGTACGGACTGACGAACCGGCAGATCGGTATGTACGTCCGCGCCGCCACCATGCACGACATAGGCAAGATCACCGTGCCGGATTACATCCTCAACAAGAAGGGCAGCTTCACCCCGGAGGAGTTCGAGATCATGCAGCGGCACACCATTGACGGCGCGGCGATCATCGACAGGCTGCACATGCCCGACCAGAAGGAACTGAAGGCGTGCATCCGGGACGTGGTGCTCCACCACCACGAGCGGTATGACGGCAAGGGCTATCCGGAGGGGCTAAAGGGCGACGAGATCGCCATCGGTGTGCAGGTCATCGCGCTGGCGGACGCCTACGACGCGCTGGTGAGCGAGCGGTGCTACAAGCGGCGGTATGTCTCGGACGAGGCGTTGCGGATGATACTCGGCGGTGAGTGCGGCGCGTTCAACCCCTGCCTTTTGGAGAGCCTGAAGGGCTGCGAGGAGAAGATGCGCGCCCTCTACCGGGAGAAGGAGAACGGCGGATAAGACCGAAGGGAGATTTTTATGGCGGAACGGCTGAAAGTGAAAAGCGGAACGAAGGTGCAGCTTGCCTGCGACGTGCAGGCGGGCGGAGAGCCGGAGTTTAATTTGATCTCCACCTTCTACAAAGCGTTGGATGACTCCGCCTTTTTGATCTCCGTGCCCATGCAGGGGGGAAAGCCGATGGAGCTGGACGAATCCCTGCGTCTGCTGCTGCGCTTCGGCAGCGGCAGCGGCGCGTGCATCGTGGCGGGGTACGCCGACGATCTGGTGCAGGAGGGCATACGGCGGTACTGGAAAATACGCCGCGTGTCGGAGCTGCGGCAGTTCGTGCAGCGTGCGGACGAGCGTTTCAAGATCGCGCTCCACGTGCAGTACAAGCAGGACACGTGGCCGGTGAACAGCGAGGGCACGGTGACGCGGGACGAGGGGCTGACGCTGGATATATCCAACGGCGGTGTGGCGGTCTATCTGAGCCACCGGTTCCAGGTGGGGGAGATCTGCCAGCTGACGCTGCCGCGGATAGGCACCTCGCCGGACGGCAGGGAGCAGCGGGACGTGGTGGGTGTCGTCTGCTGGGAGCGCGAGGCTCCCAAGGGCAGTCCCTTCCGGATGCTGTGCGGCTTGCAGCTGCGGTTCGCCACCACCGGGGAGCGGGAGTCCTATATCCGCTATGTGGACAACGTGAGAAGAAAGTACGCCATGTAAATGGCAGTGACGGAGCGGGGCTATGCGTATTTGGGATAAAAACAAAAAAAGCGGTGAGACGGATGTTCCCGTGGATCCTCTGGGGCTGGAGGGCGTGTCCGCCGCCGGTGGGGAGACGGAGACGGCCGCCGGTACAGGGGGGCGGAGACAGTCGCTGCTGCAAAAGCGGGGCAGGAGCCGCCGGGAGCGGAAGGTCGTCCGCGTGGAGGAGATCCAGCGCGCGTTGGAGGACGCAGGAGAGGACGTGGACACCGACGCGGTGGTGAGCCTGTACCTGCCGCAGCGGCGCGCCAGACGGTTCGGCGCGGCGTTGCTGCGGCTGAACAGGCTGCACCTGCTGCTGCTGGCGTTGCTGCTGGCTCTGGCGGCACTGTTTATCCTCGCCTTCATGCAGGAGAAGATGGGCAACTTCACCATCAACCTCAACCGGCTGGAGATGTACCGCAAGGGCATATCCATCGCTGCGGACGGGGACTTTACGGAGGCGACGGCGCGGCTGGTGGCGGACGCGGTGGTGGACGCTACCAATATCTCCGGCAGTGAGCTGCCGGAGGACATCGACGACATAGACGGCAACCACAACGGCAAGAACTACATGGCGTACACCTACTACATCCGTAACGCTGGCAAGGAGGACGTGTCCTACTATGCGCGGATCCGCATGGATTCCTGCGCCAAGGGCGCGGAGGACGCTGTGCGGGTAGCGGTGTGGCGCAACGGCGTGCGTACCACCTACGCCGAGCCGTCGGCGGACGGCACGCCGGAGGAGGGCTGCGTGAACTTCGAGACGCGGAACACCGTCTGCACCTTCACGGAGGAGAACTTCCTGGTGGGCAACGTGGATAAGTACACCATCGTCATCTGGATGGAGGGCGACGACCCGGAGTGCGTGGACGCCATTGTGGGCGGAAGCGTGCAGTTCAGCATGACCATCGACGCCGAGGACGACGATGACACCAGCCTGCTCTCGAAGTTCGTGAGGGATATTATCGACACGCTGACCGGGAACAAGCCCATCCACGGCTCCTCGGATTCCGATGTGCCGGATTTCTACAAGAACAACGAGATCACGTGGGCGAACCGGCGCAACCAGTGATGGCGCGGAAAAGAGCATAAAAACACGGGCACAGCGGTCGTTGACCGGCTGTGCCCGTGTGCTGCTGTGGGGGTGGCTTTATTCCCCGCCGGCGGGCTTTTCCGCCTCCGGCTTGGGAACGTTCTGCTCCGACGCGTCCTCCTCGGTGATGGTGGGGATGAACGCCCGCGCCAGCTTGCCCCTGCCGCGCTGCTTGATATAGAAGTAGCCGATGGTGCTGAACACCACCGCGCCGATGAAGTTCACGAACAGATCCTTCATGGTGTCGTACAGCCCGATGTCCAGATAGCCGCCGAAGCCCAAGTCCTGCCCGTTCACCTGCACGGAGGTGATGTTGTCGATGGTGACGGGGATATTGCTGTTGGTGGGGTCCAGCATGACGGAGGTGATGGAGCTCACGACGGTGTCCTTCTGCATATCCATGTGGAAGAGCCTGTCCATGCCGAACTCGAAGAACTCCCACAGGACGCCCACGGTCATGGAGAAGCAGAACGCCGCCAGAGCCACGTAGATGGGGGACAGCTGGAATTTGATGCGGCTGTTGCGGTTGAGGATGTCGATAAGGGCGAAGCCCGTGGCGGCGCAGAGGAAGCCGGTGGTGGTGTGGAGCATGGTGTCCCAGTGGTGGTAGGTGATGAAGTAGCATTTCAGCTCGCCCAGTATCTCCGCGGCGAAGATGAAAAGGAGAATGATGATCTCCAAGGTGGACGGCAGCTCGATGCCGAAGTTCTGCTGGATGAAGAAGGGGAGCATGAACAGCACCAGCACCAGAAGGCAGATGAACGCGCTTTCGTATTCTCCGCGGAGGATGGAGGATACCAGCGTTGCCAGCACGATAAGGCGCAGGATCATATAGACGGTGAAAACCGACGGCTGGCGGCGGATGGTGGATTTCAGCTCGGCGCGGACGCGGCGCGGCTTCTTGGGCGGCTGTTTCATGGCGGTGTTCCTTTCTCCGGGGCGTTTTTCGATTCACGTATTGTACCACAAAGCGCGGGAAAATACAACAAAAAAGCAGATCCCGCTTTGCGGCGGGACCTGCGGGATTTACTTGGTGCCGAAGATGCGGTCGCCGGCGTCGCCCAGACCGGGGACGATGTAGCCCCGCTCGTTCAGGTGGTCGTCCAGCGCACCGGCGTAGATGTCCACGTCGGGGTGCAGCTTTTGCAGGTGGGCGATGCCCTCGGGAGCCGCCACCAGCACCATCAGCTTGATGTGCTTGCAGCCGCGCTTCTTCATCTCGTCGATGGCCTCGGCAGCGGAGCCGCCGGTGGCCAGCATGGGATCCACGATGAGCACGTCACGCTCCGCCACGTCCTTGGGCATTTTGCAGAAGTAGGGATGCGGCTCCAGCGTCTCCTCGTCGCGGTACATACCAATATGACCCACACGGGCGGAGGGCACCATGCGAAGCACACCGTCCACCAGACCGAGCCCGGCACGGAGGATAGGCACCACCACAAATTTGCGGCCCGCCAGCGTGGGCGCGTCCATCTCGCAGAGAGGGGTCTTGATGTGCTTGGTGGTCAGGGGCAGGTCACGGGTCGCCTCATAGGTGATGAGCATACCGATCTCGGAAACCAGCTCCCGGAAATCCTTGACGCTGGTGTTCTCGTCCCGCATGATGGTCAGCTTGTGCGCCACCAGCGGGTGATCCATAATGTGAACCTTGTTGCTGTACATGATGTTCTCCTCCGTGTATATGTAAATTTTGGGGTATACTGTGGTGGTTAGTCCGTCGTCAGGGACAGCCCTCTGGCGAGCCGCTCACGCTCCGCCTGACTGAGCCGCAGGTACACCGGGAGCAGCTCCTGCGCCGTGCAGGTCAGCCCCGCGGCGGCCATGCGCTCTGCGGCAAGGGCGACGCCGGCGGCGTTCTGGAGGCGGTGCAGGGGGGAGGCAAGGCGGCAGGGGACGCCGCTCTCCCGCAGCTGGCGGTACAGCAGCTCCGCGCCGTCGCCCACGATGAGCTTCGGCTCCGGCAGGGCGGACAGCTCCTGCGCCGCCTGCTCCACGGAAACGGCGCGATCCGCGCACAGCCGGGTGACGCTACCGTTTTCGCAGCGGAAAAAGGCGTTGTATATCTGCTGCCGCCGTGCGTCCATGGCACCGGCGACGATGCCCTCAAAGTCGGTGACGCCGAACGCCATCGCCTCCAGCGTGGAGACGCCGCAGCAGGGCAGCTCCCGTGCCCACGCCAGACCCTTGGTTGCGGAGATGCCGATGCGTATGCCGGTGAAGCTGCCGGGGCCGCAGGCCACCGCCACAGCGTCCATGTCGTCCATGGAAAGCCCCGCTGTGCGGAGCATACCGTCCAGCAGGGGCATCAGGGTGACGCTGTGGGTCAGCCCACGGTTCTGGTACGCCTGAGACAGCAGCGCACCGTCCTCCGTTACGGCGACGGATACGCTCTTGGCGGAGGTCTCCAAAGCCAGAATTTTCAAGGTGTCTCGCCTCCCGTGACGGTGATGATACGGTCGTTTTCGCCATCGCCCCGTGCGATGCTGACCCAGAGGGTGTCATCCGGCAGGGCGTCCTCCACGCGCTCCGACCACTCCACGGCGCACACGCCGCCCCGGGAGAGATAGTCCTCCCAGCCGATGTCGAACAGCTCGTCGGAGCTGTCCAGCCGGTACATATCGAAGTGGAACAGGGGCAGCGCGCCGCTGTATTCATTGACGATGGTGAACGTGGGGCTGGTGACGCGGCAGGTGCAGCCCAGACCGCGCGCCAGCCCGCGGGTGAAGGCGGTCTTGCCCATGCCCAGATCGCCGCGGTACGCCACCACGCTGCCGGGGCGGAGCGTCCTGCCCAGCTGCTCGCCCAGCTGCTCCGTTTCCTCCGGACTGTGGGACAGATATTCCATGGACGCACCTCCCGTAACTCAAATCGACTTATTATAGCATGGCGGGAGGAAAAAGAAAAGAGCAAAACGGCGGTTTACACGGAAAACATCTTGTGGTACACTTATTCGGAGAAACGAGAAGGGAGGTGCCGCCATGCTGCGCCGTATACGGGAGACGTGCAGAGACGTGCTGCGGCAGTCCGATCTGCTGCTGCTGACGCTGTGCGGCGGCACGTCTCTGTTCGGGCTGCTGATGATCGCCAGTGCCACCCGGTATACCCACACCGGCCGCTACGTGCTGGTGCAGGGAGCGTCGCTGCTCATCGGCGTGGTGCTGTACCTCGTGGTGTCCCAGATCGACCTGAACGAGCTTGTCAAATACTGGAAGTGGATATTCCTCGTGGGCGTGGCGTTTATCCTTCTGCTGCTGACGCCCTTCGGCGTGGCGGGGAACACCGGAAACCGCGCATGGCTGGAATTTCCGTTCCTGCCGGTGAATATCCAGCCGGCGGAGATCGTGAAGATCACGTTCATCCTCGTGCTGGCGAAGCAGCTGTCATGGCTGAAGGAAAACCGCGACCTGCGCTCTGTGACGTCCATCGCCATGCTGGCGGTGCACTTCGGCATTATATTCGTGCTGTACTACAAGATCTCCTCGGACATGGGCAGCGCGCTGGTGTTCCTGTTCGTGTTCGGCTGTATGTGCTTCGTGGCGGGGGTGGCTCTCCGGTGGTTTCTGATCGGTCTCGGCGGGGGCGGACTGCTGTTCTACGCTATGTGGGATCTGAACCTCATGGAGAACTACATGAAAAAGAGGTTCATCGTCCTGTTTGACCACAGCTTCGACCCGCTGGACACCGGCTGGCAGCAGACCCGCAGTCTTCTGACGCTGGGCGGCGGCAAGATCTTCGGGCAGGGGCTGTTCCACGGGGTACAGACCCAGAGCGAGAACCCCTCCAGCCTGCCCCACCGCCACACGGACTTCATCTTCTCCGTGATCGGCGAGGAGCTGGGGATGGTGGGCTGCGTGCTGACGCTGCTGCTGCTGACCGCCATTATCCTGCGGTGCGTCTACGTGGCGCGGCACGCCCGGACGCAGCTGGAGAGCTGCGTCTGCATCGGCGTGGCAAGCGTCATTATCTTCCAGGTCATCATCAACGTGGGTATGTGCCTGTTCGTCATGCCCGTTATCGGGCTGACGCTGCCGTTTATCAGCTACGGCGGCTCGTCGCTGGTGATGCTGTTTGCCGCCATGGGGATGGTCTCCGGCGTCCACGGCAGGGCGAAGCCGGAATGGCTGCGATAAGAGAAAAACGGCACCCTGGAGGGGTGCCGTTTTGGTTTTTGGTTGTATTCCCGGTGGGACTGTGCTATAATAATCTATCAAATCATGGGGGCGTGGGGTCATTTTGACCCCGCGCCGCCCGAAAGCGAGGAAACGCTTATGAAAATCGTGGTATTGGCAGGCGGTCTGTCCCCCGAGCGTCAGGTGGCTCTCACCAGCGGCACCGGCGTGTGTAAGGCTCTGCGGGAGAAGGGGCACAAGGCGGTGCTGGTGGATATGTTCCTTGGGCTTGAGAGCTACGAGGGGCGGCTGGAGGATATTTTCGACGCGCCGGACGGTCTGTGCGGACAGAGCCGCGTGGAGAGGGTGGAGCCGGATCTGGACGCCGTGCGCCGCAGCCGTAAGGACAAGAGCAGCAGTATGCTGGGCAAGGACGTGCTGACCGTGTGCCGCATGGCGGACGCGGTGTTTCTGGCACTCCACGGCAGCTGCGGCGAGGACGGGCGGATCCAGGCGACGCTGGATCTGCTGGGCGTGCCCTATACCGGCTCCGGCTATCTGGGCAGCGGCATGGCGATGGACAAATCCGTCACCAAACGCATGATGGACTCTCTGGGCATCCGCACCGCGCCGTGGCATGACGTGCATTACACCGAGGCGGACATCCCCCGTCTGGTGGAGGAGCTGGAGGTGCCCTGCGCCGTAAAGATCGTCAACGGCGGCAGCTCCATCGGCGTGGAGCTGCCCGACACCAAGGCGCAACTGGAGACGGCTCTCCGCAGTCTGCTGCGCTACGGCGACCACGTGGTGGTGGAGAAGAAGATCAAGGGGCGCGAAATTCAGATCGCCGTGCTGGGGGACACGTATCTCCCCGCCGTGGAGATCATCCCCAAGGGGGCGTATTTCGACTATGTGTGCAAGTACCAGAAGGACGGCGCGGTGGAGCTGTGCCCCGCCCCCATTACCGACGAGGAATGGCGGCAGGTGGGCGAGATGGCTCTGACGCTCCACCGGGGGCTGGGGCTGGACGTATACTCCCGCGCCGACTTCATTCTGGATGAGAACGGGCAGGCGTGGTGTCTGGAGATCAACACGCTGCCGGGCATGACCCCCACCAGCCTTGTGCCCCAGGAGGCGGCGCAGGTGGGCTATTCCTACGGAGATCTGTGCGAGAAGATCGTGGAGCTGTCTCTGGCGGCGCGGAAGGCGGCGCGTACATGAGACGGCTGTTCCCACAGGAGATATGCGCCGCCGTGGGCGGGACGCTGTTACAATGCGGCGCACCCGTCACCGGCGTCACCACCGACAGCCGCCGCGCAGGAGAGGGGATGCTGTTCATCCCGCTGGTGGGGGAGCGTTTCGACGGGCACGACTACGTGGATAAGGCGTTGCAGAGCGGGGCGGCGGGCTGTTTGACCGCTAAAACGCCGGAGACGCTGCTGCCGGGTAAGCTCTACGTGCAGGTGCCCGACACGCGCCTTGCCCTGCGGGCACTGGCGTCGTGGTATCGCGGGCAGTTCCGTATTCCCGTGGTGCAGGTCACCGGCTCTGCCGGAAAGACCACCACCAAGGAGATGATCGCCTGCGTTCTCTCCCGCCGGTATCGCACCCTCAAGACCGAGGGGAATCTGAACAACGACATCGGTGCACCGCTGACGCTGCTGCGCCTGACGGCGGAGCACGAGGCGGCGGTCATTGAAACGGGCATGAACCATTTCGGCGAGATACGGTATCTGGGCGAGATGGTGCGGCCCGACATCGCCGTGATCACCAATGTGGGCGACGCACACATTGAGAATCTCGGCAACACACGGCAGGGGATATTGCAGGCGAAGTGCGAGATCTTCGAGAACCTTGCCCCCGGCGGTATCGCCGTGCTCAACGGCGACGACGAGCTGCTGAATACCGTCACGCTGCCCCAGACCGTCCTGCGCTGCGGCGTGGGCGCGCACTGCGACGTCCGCGTGACCGGCGTGGAGGATCGCGGACTGGAGGGCGTGGCGTGCACCGTGACCACCGGGAAGAACGTGTACCGCCTGTCGGTATCGGCACCCGGAGGGTATATGCTCTACCCCATGGCGATGGCTGCCGCCATCGGCGAACGGCTGGGGCTGACGGGGGAGGAGATCGCCGCCGGCGTGGCGGACTACGCCCCGGTGGGCAGCCGGATGCACATTATCCGCATGGAGGGGGAGCGGCTGGTCATTGACGACTGCTACAACGCCAACCCACAGTCCATGGCGGAGGGGATACGGATGCTCTCCACCAGCCGCCAGAGACGCCGCTTGGCGGTGCTGGGCGACATGGGAGAGCTGGGGGAGCTGACGGCGCAGGCGCACCGGGACATGGGCGCGCTGACGCGGCAGCTGTCCGTCACCACCGTGGCGGTGGGGGAGAAGATGAAGTCTCTGACCGAGACGAATCCCGACGCCCTGTGGTTCCCCACGGTGGAGGCGGCGATGCCCGCCATCCGGGAGCTGTTCACCCCCGGCACCGCCGTGCTGGTGAAGGCGTCCCGCGCCATGCATTTTGAGACTATCGTAAAGGAATTAGAAAAGCAGTAAATGGTCGATATTCGCGTTTCGGGGCTGGTGAAGTCCTTTGATCTGGAAAAAAGAATACTGGACGGACTGACCTTTCAGGTGGACAGCGGCGAGCGGGTAGGACTGCTGGGGCGCAACGGTGCCGGCAAGACCACCGTGTTCCGTATGCTCACCGGCGAGCTGGAGGCGGACGAGGGCGAGGTACAGATCGCCGCCGGACGCCGTCTGGGGCTGATCTCCCAGATCCCCGTCTACCCGGCGGGCTATACGGTGGAGGATGTGCTGCAAACTGCCTTCTCCCGGATGTTCCGGCTGAAGGACGAGATGGACGCGCTGACGCTCCGCATGGAGCGGGGTGACAGCGACGAGGCGACGCTCCGCCGCTACGGGGAGCTGAACGCCCGGTTCGAGGGCTTGGGCGGCTGGGACACGGAGACGGCGGTGAACAAGGTCGCCAACGGTCTGAGCATCTCCGATGAAATGCGTACCCGCCCCTTTGACTGTCTCTCCGGCGGCGAAAAGACGCGGGTGAATCTGGGGCGGCTCATTCTGGAGGACACGGACATCTTGCTGCTGGACGAGCCTACGAACCATCTGGACTTACAGGCCACGGAGTGGCTGGAGGAGTATCTCCGCAAATTCCGGGGCACCGTGGTGACCATCAGCCACGACCGCTATTTCCTCGACCGCACCGTGACCCGCATCATCGAGATACAGGACGGTAAGGCGGAGCTTTACAGCGGGAATTACAGCTTTTACGCCATTGAGAAGGAACGCCGCTATCAGGAGCGGATGAAGCAGTATCTGAAGGAGCAGGCGAAGATCCAGCAGCTGGAAAAAGCCGCCGAGCAGATGCACCTGTGGGCGTTCATGGGCAACGACGCCCTCCATAAGCGGGCGTTCTCCATGGAAAAGCGCATTGAGCGTATGCGTACCACCGCCAAGCCCACCAAGGCGCGCCGTCTGGAGGCGCGGTTCCAGAGCCGGGAGTTCAAGGGCGACGAGGTCATGCAGATCAAGGGCGTGTCCAAGGCGTTCGGCGAGAAGAAACTGTTCGAGGACGTGTACCTCCGCTGCGAGGGCGGGGAGCGCATCGCGCTGCTGGGCGAGAACGGCACCGGAAAGACCACGCTTTTGAATATGCTCACCGGCTATGACCGCCCCGACAGCGGAAGCATACGTCTGGGGCCGTCGGTCAAGGCGGCGTATCTGCCGCAAGTCATCCACTTCGCCCACCCGGAGCGCAGTATGCTGGACACCATGCTCTATGAGCTGGACATCACGCCACAGTCGGCGCGGAACCGTCTGGCGGCGTACCAGTTCACCGGGGAGGATGTATTCAAGCCCGTGTCCGTCCTGTCCGGCGGCGAGCTGAGCCGCCTGCGGCTGTGTATGCTCATGGATGAGAGCATCAACCTCCTCATACTGGACGAGCCTACCAACCATCTGGACATCGACTCCCGGGAGTGGCTGGAGCAGGCGGTGGAGGCGTTCGACGGCACGCTGCTGTTCGTCAGCCATGACCGGTACTTCATCAACCGCTTTGCCACCCGCGTCTGGGAGCTGGCGGACGGCGTTATCACCGACTATCCCATGGGCTTTGCCCAGTACCGCCGCGCCAAGGACGAGGAGCACGCCGCCGCAGCGGCGGCGGCAGCGGCGGCGCAATCCGCCGTGCCGAAGAAGAACGGCAGCCGGGGCAACCGCGCCCAGCAGGCGGCGAAAAAGCAGCTGACCATCTGCGAGACGGCGATTTCCAAGCTGGAAGCGGACATAGGGCGGCTGGAGGCGGACATGGCGCAGTGCGCCACCGACGCGGAGAAGCTGAACGCTCTCTATCAGGAGCAGCAGGCACTGAACGAACGGCTGGAGCAGGAGATGCTCCGCTGGGAGGAGCTGAGTCTGCAAGCCGAAGAACAGGAGAACTAATATGAGCGATATTTTGTGTATTTACTATTCCCGTACCGGGCACACCCGGCGCGCCATCAAGGAGATCGCCGAGGCGTTGGACGCGGAGGTCACCGCCATCACCGACGACACCGACCGCAGCGGCTGGCGCGGCTATATCCGCTGCGGCATGGACGCCATGAAAACGTCCACAAAGCCTTTGCAGCCCTTCCGGACGGAGAAGCCGCTGGAGGAGTACAAGCTGGTCATCGTGGGCAGCCCCGTGTGGGCGGGACGGTGCGCCAGCCCCATCCGCGCTCTGCTGAAGCGCAGAGGGCTGGAGATGGGCAGCGTGGCGTATGTGGTCACCCGCAGCACCGCCCAGCGCAGCGAGGAGGTCTACGACCAGATGGACATGTACACCGGCTCCGCCCACAAGCTGGCGGTGTCCCTGCGTCCCGGCAGCGAGGGCTATGAGTTCTGGCGCAACGATTTCATCCAGAACGTCCGCCGCTGGCTGGACGAGCAGCACTGAGGGCTTCACCATGCTGGAAAAGCTGAAAACCATTGAGGAACGTCTGACGGAGGTGGAGCGTCAGCTGTCCGACCCGGCGGTGTACACCGACCGGGAGCGGCTCACCGCCCTCAGCCGTGAGCAGAAGGAGCTGACCCCCGTGGTGGGGTGCTATCGTGACTACCTCCGGGCGCACTCGTCCGCCCGGGCTGCGGAGGAGATGCTCTCCGACCCGGAGCTTCGCGCTCTGGCGCAGGAGGAGCTGACCGAGGCGAGGGCGGACATGGAGCGTTTGCAGGAACAGCTGAAGCGTCTGCTGCTGCCCCGCGACCCCAACGACGACAAGAACGTGATATTGGAGATACGCGCCGGGATCGGCGGGGAGGAGGGCGCACTGTTCGCCGCCGACCTGCTGCGGATGTACACCATGTACGCCGAGCGGCGGGGCTGGACGCTGTCCATCGTCAACGAGAATCTGACGGAGCTGGGCGGCGTCAAGGAGGTCAGCGCCGAGATCGAGGGCGCGGGCGCGTGGTCGCGCCTGAAGTTCGAGGCGGGCACCCACCGGGTGCAGCGCGTGCCGGAGACGGAGTCCTCCGGGCGCATCCAGACCTCCGCCGCCACCGTGGCGGTCATGCCGGAGGCGGAGGAGGTGGAGTTCACCATCGACCCCAAGGACTTGCAGATCGACACGTTCCGCTCCTCCGGTGCCGGGGGGCAGCACGTCAACAAGACGGAGTCCGCCATCCGCATCACCCACCTGCCCACCGGCACGGTGGTGGAGTGTCAGGACGAGCGCAGCCAGTACAAGAACAAGGATCGCGCCATGAAGATCCTGCGCTCCAAGCTGTACGAGGCGGAGCGGGAGAAGCAGAACGCCGCCATCGCCGCCACACGCAAAAGTCAGGTGGGCACCGGCGACCGCAGCGGCAAGATCCGTACCTACAATTTCCCCCAGAACCGCGTGACCGACCACCGGCTTACCGGGGACAGTAAAAATTTCAATATTGCTTCCGTTATCAACGGCGATCTGGACGATCTGATCGACGCCCTGACGCTGAACGATCAGGCTCAACGCTTGCAGGAGGGAAAGGAGAACTGACAATGAACCAGTACAGGAAAAAGATGTATGACCTCGCCGGCCCCAAGACCGTGGAGGCTCTGAACAAACGCCGCTTCGAGGCGTACTACTGTTCCACCGCCGCCGAGGCGGTGGAGAAGGTGCTGGAGCTGACCCCCAAGACGGACGTGGTGTCCTGGGGCGGTGCCATGACCGTGGACGAGCTGGGCATCAAGCAGCGCATGGCGCAGGAGGGCTACACCCTCCTTGACCGCGACACCGCCCAGTCTCCGGAGGAGAAGCAGGCTATCATGCGTCAGGCACTGACCTGCGGCACGTTTCTGATGAGCAGCAACGCCATCTCCAAGGACGGCCAGCTGGTGAACATCGACGGCAACGGCAACCGCGTGGCCGCCATGTGCTTCGGCCCCCGTCAGGTGGTGGTCGTGGCGGGCATGAACAAGGTGCTGGGCACGCTGGACGACGCCGTTGCCCGCGCCCGCAACGTGGCGGCTCCCGCCAACGCCCAGCGGTTCGGGATCAAGACGCCCTGCGGTCTTACGGGACAGTGCGGCGACTGCACCAGCCCCGACTGCATCTGCTCCAAGCTGGTCATCACCCGGTTCTGTATGCCGGAACGCCGCATCAAGGTCGTTCTGGTGGGCGAGGATCTGGGTCTGTAAGTAATCTGCCGAAAAGAGGAAAGCTCCGTGGAAACCATCATCTTCCACCCGGAAAAAGACAAAAACGCCATTGAGGAGGCGGCGGCGATCCTCCGCCGGGGCGGTCTGCTGGGGATCCCCACCGAGACGGTGTACGGTCTCGGCGCGGACGGTCTTAACGAGGACGCCGTGCGCCGCATCTTTCTGGCGAAGGGTCGCCCGCAGGACAACCCGCTGATCCTCCACGTGCCGAACGCAGGCTGGCTGGAGCGTTGCTGCACGGACATACCGTCCGCCGCCTACGCGCTGGCGGAGCGGTTCTGGCCGGGGCCGCTGACCATGATCCTGCCCCGGCGGGACTGTGTGCCCCTCTGCACCACCGGTGGTCTGGACACCGTGGGCGTCCGCTGCCCGGATCACCCTGTAACACGCGCCATTATCGCCGCGGCGGACACGCCGGTGGCGGCACCCAGCGGCAATACCTCCGGAAGACCCAGTCCCACCTGTGCCCGCCACATGATGGAGGACATGATGGGCAAGATCGACGGCATCGTGGACGGCGGCGACTGCGCCGTGGGGGTGGAGAGCACCATCATCGACCTGACGGTGCAGCCGCCCCGCCTGCTGCGCCCCGGCGGACTGCCGCTGGAGGAGTTGGAGGCGGTGCTGGGCGAGGTGGCGGTGGACAAGGCGGTGCGGCAGAGGCTGGGGGACGGCGAAAAAGCCAAGGCACCCGGCATGAAGTACCGCCACTACGCGCCCCGCGCCGCCGTCACCGTGGTCACGGGCACGCCCCGCCGCAGTGCCGCCTATATCCGGGAGCAC
The DNA here is from genome assembly GCA_900551995.1 of uncultured Eubacteriales bacterium. Classification (GTDB taxonomy): domain Bacteria; phylum Bacillota; class Clostridia; order Oscillospirales; family Oscillospiraceae; genus Vescimonas. The sequence continues at coordinate 54,362 of URXW01000002.1, forward strand.
CTCCCGGCGGGAGCGGGCGTGATCTGCTTCGACGAGTACGCGCCCCTGTTCGCCGGTCATATCGTTCACCGCCTCGGCTCCCAGGAGGACAAGCTGGCGCAGGCGCAGCACGTTTTCGACGCGCTGCGTACCTTCGACGACACGGACGTGACCGCCATCTTTGCCCAGTGCCCTGACGAGTCCGGGCTGGGGCTTGCGGTGGGGAACCGTCTGAAAAAGGCGGCGGGCTTCCACACGGTGGACGTGTCGCCGCTGGTCATCGGCTTCACCGGCCCCACCGGCGCGGGAAAGACCAGCGCACTCCGGGCATTGGAGAGGCTGGGCGGGCTTGTGCTGGACTGCGACGCCGTGTATCACGACCTGCTGCGGACGGACAGCACCCTCCGGGACGCCATCACCGGTGCCTTCGGGCAGGTGTTCGCCCCGGACGGCACCCTTGACCGGCAGAGGCTGGGCACGGTGGTGTTCTCCGACCCGGCGGCACTGGATACGCTGAACCGCATCATCTATGCCCGATTGCCCCGTGAGCTGCTGCGCCGCATGGACGAGAGCAGCGCGCCGGTGGTGGGTATCGACGCCATCAACCTTGTGGAGAGCGGTCTGTGCCGCCTCTGCCGCCGCACCGTGGCGGTGCTGGCACCGTCGGAGCAGCGCGTCCGGCGCATTATGGCGCGGGACGGCATCCCGGAGGAGTACGCCCGGCTGCGGGTGCAGGCGCAGAAGGACGACGAGTTTTACCGCACCCACTGCACCGATACACTATTCAACGACTGTGCCGACGCCGCCGCCTTTGAGGACGCGGCTTACGCGGCACTGCACCGGATATTGAAGGAGGAACGAGCATGAGCGAGGAAATGAAGACGCTGCGTAAGCAGCTCCTGCGGGACAGCCGCAGCGGCTACGATGTGCTGGAGGAAGCGCAGCTGCGCCGGATGGAGGACTACTGCGCCGATTACAAGGCATTTCTGGGCAATAAGACCGAGCGTCTCAGTGCCCGCGCCGCCATCGCCGCGGCGAAGGCGCACGGCTTCGTGGAGTACAGGCGCGGCATGGCTCTGGAGCCGGGGGACAAGGTCTACACCTGCAACCGCGGCAAGGGTCTGATGCTGGCGGTCATGGGACGGGAGAGCATGGCGGAGGGCGTGCAGATCGCCGCCGCCCATATCGACTCCCCGCGCCTTGACCTGAAGCCCAACCCGCTGTACGAGGACAGCGAGCTGGCGTACTTCAAGACCCACTATTACGGCGGGATCCGCAAGTACCAGTGGGTCACGATCCCCCTGCAATTACAGGGCGTGGTGGTGAAGAAGGACGGCACCGCCGTGGAGGTCTGCATCGGCGAAAAGGGCGAGCCGCAGCTGGTCATCACCGACCTGCTGCCCCATCTGGGGGGCGAGCAGGGGAAGAAGCCTCTCAGCGAGGCGATCCCCGCCGAGACGCTGAACATCCTGCTGGGCAGCCGCCCCATCGGCGACGAGGACGACAGCGACCGTGTGAAGCTCCACGTGATGAAGCGTCTTTACGACAAGTACGGCATTACCGAGGCGGACTTTGCCTCCGCCGAGCTGGAGGCGGTGCCCGCCGCCGATGCGGTGGACATCGGCATCGACGGCAGCATGATCGGCTCCTACGGTCACGACGACCGCGTCTGCGGCTACGCCGCGCTCCGCGCCCTGCTGGAGCTGGACGCTCCCGCCAAGACCGCCGTGTGCGTGCTGGCGGACAAGGAGGAGATCGGCTCCATGGGCGTTACCGGTATGCAGTCCGCCGTGTTCGAGACGTTCCTCTCCGACCTGTGCGACAGCCAGAACGTGCCCCTGAAGGTCTGCTTTGAGAACTCCTTCTGCCTGTCCGCCGACGTGACGGCGGCATACGACCCCAACTTCGCCGACGTGTTCGACAAGAAGAACGCCGCCTTTTTGAACCACGGCGTGGGACTGTGCAAGTACACCGGAGCCCGGGGCAAGTCCGGCTCCTCTGACGCCGGAGCCGAGACGGTGGCTTACGTCCGCAGCCTGCTGGACGGCGCAGGCGTCCGCTGGCAGATCTGCGAGCTGGGCAAGGTGGACGCCGGCGGCGGCGGCACCGTGGCGCAGTATATGGCAAACCGCAACATCGCCACGCTGGACGCCGGCGTGCCGGTGCTGAGTATGCACGCCCCCTTCGAGGTGGTGGCAAAGCTGGACTGCTACGAGATGTACCGCGCCTGCAAGGCGATCTACGAGGCGCGCTGACAGAGGAAGCTCCCCCCTCCGGGGGAGCTTCCCGCACATTTCCCTTGTAAACAGGGGGAAAATACGGTATACTTGCGGTACAACACCGGGGAATAGGAGCGCAGGATGACCATGGGAACGCTATTCGATAAATTGCTGCGCCGCCGGGGGAGCCATCCCTACTGCGCGGCACTGGTGCCCGCCGCCGGGCGATCCCGGCGCATGGGCGGCACCGACAAGCTGACGGCTCTGCTGGGAGGCGAGCCGGTGCTCCACCGTACCCTGTGGGCACTGGACAACGCCCGTCTCGTGGACGAGATCGTGGTGGCGGCAAGCCCTGACCGGCTGGAGGAGATCGCCGCGCTCTGCGTCCGCGCCGGCGTGAGGAAGCCCCTCCGCGTGGTGGAGGGCGGCGAAAGCCGCGCCCAGTCCGTGCTGATGGCTGCGCTTGCCGCCAGCGACCGGTGCGAGCTGCTGGCTGTCCACGACGGTGCCCGCCCCCTGATCCGGGGCGAGCAGGTGGACGACATGGTGCGTCTGGGGCAAAAGACCTACGCCGCCGCGCCGGCTCTGCCGGTGACGGACACGGTGAAGGTGGCGGACACCGCCGGCGTCGTCCAGTCCACCCCGGACAGGAGATCCCTCTACGCCGTCCAGACGCCCCAGGTCTTTCAAGCGAATCTCCTGAAGGCCGCCCTCCAGTCCGCCGTGGAGGCGAACGCGGAGATCACCGACGACTGCTCCGCCGTGGAGCGGCTGGGCAAGACGGTCTATCTGGCACCGGGCTGGCGGGAGAACATCAAGATCACAACGCAGGAGGATCTGATGCTGGCGGAAACCTTCCTGCGGGAAAGGGAGAAGTGCACATGACTGCTCTGCGTATCGGACACGGCTACGATGTCCACCGGCTGACCGAGAACCGCCCCCTGATTTTGGGCGGCGTGACCGTCCCCTTTGACCGGGGGCTGCTGGGACATTCCGATGCCGACGTGCTGACCCACGCCGTGATGGACGCGCTGCTGGGCGCGGCGGCTCTGGGCGACATCGGGCACCTGTTCCCCGACAGCGACGACGCCTACGCCGGTGCCGACAGCGTCGCGCTCCTCCGCCGCGTGACGGCGGTGCTCCGCGAGTGCGGCTTCGTCCCCGTCAACGTGGATGCCACCGTGCTGGCGCAGCGTCCCAAGCTGGCACCCTATGTCCCGGAGATGCGCCGGAATCTGGCGCAGGCGATGGGCTTGGACGTATCCTGCGTCTCCGTCAAGGCGACCACGGAGGAAGCTCTGGGATTCACCGGCAGGGAGGAGGGTATGGCGTCCCACGCTGTGGCACTTATCGAAAAGTGTCGGTGAGATTTGGCTGATTTTCACAAATTCTTAACACATGCGCCCTTGTGCCATCCGCCGGATTATGGTACAATATATGTGTCAGAGATACGATGGCGTATCTGCCCACCACGGACAGATGCGCCGCTTTTGTAAGTCGGGAAAAACAGAAAGGAAGGTAGCATTGACTCACAGGACTATTCAGGACGAGCAGGCGAGACTGCGTAAGAAACGGCAAAAGGCAGGGAGCTTTTTCGCCATCTTCAAAAAGCCCATGCACGAATCCCTCACCTCGGTGCTTCCGGTGATGCTGATTGTGCTGCTGCTTTGCTTCACCATCGCACCGGTGCCCAACAACGCCATGGTGGCGTTTCTGCTGGGCGGCGTTATGCTGATCGGCGGTATGGGACTTTTCACCCTCGGGTCGGAGATGTCCATGATCCCGCTGGGGCAGGCGGTGGGCTCCGAGATCACCCGCCGCCGCCGTGTGTGGATCATCGCCGTGGTGGGCTTCCTCATCGGCATGATCATCACCGTGGCGGAGCCGGATCTGCAGGTGCTCGCCAATCAGGTGCCCGCCATCAGCAACAACGTCATCATCTGGTCGGTGGCGGTGGGCGTGGGCGTGTTCCTTGTGATCGCTCTGCTGCGTATCGTGCTGGGTATCCAGCTCCGCTGGCTGCTGATCGGCTTTTACGCGGTGGTGTTCGTGCTGGCGACATTCGTCTCCCCGGATTTCTGGGCGGTGGCGTTCGACTCCGGCGGCGTGACCACCGGCCCCATGACCGTGCCGTTCATCATGGCACTGGGCGTGGGCGTCTGCGCCGTGCGAAGCGACAAGAAGGCGGGGGGCGACAGCTTCGGTCTTGTGGCTCTCTGCTCCATCGGCCCCATCGTCACCGTGCTGATCCTCGGGCTGCTCTATAAGCCCGACGGCAGTGCCTACACCGCCGCCGTCATGCCCGACGCCAGGGACACGGTGGAGATGTTCGACCTCTACCTCAGCAACTTCCCCCACTATCTGCGGGAGACGGCGTCGGCTCTGCTGCCCATCGCCGCGTTCCTCATCCTGTTCCAGCTGGTCACGAAACGCCTCAAGCGCAGAGAGCTGATCCACATGGCGATCGGTCTTGTCTACGTCTACATAGGGCTGACCGTATTCCTGATGGGCGTCAACGTGGGCTTCATGCCCGTGGGCAGCTTCTTGGGCGGCAGCATCGCCAGCCACCAGTACAACTGGATCCTTGTGCCCATCGCCATGGTCATCGGCTACTTCATCGTGCAGGCGGAGCCTGCCGTCCACGTGCTGAACAAGCAGGTGGAGGAGATCACCGCCGGTGCCATCCCCGCCCACGCCATGAACACCGCGCTTTCCATCGGTGTTGCCATCTCTCTGGGGCTTGCCATGATCCGCGTGCTGACGGGTATCTCCATCATGTGGTTCCTGATCCCCGGCTACGTCATCAGCTTGGCTCTGAGCTTCGTGGTGCCCGACATCTTCACCTCGGTGGCGTTCGACTCCGGCGGCGTGGCGTCCGGCCCTATGACCGCCACGTTCCTGCTGCCCTTCGCGCTGGGAGCCTGTGACGCCGTGGGCGGCAATCTCGTCACTGACGCCTTCGGCGTGGTGGCGATGGTGGCGATGACCCCGCTGGTGACCATCCAGCTGCTGGGTCTCAGCTACCAGCGCAAGCTGCGCCATGCCCCTGCTCCTGCCGCGCCTGTGGCGGTGGAGGAGCTTATCGAGCTGTGCTGAGGAGGTGCCCCTATGTCTGAAAAAACCAATAACCGCCTGTATCTGATGATCACCATTACCAACCGCGTCAAGGGTGCCACCCACTTCATCGACTTCTACCGCGCCTTCGGCGCACCGGTGGTATTCACCGCGCTGGGACGCGGCACCGCCAGCAACGACATTCTGAACACGCTGGGACTGGAGGCAACGGAGAAATCCGTCATGTTCTCCGTCGTCACCCCCGCCGTGAAGGAGGTGCTCATGCGTGAGCTGGTGGACACCATGCGGATCGACCGCCCCGGCAGCGGTATCGCCGTGTGCCTGCACCTGAGCAGTGTGGGCGGACGCACGGCACTGAACTATCTGATCTCCGGCAAGAGCGACGGCCAGCCGGATATGTCTGTAAAGGAGGAAGACTTGATGAACGACAGCCCGTACCAGCTGATTCTGGCGATCACCAACAGCGGCTATACCGACACCGTCATGGAGGCGGCGTCCGCCGCCGGTGCCCGCGGCGGCACCGTGATCCACGCCCGTGCCACCGACGCGGAGAACACCAACAAATTCTTCGGCGTCGCCATCTCCGAGGAGCGCGAGATGATCTTCCTTGTCACCCCCACCGATAAGCGCACCGCCATCATGCAGTCCATTATGGAGAAGGCGGGTGCCCACACGGAGGCGCAGACCGCCACCATCTCCCTCCCCCTGGACGACACAGTGGGACTTTACAACGCCGAGAACTGAAATAACGGAAAAACAGGGTCGCACCGCGACCCTGTTTTTTTACAAAAATCCACAGAAAAGCCCTCCGCTTCTTGACAGGAAAGGGGCACCGTGCTACCATCGTACCAGCCAAATAGGAAATAGCAAACCAAGTACATCAGAGGTAAGCGAAATGACACTGAATGAACTGCATATCGGCGACACCGCCGCCATCACCGCCGTGGGCGGCGAGGGCGCGCTCCGCTGCCGCCTGCTGGATATGGGGCTGACGCCCCGCACCCTTGTCACGCTCCGCAAGGTCGCGCCCATGGGCGACCCCATTGAGATACGCGTCCGGGGCTATGAGCTGACGCTGCGGGTGGAGGACGCCCGCGAGATCACCGTGGAAAAGAGGGATGACGCATGATCTTCGCATTGGCGGGCAACCAGAACTGCGGCAAGACCACGCTGTTCAACGCCCTCACCGGCTCCAACCAGCACGTGGGCAACTTCCCCGGCGTCACCGTGGATCAGAAATCCGGCGAGGTGCGCGGTCATAAGGACTGCTCCGTGGTGGATCTCCCCGGTATCTACTCCCTCCGCACGTATACCCAGGAGGAGATCGTCACCCGCGACTACATTCTGAACCAGAAGCCCGACGGCATCATCAACATCGTGGACGCCACCAACATTGAGCGCAACCTCTATCTGACCCTTCAGCTGCTGGAACTGCGCGTCCCCATGGTGCTGGCACTGAACATGATGGACGAGGTGCGCGCCAACGGCGGCACCATCGACGTCCACAAGCTGTCCGAGGATCTGGGCATCCCCGTGGTGCCCATCTCCGCCGCCAAGGGCGAGGGCGTGTCCGAGCTGATGGATCAGGCGATCCAGACGGCGCGGAACCGCACTATGCCCAAGGTCTACGATTTCTGCGCGGCGGACTCCCCGGTGCACCGCTGCGTCCACGCCGTCGTCCACCTCATCGAAGATCACGCCGAGCGTCTCGGACTGCCGCCCCGCTTCTGCGCCACAAAGCTCATCGAGGGCGACCGGACCATGGCGGATCGCCTCGTGCTGGATCAGAACGAGCGGGAGCTGCTGGAGCACATCATCGTCCAGCTGGAGACGGAGAACGACCTGGATCGCAACGCGTCCCTTGCGGATATGCGCTATACCTTCATCGAGAAGGTCACCGCCGACGCGGTGGTCAAGTGCCACGAAAGCCGGGAGCATAAGCGCAGCGTGGCACTGGACAGGATCCTCACCGGCAAATACACCGCCCTCCCTGTGTTCTTCGGCGTTATGCTGCTCATCTTCTGGCTGACGTTCAGCGTCATCGGGCAGCGTCTCAGCGACCTGCTGGCGTCCGGCATTGACTACGTGTCCGCCGGTGTGGACGGCGCGCTCACCGCCTACGGCATCAACCCGGTGGTGCACAGCCTGATCATCGACGGTATCTTCGCCGGTGTGGGCAGCGTGCTGTCGTTCCTGCCCATCATCGTCACACTGTTCTTCTTCCTGTCCATTCTGGAGGACACCGGCTACATGGCGCGGGTGGCGTTCGTCATGGACAAGCTCCTCCGCAAGATCGGGCTTTCCGGACGCAGCATCGTCCCGCTGCTCATCGGCTTCGGCTGTTCGGTGCCCGCCATTATGGCGACCCGCACCGTCTCCTCCGACCGTGACCGGAAAATGACCATCCTGCTGACGCCCTATATGAGCTGTTCCGCCAAGATCCCCATTTACGGCTTCTTCACCGCCGCCTTCTTCACCGACCACAAGGCTCTGGTGATGATCTCCCTCTACGTGCTGGGCATCCTCGTGGGGGTTCTGGCGGCACTTCTGATGAAGAACTCCGTCTTTCGCGGCAAGCCTGTGCCCTTCGTCATGGAGCTGCCCAACTACCGCCTGCCCTCCCTGAAAAGTGTGGGGCTGCTCCTGTGGGAGAAGGCGAAGGACTTCCTCCAGCGCGCCTTCACCGTGATCTTTCTGGCAACGGTGGTCATCTGGTTCCTCCAGAGCTTCGACACCCGCCTCAACGTGGTCGCGGACAGCGCGGACAGTCTGCTGGCACTGATCGGTCAGTGGCTGGCAGTGCTCTTCGCGCCGCTGGGCTTTGGCGACTGGCGGTGCGCCACGTCCCTGATCTCTGGCTTCATCGCCAAGGAATCCGTGGTCAGCACGCTGCAAGTCCTGCTGGGCAGTGCCGCCGTCTCCTCGCTGTTCACCGCCCGCAGTGCCATCAGCTTCCTTGTGTTCACGCTGCTGTATACCCCCTGCGTGGCGGCGGTCGCCACCATCCGGCGTGAGCTTGGCTCCGTGGTCAAGACCGTGGGTGTGGTGCTGCTCCAATGCGGCGTGGCATGGCTGGCATCGTTTATTGCCTATGCGATAGGAGGGCTGCTGGTATGACGTGGATGGACTGGCTGCTCCTTGCGCTGGTGGTGCTGTGCGGACTGCTTGCCATCCGCAGCACCCGCAAAGCCAAAAAGCAGGGCAAGTGCGTGGGCTGCTCCGGCTGCGCCGGAGGCTGCGACAACTGTATGGAGAAAAACAAAACCTCCGGCTGAGCCGGAGGTTTTGTTTTACCGTTAAAACTTGTACATTTTACCGCGAGAGCAGGGGAGAGGCGTGGCATTTCCCCGGAAAAGTCCGAAAATCCGGACGTAAAGTCCGAATATCAGGACTGTGACAAAAATTTGACATACCCTCTCCGTTGGGGTACAATACAAACACTAACACAAAGGAGGACACCGCATCATGCAGTTTTGGAAAATGAACGGTGCCGGCAACGACTTCATCGTGGTGGACGACCGGCAGAACGTTGTCCCCGACGAAAAATGGCCGGAGATCGTCCGTACCCTGTGCGAACGGCATATGTCCGTCGGCGCGGACGGCTTCATGGTGGTGAAGAATCCCACCTACGGCGGCGACTACAAGATGCTGTTCTTTAACTCCGACGGCTCCATGGGTGAGATGTGCGGCAACGGCGCACGGTGCATCTGCCGCTTCGGCTATGAGAACGGTCTGGCGGGGGAGGTGCAGAAGGTGGAGACCACCGCCGGTCTTGTCACCGGCTGGCGTGTGGACAAGCGTCTCTACCGCGTCCGGCTCAACGACCCCTGCAATATGCGTCTGGACGGCAAGGCGGAGGTGGACGGCGTCACCTATGACTGCGCCTACGTGGAGCTGGGCAACCCCGGCATCCCCCATGCGGCGGTGCCCATCGAGAATTTGAAGGAATACGACACCCCGACCCTATTCCAGCTGGGACGGAAGCTCCGCCACTACAAGGACTTCCCCAAGGGAGCCAATGTGAACTTCTACGAGCTGATCGGCCCCGACCATGTGTACGAGCGCACCTATGAGCGCGGCGTGGAGGACTTTACCTACGCCTGCGGCACGGGCACCGGCTCCGTGGTGACGGTGCTGACGCTGCTGGGCAAGGTCTCCGGCAAGAGCGTCCGGGTGGACATGACCGGCGGCACGCTGATCATCGACGTGGAGCGCGACAGCGCGGGACACGTCACCGACCTGTACCTCACCGGCCCCACCAATATCGTCTGCAAGGGCGAGATCACCGATGAGGCACTGACGATTTGATTTCCCTTATCCCCCCTTTTCTTTGCGCTCCCCGCCCCGCAGGGGGCGGGGGGACGCAAAAACCGGGATTCGGACAAGTATGTAAGCAATATGCTTTACATAGAGAGCAAACCACATCAACCAAAATCTGTTAGGAGGAGTAAAACAAATGGAAAAGAAAGCAGTTGCAAGGAACTATATCTTCCTTGGCATAATGCTGGGCGCGATGGTGCTGGGTGCCCTTTTCGGCTGGCTGGCCCCTGCGAAAGCAGTCGCATTCTTCAAGCCCTTCGGCACCGTGTTCATCAACATGATGTTCTGCGTGGTGGTGCCTCTGGTGTTCGTGTCCATCGCGGGCTCCATCGCCAACATGAAGAGCATGAAGCGCGCCGGCAAGATCATGGGCACCACCGTGGCGACCTTCGTCATCACCGGTGCCATCGCCGCCGTCATCATGTTCGCGCTGATGAAGATCTTCCCGCCCGTGCTGGTTCCTTGGAACGACATCCCCTCTGAGGAGATCGGCGAGTACGCCTCTATCTCCGATATGATCGTGAACTTCTTCACCGCCAGCGACTTCGTGGGTCTGCTGACCCGCAAGGCCATGCTGCCCCTGATCGTGTTCTCCGTGCTGTTCGGCTTCGCCACCAACATGGCGGGCGGTGCTGAGACGCTGGTCGCCAAGTGGCTCAACAGCATGACCGAGGTTATGATGAAGTTCATCAAGCTCATCACCTACTACGCTCCCGTGGCGTTCTTCGCCATCTTCGCCGGTCTGGTGGCTGACTACGGCCCGCAGATCGCCGGCTCCTATGGTCGCGCCATGGCGGTGTACTATCCCCTGTGCTTCATCTACATCTTCACCGCCTTCCCCCTGTTTGCGTGGTTCGGCGGCGGCAAGCATGGCGTCAAGACCATGTTCCGCCACATCACCAAGCCCGCTCTGGTGTCTCTGGGCACCTGCTCCTCTGTGGCGACTATCCCCACCAATCTGGAGGAGGCTGAGAATACCGGCGTCAGCAAGGACGTTGCCGAGATGGTCGTGCCTCTGGGTGCCACCATGCACATGGACGGCTCCTGCTTCTCCTGCGTGCTGAAGATCGCCTTTGTGTGGGGCGTGTTCGGCCAGGACATGAGCTGGGGCAAGCTGATCCCCATTGTCCTCGTGGCGGTGCTGTCCTCCGTTGGTATGTCCGGCGTCCCCGGCGGCGGCTACATCGGCGAGTACATCATCTGCTCCATCTTCTTCCCCAACCAGATCGAGCTGGCGTTCCCCATTCTGGTCGCCATCGGCAATCTGGTCGATCCTCCCGCCACCATGATCAACTCCGCCGGCGACTATGTGGTGACGTTCATCGTCTCCCGCTTCGCGGACGGCAAGGATTGGCTGGACAAGGCTATCGCCAAGAAGAACGCTGCCGCTAAGGCGGAGTGACCCCAAAAAGCATTTCGTACCTCCTCTGCTCTCAGCAGAATGGGCAGGGGGCTGCGGTCCGGTTGAGCCGCAGCCCCTCCGCCCGCTCTATTTAGCTCTCAAGTGAACGACAAACAGTGATTTCTTTAAAAAAACAACTTAACTTCGCATATTCGGCTCAACGGGAGTCTTGCCATACATAGGACGCGCCCGCCCTCGGCGGGCAGGAGAGAAAGGACTATACTATGATTTGTGACAATATCACCGTCGGTGCCAACGGGCACCTGCACTTTGCCGGGCAGGATACCGTGGCTCTTGCCAAGCAGTACGGCACCCCCCTGTACCTGCTGGACGAGGACTATATCCGCCACCAGTGCCGCGTCTACCAGAACGCCTTCAAAAAGCACTTCGGCCCCACCAGCCGCCCCCTTTACGCCAGCAAGGCGAACGCCTTCAAGCGCATCTATGAGATCATGCGGGAGGAGGGCATGGGCATCGACGTAGTGTCCTCCGGCGAGATCTACACCGCGCTGCAGGCGGGCTACGACCTGCGCCACGCCTACTTCCACAGCAACAACAAGACGGACGAGGACATCGCCTACGGCATGGACAACCACATCGGCTACTTCGTGGCGGACAACGCCGAGGAGATCAAAGCGATCGAGGCGGAGGCGAGCCGCCGGGGCACGAAGCAGAAGGTGCTGCTGCGCCTGACGCCGGGCATCGATCCCCACACCTACGAGGCCATCGCCACCGGCAAGGTGGACAGCAAGTTCGGCTCCGCCATCGAGACGGGACAGGCGGAGGAGATCACCGTTTTCACGCTGGCGCAGCCCCATGTGGAGCTAATGGGCTTCCACTGCCACGTGGGCTCTCAGGTCTTTGGCGAGGACATCTTCGAGCGCGCCGCCGTCATCATGCTGGAGTTCATCGCCGCCATGAAGGAAAAGCACGGCTATATGGCGCAGCAGCTGGATCTGGGCGGCGGCTACGGCGTCCGCTACGTGGAGAGCGACCCCTATCTGGACGTGGACACCAAGGTCAGTCAGGTGGCTGCCGCCATCCAGGCGGCGTGTGAGCGTCTGCACATCGAAATGCCGGAGATCCACATGGAGCCGGGACGGAGCATCGTGGGCGCGGCGGGCATGACGCTGTACACCTGCGGCACGGTGAAGCGGATCCCCGGCTACAAGAACTACGTCTCCATCGACGGCGGTATGCCGGACAACCCCCGCTACGCGCTGTACAAGGCGGACTACACCTGCCTCCTTGCCAATAAGATGAACGAGAAATGCGACTTTGAGGCGTCCGTGGTGGGTCGCTGCTGCGAGAGCGGCGACATCATTCAGGAGCACGTCATGCTGCCCGCCTCCGTGGGGCGGGGCGACATCGTGGCGGTCTGCACCACCGGCGCGTATAATTACTCCATGGCGTCCAACTACAACCGGCTGCCCCGCGCCGCCACCGTGATGCTCCGCGGCGGCGAGAGCTACGTTGCCATCCGGCGGGAGACCTTCGCCGACCTGTGCGCCTGCGACCTGTAACCGGCATACCAACGGGAAAACAAAGCCCGCACGCGGGCTTTGTTTTCCTCTGCGTGTCGATAAACCCCTGCCGTGTGTGCAGTCTTTCCTCATTGCAAATAGCGGCGTTTTGCGGTACAATGATGCCATCCGCCGGAAAGGAGAGTGTGGCATAAGTGGATATACTGCAAAGCGTAATGGACTCTTCCTCTCACGCCATGTTTACCATGGATCGGCAGGGTATCGTCACCCACATCAACCAGCAGGCAAAGGAGCGGTTCGGGCTGTTCAACCACAGCCTGTATTCCCACCCCGCCGGACGGCTGGAGCCGGGTGACATCGTGATTTTGGCGACCTCCGCCATGGGCGCGGACGACGGCGGCCTGACTGCCGCCGATCTGTCGGTGCTGGACATCCACGACGCGCGTCTCCGCCCCAACGACATTCTGGCGGCGGTGGGCGTCTATAAGGGGCCCGGCGTCAAGCCGGTGTACAAATACCTGCGGGGCGGCGAGGCGGCGGGGCTCCATCTGGACGTGACGTTTCAGGGCGTCCCCATTTCCGTCCATATCGGCGACAAGGAGATCGTGGTGGAGGTGCGGGAAAAGGCGTACTCCATCAACTACTTCGTCTGCATCGGTCAGATGGTGGTGCTGGATCACCGCACCAAGCAGGTGAAATTCTGGGAGGAGAAGGGCTACTCCGCCCGGAAGGAGGGCATCGGCAGCCTTCTCCGGGGCGGCAGCTTCATCGCCAAAAGCCCTGAGCAGGAGATCTGCGTGGTGGGCTACCACTTCCGGGATTTCTTCGAGGGCGAGCTGTTCGAGGAGCACCTCCGCCAAGTGCTGGACGGGCGCGCCTCCGGCTTTTCCGACGTGGCGTATGAGATCAACGGCTTCGCGCTGCTGGCGTCCATCCTGCCCATCCGCGACGGCGCGCAGGTCACGGGCATCATCGTCAAATTCCGCAATATCGAGGACATCCGCACCACCATCATGGAGCGCAACACCGCCATCGCCGCGGCGGAGCGCAAATACCGGGAGTCCTCCGAGCGCGCCTTCCCCGGCGAGAGCAACGCCCTGCTGGGCTACGGCTCCTCCGCCGCTCTCCGTTCGGCGCGCCGCCGCGCCTACAAGCTCAGCCAGATGGACTGCAACATCTTCATCACCGGCGAGGCGGGCACGGGGCGCACCCGTATGGCGCAGAGCATCCAGCAGGCGCAGCAGCGGGGAGGCCCCTTTATCCGCGCCGACTGCTCGGCGGTGGACCCGGCTCTGCTGGAGGTCACCCTGTTCGGCAGTCAGGACGGCACCCCAGGACTGTTCCGCGAGGCGGACGGCGGCACGCTGCTGCTGGACGAGGTGGGCGGCCTGCCCCTGAACGTGCAGGCGAAGCTGCTCTATGCCATCCAGCGCGACGAGATACAGCCCGTCGGCTCCACCCGCCCGGTGCACGTGGACGTGCGATTGCTGACCATCGCCGGCTCCGAGCTGTGGGACGAGGTGGAGAGCGGACGCTTCCGGAAGGATCTCTACTACCGCCTCTCCGCCTTCTCCGTGGAGATGCCGCCCCTGCGGGACTGCCGGGAGGACATCTACCTGCTGGCAAACCAGCTGATGGAGGATATATGCCAGCGGTACCACATCCCGGAAAAATCCCTCTCCGGCGAGGCATTCAGCAAGCTCATCAACTACGACTGGCCGGGCAACCTCCGCGAGCTGGAAAACGTGCTGGAGGGCGCGGCTGCCATGTCGGACTCCGACATCATCTACCCGGAGCACATCCACCTTGCCTCGGAGCCTGTCCCGCTGACGCTGCGGCAGCATCTGCGGCAGGAGGAGCGACGCTACATCCAGCAGGTGCTGGCACAGTGCGGCGGCGACCGCCAGCTTGCCATGCAGCAGCTGGACGTCTCCCGCTCTGTATTTTATGAACGTCTGAAGGAATACGGTCTCCGCTGACCGCTCTTTCCCCAGCCAATGAAAGGAGAAAATAGTATGAAAAAGTTACAGGAGTTCCCCCGTATCCCGCTGGCGGTGCTGCCCACCCCCATCCAGAAGCTGGAGAACATCAGCCGCCTGCTGAACACCAACGTCTACGTGAAGCGTGACGACCTGACCGGCATCGGTCTCGGCGGCAACAAGGTGCGTAAGCTGGAGTTCCTGCTGGCGGACGCCAAGCGGCAGGGCGCGGAGATCGTGTTCACCACCGGCGGTGCCCAGTCCAACCACGCCATGCTGACGGCGGCGTGCGCCAAGAAGCTGGGCATGACGCCCATCCTCATTCTGAAGAAGCGCGGCGTCACCGAGCGCAAGGGCAACCAGCTGCTGGAGTACCTTATGGACACCGACGTCCGCTTCATGGATACCGACAGCTACGACGACATCTACGCCGAGATGGATCGCGTGGGTCAGGCCAGCGGCAAGAAGTATTACAAGATCCCCTGCGGCGGCTCCAACGCCATCGGCGCGCTGGGCTACGTGAACTGTATGCAGGAGATCGCCGACACCGGTATGCACTTCGACTACGTCTGCTGCGCCGAGGGCAGCGGCGGTACCCACGCCGGCGTGGCTCTGGGAGCCAAGCTCTTCATGCCCGACACGCAGGTGGTGGGTCTGATGGTGGACAGCGACCCCTTCGATGTCATCACCACCCGCATCATGCAGGAGACGGCGAAAATGCTGGAGCTGGACTTCGTCCCCACGGTGGAAGACGTCCATCTGGTGAATATGTGCGGCCCCGGCTACGCCATTCCCTCCCCGGAGGGCAACGCCGCCATCCGCATGATGGCGGAGAACGAGGGGCTGTTCCTGGACCCCGTCTACACCGGCAAGGCATTCGCCGGTCTTGTGAAGCTGGCACGTGAGGGCAAGTTCAAGCCCACCGACAACGTGCTCTACCTCTACTCCGGCGGTGCCGGCGGACTGTTCGCCATCGACATCGACCTGGGCTGACGCCCCGCCCGTATCCTCTGCATAAAAAACGCTCCCTCCGTGGAGACGACGCCCTGCGCCGCCTCCCACGGAGGGAGTTTTTGCCTGAATTACATACAAAATCACCGGAAAGTGCCGCGAAATCTTGCAATCCGCGGATTCGATGCTATAATAACAACCACACAACACCGTTTTCACAACAAAAAAACTGCGGCACCGCCGCGGAAAGGAGACACATCATGCTTACCGGACTGACCGCCTACACACCCGAGGCGACCCTCACCCTATACGATAATCTGGAGTTCCTGCTGCGGCTGCTGCTGTCCGCCGCGCTGGGCGCGCTGGTGGGCTTGGAGCGCAGCAAACGCCGCAAGGAGGCGGGCATCCGCACCCACTGTATCATCGCCTGCACCTCCGCGCTGTTTATGATCGTCTCCAAGTACAGCTTTCTGGACTGCGCCGCCATCGAGGGGCTGCGGGGAGCCGACCCCGCCCGTATCGCCGCGCAGGTGGTCAGCGGCATCTCCTTCTTAGGTGCCGGCGTGATCTTCCGGAACGGCAGCTCCATCCGCGGGCTGACCACCGCCGCCGGTATGTGGGGCACCGCCGCCATCGGCATGGCGGTGGGCGCGGGTATGTACTGGCTGGGACTCATCGAAGCGGCTGTCCTCGTGACCATCCAGACCTTCTTCCACCGCTTCCCGGTGGGAGTCGACGCCCTCACCACCCAGGAGCTGCTGGTGGAGATGGAGGACACCGACGACCTGCGCCGGCGGTTTGACGACCTGGTGGAGCGTCACGGCGGACAGGTCATCGAGAGTAACCTCAGCCGCCGTGACGGCTGCATCCGCATAGAGCTGACCGCCCGTCTGGAGCCGCCCATCACCCACGACGAGGCGATGGCGTTTATGAAAGAGAACCCCGGCGTCCGCCGGATGTCTGTCTGACGCGACGGACGACGCCCACCGGGGCGGTCTTTGGCTTGCCAAGGGCGGGAGTATCTGGTATACTGCACAGTAATGAACAGCGAGAGGAGTTTTCCCATGCTCCATACCGTTATAGCCTTCCTGCCCCTGCTCTTCCTCATCACATACGCCCTCAGGAGCCGCAAAATGGCGGACGCTGTGGTGCTTGCCACCCTGCTCGCCATGGTGCTGCTGTACCGCCAGCACTTCGTCACCGGGCTGATCGACAGTATGTACGCCGTGCTGTCCACCTCCGCCTACCAGTTCTCCCTCTGCGTGATCGCGACCTTCGGCGCGTTCATCTCCCTTATGCAGCGATCCGGCGCGCTCATGGGCTTCCGCGACCTGCTGGCAAGGGTGGCGGACACCCCCCGCAAAACGCTGCTGCTGGCGTGGCTTCTGGCGGTGATCATGTTCGTGGACGAATACCTGAACGCCCTCACGGTCACCATCTCCATGCGCGGCATCGTTGACCGCAACCGCATCCCCCGTGAGCATCTGGCACTGCAAGCAAACATCATGGCGTGCTGCCTCTGCGTCACCGTCCCCTTCACCAGCTGGACGGCGTTCAGCGTGGGGCTTCTCACGGAGTTCGACCTCACCTTCGCCGACTATCTCCGCGCCGTCCCTCTGATGTTCTACCCTCTGGCGATGATGCTCCTCACCCTTTTGCTGGCAGCGGGCGTTTTCCCCAAGGTGGGCTCGCTGAAGCGGGCATACGACCGCGTCCGCAGCGGCGGAGCCACCTTCGAGCCGTCGGCGCAGGCGGAAAAGCTGGTGGACATCGCCGACGTGGACGAGGGCTGCGTCTCCTCCGCGTGGAACGCCATCCTGCCGCTGCTGGCACTGGTGGGCGGCACGCTGTATTTCGACAACGACCTGCTCCACGGCACCATCATCGCCCTCATCGTTCAGTTCCTGCTGTATGTCCCCCAAAAGCGCATGACCGTGGGCGACTACTTCCGCCACATCCTTGACGGAGCCAAGGGCATGACCACCATCGCCATCGTGGTGCTTTTCGGTCTGGTGCTCAGCAACGCCAACCGCCAGCTGGGTATGTTCGACATCCTCATCACCGGCGTGGGCGGCGCGGTGCCCTCGTGGCTGATCGCGCCCATGGCGTTCCTGCTGGTGGCGCTGACGGTCTTTGCCGTGGGCAGCTGCTGGGCGGTTATGACCATCGCCTTCCCGGTGTTCATCCCCATGGGACTGGCGGCGGGCGTCGCGCCCTCTCTGATGATCGCCGCCGTTATGAGCGGCGTCACGCTGGGGTACAGCGTCTGCTTCTACGCCGATGCCATCTTTATGACCACCGCCGGCACCGGCGTCTCCAATATCACCATCGTCCGCTCCACGCTGCCCTACGCCGCCGTTGTCACCGTCCTCTCCGCCGCCGCCCTCCTTGTGGCGGGCTTGTAGCGCGCGCTATCGCGCCCTCCGCCGGAGCACAAACCCGCATGAATACAGGAAAGACCCGCAACCCCATGGGTTGCGGGTCTTTCCGTTTTCTGGTCGGAGTGGGGGGACTTGAACCCCCGGCCTCTTGGTCCCGAACCAAGCGCGCTACCAGCTGCGCTACACCCCGTCAGCCCTCCTATTATATTTGCAATCCTCCTGCCTGTCAAGCACTATTTTTACTGCCCCGCCCCTTTCCCTCCGCTTCTTTTTCCGCCGCCTCTCGCATACACTCTCCCATCGACCCCGTTTGAAGGAGGTGCCCTCAATGTCCAAGCGTTCCGTCCCCTATGCAGGCCGCCGCGTGGCGCGACGCCGCCCCGCTCCGCCCCAGAGAACACCGCCGCCCCGTCGGCGCGAGTCTCAGCCCACGCCCGCCTCCCGCCGCCGTATGGCGCAGCTTCTCGTCTCCGCCGCACTGCTGCTGGCGGTGGTGGTCGTGAAGCTGCTTTTTCCCGCCGCGCTGGAACGCTGCCGCGCCACGCTTCTGGAGCTGCTGGGGGCGGATACCGACTTCGTGGAGGTATTCTCCGCCGCAGGCAGAGCCTTCTCCGACGGCTCCACCGTCTCCGACGCCCTCACCGATGCCTACACCGCCGTTTTCGGCTCCGCGGAGGTGCCCGACGTTCCCGCCGTGCAGCGTACCGCCGCCCTCCCGGAGAACGTGGAGCTGCTCCAGCGTGTGCTGAACCTCGACTACGGCGACCCGGTGCCCTCCGGTCAGATCACCTCGCTGTTCGGTGCGCGAAACGACCCGTTGGGCGCAGATACCCGCTTCCACTACGGGCTTGACATAGCGGGGGAGGAGGGCACCGTCATCTCCGCCTTTGCCGACGGCACCGTTACGGCGTTGGGCAACAGCACGGAGCTGGGCAAATACGTCACCGTCGCCCACGACGGCGGCTACTCCACCCTCTACGCCCACTGCGCCAAGATCACCGCCTCCGACGGGCAGCAGGTGAAAAGGGGAGACCCCATCGCGGAAATGGGCGACACGGGCCGCGCCACCGGCTTCCACCTGCACTTTGAGCTTCATCAGGACAACACCTATCTGAATCCGATCTACTATGTCACATTCTCTTGAAAACCGCGCCGCCCTCACCGTCTCGCCCTCTGCGTTGGTGCTGCTGGCGGCTTTTCTGCTGTTCTCCCGCTCCTTCACGCTGCCTGCCGCCCTGCTCTCCGCCGCCCTCTGCCACGAGCTGTCCCACGTCCTGACGCTGCGCCTTCTGGGCGCGCCGCCCCGCCGCCTGACGCTCTCCGCCACCGGCGCGGAGCTGTACGTCCCCGCCCTTGACCGCCTGTCCTACACCGGGGAGCTGCTGGCGGTGGCGGCGGGGCCCGCCTGCAACCTCATCCTGTGGGCGTTGCTCTCCCTTACGGGTATCGAAGGGCTGATGCCCTTCGCCGGAGCCCATCTGCTCCTCGGCGCGCTGAACCTCTTGCCCGTCCGCCCCATGGACGGCGGGCGGCTCCTCTGGCTCCTGACCGCCCTCTGCACCGAGCCGTATACCGCCGACCGTGTCTCCTACGCCGTGGGCGCGTCCGTCTCCGCGCTGCTGCTCCTTTTGTGCCTCTATTTGACGGCCTCCACCGGCGCGGGACTGTTCCTCCTGCCCGGCGCATTGTGGCTGACGGCAAAAGGGGTCTTGCCAAACGGCGCAAAACCGGATAAAATAAACTGTTACAAGAAATAACCCTCCCGCCCGTCCAGGGCAGGGGGGAGAAAAAAGGAATGTACCATGGATAAACGACTGGAACGCATCCTGCCCCGCGTACAGAAGCCCGCCCGCTACGTGGGCGGCGAATACAACGCCATACTGAAGGACAAGGCGGAGGTGGACACCCGTATTGCCTTCTGCTTCCCGGACACCTACGAGATCGGTATGTCCAATCTCGGCATGCGTATTCTCTACGGCGTGATGAACGATCTTCCCGGCGTGTGGTGTGAGCGCGTCTTTGCCCCTTGGGGCGATATGGAGGAGGAGATGCGAAAGGCGGATATGCCCCTTTTCGCGCTGGAATCCGGCGACCCCATCACCGACTACCACATTGTGGCATTTTCCGTAGGCTACGAGATGGCGTTCCCCGCCATTCTGAATATGCTGGATCTGGCGCACATCCCCCTCCACGCCGCTGACCGCCCGGCTCTGACGCCGCTGGTCATTGCCGGCGGCACCGCCATGTATAACGCCGAGCCTCTGGCGGACTTCATCGACATCGTCAGTCTTGGCGAGGGGGAGGACGTCACCGTGGAGCTGGTGGAGCTGCACCGCCGCGCCCGCCGGGAGGGCTGGAGCAAGCACGACTTCCTCCGCGCCGCCGCCCGGCTGGACGGCGTCTACGTTCCGTCCCTCTACGATGTCACCTACCACGACGATGGCACCGTTGCCGCCATCACCCCCAAGGACGGCGCGCCGGCGGTCGTCACCAAGCGCATCGTCCACGACATGGACAAGTCCTATTTCCCGGTGAACACCATCGTCCCCTCCACGGAGATCGTGCAGGATCGCGTCACGCTGGAGCTGTTCCGGGGCTGCATCCGCGGCTGCCGCTTCTGTCAGGCGGGCTACGTCTACCGCCCGGTGCGTAACCGCAGCCGCGACCTCTGCGCCGACTACTGCGTCCGCGCCTGCGACGACACCGGCTATCAGGAGGTGACGCTCTCCAGCCTTTCCACCAGCGACTACCCGCCGCTGACCGCCCTCTGCGACGAGCTGGAGCCCTTCTGCGACGCCCGCCACGTGAGCCTGTCCCTGCCGTCCGTCCGCGCCGACAACTTCTCCATGGATCTCATGCAGCGTCTGGCAAAGGGGCGCAAGACCGGTCTGACCTTCGCGCCGGAGGCGGGCACCCAGCGTCTCCGCGATGTCATCAACAAGAACGTCACGCTGGATGACCTGCTCCAATCCTGCCGCACCGCCTTTGCCGGCGGTTACAGTGCCGTGAAGCTGTACTTCATGCTGGGTCTGCCCACGGAGACGGACGAGGACGTGCTGGGCATCGCGGACGTGGCTGCCCGTGTCATGCACGCATGGCGGGAGAGTGCCCAGAACAAGCAGCGCGGCATCCGCATCACCGTCTCCACCTCATGGTTCGTCCCCAAGCCCCACACCGCCTTCCAGTGGGAGCCCCAGATCTCCAAGGAGGAGTACGAACGCCGCGTCCGCCTGCTCCGTGAGGCGATCAAGACAAAGACCGTCACCTACAACTGGCACGACTCCGACACCAGCTTTCTGGAGGCAGTTCTGGCGCGGGGCGACCGCCGTCTCTGCAAGGTGCTGGAAGCAGCGTGGCGCAAGGGTGCCCATCTGGACGCGTGGGAGGAATACTTCTCCCTTGACCGCTGGCTGGAGGCGTTTGACGAGTGCGGCCTCGACCCTCATTTCTACGCCAACCGCACCCGCAGCGAGGACGAGCTGCTTCCGTGGAGCATGATCTCCTCCGGCGTGACGCAGGACTACCTGAAGCGGGAACGCCATCAGGCGTATGCCTCCCAAACCACCCCCGACTGCCGCACCCGCTGCAACGGCTGCGGAGCCAATACACTCGTAGGAGGGAAATGCGATGTCTAAACTCCGTATCCTGTTCGTCAAAGAAGCGCAGGCGTCCTACATCTCCCATCTGGATCTCCTCCGCACGTTCCAGCGCGCCTTCCCCCGCACGGAGCTGGACATCAAGCACTCCCAGGGCTACCACCCCCACCCCATCATCTCCATCGTCCTGCCCCTGCCCGTGGGACAGTCCAGCGACTGCGAGCTGCTGGATTTCGAGGTCACGCAGGATACCGACGGCTCCGGCATCGCCGAAAAGCTCAACACCGGTATGCCCTCCGGTCTCCGCGTGCTGGACTGCTACCCCGCCGTCCGCCCCGTCCGCGACCTTGCCTGCCTCCGCGCCGACGTCACCTTCGAGTACGACAACGGCGTTCCCGCCGGCGCAGCGGACGCGCTGAACGACCTCCTCCGCCGCGACTCCCTCGTTATCCAAAAGCGCACCAAGCGCAAGGAGCTGGCAGACGTAGATATTGCACCAATGATAAAGGCAGTTTCCTTTACAGAGGGGGAGGGTACCGTCTCCGGTACGGTGACGGTGCAGGCGCAGAACCCCGGCTTGAACCCCCAGCTGCTGGAAAAAGCCATCGCCGCGTACCTGCCCCACCTGACGCCGGACTTCACCCGCGTCCGCCGCCGGGAGCTTCTGGACGGCGAAGGTGGTGTTTTCCGCTGAAAAAATGCAAAAAACACTTGCATTTCCCCTCAATCTATGTTATCCTATCATGGCGTGAAAAGGGCGGTCCTCTGTCGCCGGTGACCCGCAGGAAATGGGCTACCGCTGCATGGCGGCATGAACACCTATAATTTAGGAGGATATATCCATGGATCTCATCAAAGCATTGAACGAAAAGCAGCTCAAGGAAGTCCCTCAGATCCTGGTGGGCGACACGGTTCGCGTCCACGTGAAGGTCAAGGAGGGTGCCCGTGAGCGCGTGCAGGTCTTCGAGGGCACCGTCATCGCCAAGAAGCATGGCGGCATCGAGGAGACGATCACCGTCCGCCGCCTGTCCTACGGCGTCGGCGTGGAGAAGGTTTTCCCCGTCCACTCCCCCTCCATCGAGAAGATCGAGACCGTGCGCCACGGCTACGTCCGCCGCGCCAAGCTGTACTACCTGCGTGACCGCGTCGGTAAGGCAGCCAAGGTTCGCGAGAAGCTGTAAGCATCGATCAAAAAGAGAGCATCCACGAAAGTGGGTGCTTTTCTTTTTCCTCCGCGTATGGTATACTGGCTCTAAAGCAAAGAAGGTGACGATATGCAGATCGACAATTTAAGCTGGTTTCCCGGCCACATGACGAAAACCAAGCGCATGATCTCCGCCGAGATCAGGAATATGGACGCCGTCTGCGAGATCGTGGACGCCCGCATCCCCCTCTCCAGCCGCAACCCGGACGTGGACGAGCTGACGGCGGGCAAGCCCCGTCTCGTGGTGCTCAACCGCTCCGACCAGGCGGACCCCGCCGAGACGCGCCGCTGGACGCAGTATTTCCGGGCACAGGGCTTCGCCGTGCTGGAGGCAAACGCCAAAAGCGGCGTGGGCACGGAGAAATTCTCCGCCGCCGTCCGCGAGCTGCTGCGGGATAAGCTGGCTGCCGCCGCCGCCAAGGGGCAGGTGGGCAAGGTGGTGCGGGTCATGGTGCTGGGCGTTCCCAACGTGGGCAAATCCACCTTCATCAACAAGGTCGCCCACCGCAAAACGGCACGCGCCGAGGATCGTCCCGGCGTCACCCGCTCCAAGCAGTGGGTGCCGGTGGACGCCACGCTGGAGCTGCTGGACACCCCCGGCATCCTCTGGCCAAAGTTCGACGATCCGGAGGTTGGCAAGCGTTTAGCCTTTACAGGTGCAGTGAAGGACGACGTGCTGGACATCGAGGAGCTGGCGTGCTATCTCATGGACTACCTCTCCGCCCACTACGCCGCCGTGCTCACCGAGCGGTACAAGATCGAGGTGGAGCAGGGCGATACAGGCTACGAGCTGCTGGAAAAGGCGGGGCGCAAGCGCGGCTTTCTCATGCGCGGCGCGCAGGTGGACACCGAGCGCATGGCACGCATCCTGCTGGACGAGTTCCGCGCCGGCAAGCTGGGACGCTTTACACTGGAGACGGTGGAGGGCTGTGAAGCATGAGCGAGACAGCTGCCCTTTTGACATACGAGCGTCAGGCGCAGGCGGAGGGCTTCGCCCTCGTCTGCGGTGTGGACGAGGCGGGGGCGGGGCCTCTCATGGGGCCGGTCTACGCCGCCGCCGTCATTCTCCCGCCCCGGTTCGACCTCCCCGGACTGAACGACTCCAAGAAGCTGACGGAGAAGAAAAGGGAGGCTCTGTTCCCTCTGATCCAGCAGCAGGCGGCGGCGTGGTCGGTATCGTCCGTCTCCGCCAAAGGGATCGACGAGACGGACATTCTCTCCGCCCGCATGAAGGCGATGCAGCTGGCGATTGACGGACTGTCCCTCAAGCCCGACCTCGCCCTCATCGACGGCAACCGCGACCACGGGCGCACCGCCGCCATCACGCTGCCCCACCGCTGCATCGTGGGCGGCGACGGTCTTTCCGCCTCCATCGCCGCCGCGTCGGTGCTGGCGAAGGTCAGCCGTGACCGCTACGTGACCGACGTGCTGGATCGGCAGTACCCCCAATACCAGTTTGCCAAGCACAAGGGCTACGGCACCAAGCTCCACCGTGAGCTGTTCGACAAGTACGGGCCGTGCCCGGAACATCGTATAACATTTCTAAAAAAGTGGATGTAGCGCAAATTTTGCCTCATACCAGCAGTACAAGTAGAAGTACAACTTGATGTTCAACCCTTGTACAAGGTGACATGGGGCAGATGTCTGCTATATGTGCAAGGGGAAAACCCTGTGGAAAAGAGGTGGCGTTTACGATAGGTCGTTCAGAAGGAACGTGGGGCGAGGCGTTGGTCGCCGACTATCTCCGGCGCAGAAACTACCGCTTGGCAGCCCACAGCTACCAGTGCCGCTTCGGCGAGATCGACTTGATCGCGTGGGATAAAGACGTCCTCTGCTTCGTGGAGGTCAAGACCCGCACCAACACGGACATGGCGCTGCCCCGCGAATACGTCACCTCCAAGAAACAGGCTCGTATACGAAAAACCGCTCTTTTCTATCTCGCCTCCAACGCGCTGGACTGCCCCGCCCGCTTCGACGTGGCGGAGGTTTACGCCGACGCGCCGGGGGACGAAAAGAGCGTGAAGATCGTCTATTTGGAGGACGCTTTTCAGTGACGTAAGCGGGGAAAATATTGAAATCTCCGGGCGGCGTTCCGCCGCCCGCACAGCGAAAGGAATGAAACTATTTCGTGACGGAAATCAGTAAAATACCGTACTTTGACGGTCATTGTGATACGATATGGCGTTGTATGAACACCGCACCCGTGGCGGACTTCGGTGCCACGGAGGAGGAGCGTCGCACCTATTTTTCCGCCTGCTCCCGCCTGCGGGAGAACGGGGGGCACGTGGATCTTCTGCGGGGGCAGCAGTACGCCAGACGCGCCCAGTTCTTTGCCCTCTATGACGACAGTGCCGCGCTGCCCGAAAACACCGCTTGGACGAAAATTCGTGAAATGCACGACTGGTTCCTCCTCCAGCTCTCGGAGAATCAGGACGTGGTTTCCCTCTGCAAAACGGGGGAGGAGATAGACGCTGCCGCCGCCTGCCATAAAACCGCCGCCCTCCTGAGCATCGAGGGTGCCGACCTTCTGGACTGCTCCCTTGCCCATCTGGAAACGGTGGCGTCCTGGGGGGTGCGCCTCGTCAACCCTGTCTGGAATAACGCTAATATCCTCTCCGGCTCCTGCGCCCAGAACAGCGACTGCGGGCTGTCTGCCTATGGTCGTGAATTTGTTGCAAAAATGGATGATTACGGCATATTTACAGATGTTTCGCATATTTCTGATACAGGTTTTTGGGACGTGGTGCGCTGCTCAAAACACCCGATCGTGGCGTCTCACTCCAACTCCCGCGCCCCCGGACTTTGCGGGAATCGGCGAAATATCACCGATGATATGTTCCGTGCCATCCGCGACAGCGGCGGCGTGGTGGGCATCAATCTCTATCTGGACTTCGTGGGCGGCAAAACCATGGATGACCTCATCGCCCACATCGAGCATTTTCTCTCCCTTAACGGGGAATCGACAGTGGCGATAGGCGGCGATCTGGACGGCTGCGAAGCCCTCGCCGCCGGCATGACCGGTGTGCAGGACGTGGCGAAGCTCTATCAGGCACTGGAGGAAAAGGGCTATCTGCAGTCGCTGCTGGAGGACATTTTCTGGAACAACTGGCGGCGCATACTGTAAAGTGATATTGCATTACATAGATTGAAAATAGGGAAGGAGGTGCCCTGTGGCACTGTACACCATCGGCGATCTCCACCTGTCGCTGGGCAGCAACAAGCCCATGGACATCTTCGGGGAACGCTGGCAGAATTACGTGGAGAAGATCCGTCAGGGCTTCTCCACACTGACGGAGAACGACACCACCGTGCTGTGCGGCGACCTTAGCTGGGGCATGAGCCTTGAGGAGTCGCTTAACGATTTTCGGTTCATTCACGCCCTGCCGGGGAAGAAAATCATTATGAAGGGCAACCACGACTACTGGTGGAACACCGTCTCCAAAATGCGCCGCTTTTTTGCGGATAACGGGCTGGACTCCATCGAAATTCTCCACAATAACTGCCTGTTTTTTGGCGAAATAGCGTTATGCGGCACCCGCGGCTGGTTTTACGAATTAGATAACCAAGGAACACATAATGAGAAAATGTTAGCAAGAGAGGCGGGAAGACTGGAAACTTCCTTCCAAATGGCGGGCGAAAGTTGCGAAAAGATATGCTTTCTTCATTACCCACCCTTGTACCAAGGGTACGAATGTTCGCAGATTCTGCGCCTGTTGCAGCGATATAACGCCAAAGAGTGCTATTTTGGACACCTCCACGGTGCCGCCCAGAAGCGCGCCCTCGAAGGCACACATTTCGACACGGATTTCCACCTTGTGGCAGCCGACTACGTGAATTTCACCCCGGTGAAGATCCGCGATTGAGGCGCGCTGCCGCCCCATAGAGCAAACTGAAAAAATAGGCAAAAAACTGAAAAAAACAGTGGAAATTTCCATTGTAATCTGGTATCATACTTAATTGCATTGGCGTTGGTAGAGATACAGGTGCCGGTGCGGAACGGAGGAAATAACAAATGACTGTGAAAAGCTGCGAGAAACTGGAGAAGAGCAGGGTCGCTCTGACTATCGAGACGGGTGCCGAGGAGTTCGAGGCTGCCGTCAACAAAGCGTATCTGAAGATGCGCGGTAAGATCAACGTACCCGGCTTCCGTGTGGGTAAGGCACCCCGTAAGATCATCGAGAAGATGTACGGTGCCGAGGTCTTTTATGAGGAAGCCGTGAATATCCTCCTGCCCGACGCCTACGAGGGTGCGGTGAAGGAGAAGGAACTGAACGTGGTGGGCTACCCCGAGGTGGAGCTGGAGAGCTGCACCAAGGACGGCGTGGTGTTCAAGTGCACCGTGGCGGTGTATCCCGAGGTGAAGCTGGGCCAGTACAAGGGTCTTGAAGCTCCCAAGGCGGAGGTCAAGGTGGCTGCCGCCGACGTGAACGCCCGTCTGAAGGAGATGGCAGAGCGCAACAGCCGTCTCGTGTCCGTGGAGCGCGCCGTGAAGAAGGGCGACACCGCCGACATCGACTTCGAGGGCTTCGACAACGGCAAGCCCTTCGACGGCGGCAAGGGCGAGAACTTCGATCTGGAGATCGGCTCCGGCAGCTTCGTGCCCGGCTTTGAGGAGCAGCTCATCGGCATGAAGGCTGGCGAGGAGAAGGACATTGACATCACCTTCCCCGAGAACTACGCCCCCGAGCTGGCGGGCAAGCCCGTGGTCTTCCACGTGAAGGTCAACGAGGTCAAGGTCAAGGAGGTTCCCGCCATCGATGACGAGTTCGCCAAGGACGTGTCCGAGTTTGACACCCTGAAGGAGCTGAAGGCGGACATCAAGAAGAAGCTGACCACCGAGCGCACCGAGGCCGCCCAGCGCGCCTTTGAGGACGTGCTGATGGCGAAGGTCGCCGAGGGCGTGGAGGCTGAGATCCCCCACGAGATGGTGGAGCTGCAGGCGGAGCAGATGATGGAGGGCTTCAAGCAGCAGCTTGCCTCCCAGGGTATCCCCTTCGACCAGTATCTGAAGATGACCGGCACCACCGAGGCGGACTTCGTGCAGCAGGCGAACGGCCCCGCCGAGCAGCAGGTGAAGATGGATCTTGCGGTGAAGGCGATCATCGACGCCGAGAAGATCGAGGCCACCGACGACGAGGTGGAGTCCGAGATGAAGAACGTCGCCGAGAAGTACGGCATGGATCTGGACACCGTGAAGAAGTACCTGCGTCCCGAGGACGTGAAGGAGCAGGTCATTCGCGAGAAGGTCATCAAGGTCGTGGCGGACAGTGCCGTGGCGGTGGCTCCCGCCGAGGAGAAGGCTGAGCTGGAGGCCGAGGGCGAGGTCGTGGAGAAGAAGCCCGCGAAGAAGGCACCTGCCAAGAAGGTCGCTGCCCAAAAGACCGAGGGCGCGCAGGAGGAGAAGGCTCCCGCCAAGAAGCCTGCCGCCAAGAAGCCTGCTAAGAAGGACGCGGAGTAATCAGCTGACATACGAGAGAGAAAAGCCGTGCGGCGGGGTGAGAATATTTACCCCGCCGCTGCGGGCTATTTTGAAAATCACACTCAGGTGGGTATAATCACTTATCTTTTGCAGGAGGTATTTCTTATGAGCTTAGTCCCTTACGTGGTGGAGCAGACCAACCGGGGAGAGCGTTCCTACGACATCTTCTCCCGTTTGCTCAACGACCGTATCGTGTTCCTTGGCGAAGAGGTAAATGATACCACCGCCAGCCTTGTGGTGGCGCAGCTCCTCTATCTGGAGGCGCAGGACCCCGACAAGGACATTCAAATGTATATCAACAGCCCCGGCGGAAGTGTCACCGCCGGTATGGCGATCTACGACACCATGCAGTACATCAAGTGCGACGTGTCCACCATCTGCATCGGCATGGCGGCCAGCATGGGCGCGTTCCTGCTGTCCAGCGGTGCCAAGGGCAAGCGCATCGCGCTGCCCAACGCGGAGATCATGATCCACCAGCCCTCCGCCGGTACGCAGGGCAAGGTCACGGACATGGAGATCGACGTGGAGCACTTCCTGAAGATCAAGCAGCGCATCAACAAGATCCTCGCCGAGAACACCGGCAAGACGCCGGAGCAGGTGAAGGCGGATTCCGAGCGGGACAACTGGATGATCGCCGAGGAAGCGCGGGAATACGGTCTGGTGGACAAGGTCATTTATAAGAGGTAAAGACGAATGGCAGACGAAAAAAAGGCTCTGCGGTGCTCCTTCTGCGGTAAGCCGGAGAGCCAGGTACACCGCATGATACAGGGACCGGGCGTGCGTATCTGTGACGAATGTGTGGAGCTGTGCATGTCCATTCTGGAGGACGGCTACGCCTCCGTTGACGGCGTGGAGAGCATAGAGGAGCTGCCCACGCCCAAGGAGATCCACGATGTGCTGGATCAGTACGTCATCGGGCAGGAGGACGCGAAGGTAACGCTCTCCGTGTCCGTGTACAACCACTATAAGCGCATCTATTTCGGCGACGATCAGGACGTGGAGCTGCAAAAGAGCAACATCCTTCTGATCGGCCCCACCGGCTCCGGCAAGACGCTGTTCGCCCAGACGCTGGCGCGGATGCTGAAGGTGCCCTTTGCTATTGCCGACGCCACCACGCTGACCGAGGCGGGCTACGTGGGCGACGACGTGGAGAACATCCTGCTGCGGCTTTTGCAGGCGGCGGAGTTCGACGTGGAGCTGGCGGAGCGCGGCATCATCTACGTGGACGAGATCGACAAGATCGCCCGCAAGAGCGAGAATACGTCCATCACCCGCGACGTGTCCGGCGAGGGCGTGCAGCAGGCTCTGCTGAAGATCCTGGAGGGCACCGTTGCCAACGTGCCGCCCCAGGGCGGACGGAAGCACCCCCATCAGGAGTTTATCCAGCTGGACACCAGCAACATCCTGTTTATCTGCGGCGGCGCGTTCGACGGGCTGGAAAAGCTGATCTCCGACCGTGTGGGCAAGCGCGGCATGGGCTTCGAGAACTCCGTCCAGAGCAGGGAGGAGCGGGAGGCCGGCGAGCTGTTCCGTCAGGTGCAGCCGCAGGATCTGCTGAAGTTCGGGCTTATCCCCGAGCTGGTGGGTCGTATGCCGGTGGTCACCGCGCTGCAGGGGCTGCGCCGTGAGGATCTGGTGCAGATCCTTACCGAGCCGAAAAACGCGCTGGTGAAGCAGTACCGCAAGCTCCTCAGCTACGACGGCGTGGAGCTGCACTTCGACGCGGACGCGCTGGAGGCGGTGGCTGACGCGGCGTTGGAGCGGAAGATCGGTGCCCGCGGACTGCGGGCGGTCATGGAGGGACTGCTGACCAAGGTCATGTACGACATCCCCTCCGACCCCACCATCACCGACGTGACCATCACGAAGGAGTGCGTCACCGGCGGCGGCACGCCCAAGGTGGAGCACGATCCGGCGAAGGTGGCGCAGCGGGCAAAATTCAAGACCGGCACGGCGAAGAAACCCGCCGCCCCGGCGTCTTAAACAAGACCCAAACTGCCGGAAAAGCCAAGGCTTTTCCGGCAGTTGAGATAATGCCGTTTTTCCCAACGCCCGCCCTGTGGCGGGAGAAAGGAGCATACATATATGGAAGCGATCACAAGGAATATACCGGTGCTGGCACTGCGCGGGCTCACGGCGTTTCCGGGACAGACGCTGTCCTTCGACGTGGAGCGTGACATCTCCATCTTCGCGCTGGACAACGCCATGGAGAACGACCGGCGGCTGCTGGCGGTGACGCAAAAGGAGCTTTCCACGGCGGAGCCGGGGGAGAGCGAGCTGTACACCGTGGGCACCGTGTGCCATATTTTGCAGATCATCAAGACCTCCGACACCACGGTGCGCGTCATCGTGGAGGGGGAGAGCCGCGCACGGCTCCACCGCCTGTGGCAGAAGCGACCCTTCCTGCAGGCGCAGGCGGAGCTGCTGCCGGAGACCCACAGCCGCCACACCGCCCGCAGCGAGGCACTGGTGCGCCGCACCTACGTGCTCTTCGGCGAATACCGCGAGCT
Organism: uncultured Eubacteriales bacterium; assembly: GCA_900551995.1. Classification (GTDB taxonomy): domain Bacteria; phylum Bacillota; class Clostridia; order Oscillospirales; family Oscillospiraceae; genus Vescimonas. Next base: position 84,941 of record URXW01000002.1, read on the forward strand.
GGCGGACGGCATCAGCGACGATTTCTCCTCCGCCGTGCTGGACTGCGACGACACGGGGCGGCTGGCGGATCTCATCGCCCAGAACATCACCCTCCGCCATCAGGACAGGCAGCGGGTGCTGGAGGAGCTGCACCCGGACAAGCGTCTGCGTATCGTCAACGACATTCTGACCCACGAGGTAGACGTGATCTCGCTGGAATCGGAGATGGAGCAGAAGGTGCGCCGCCGCGTGGCGCAAGTGCAGAAGGACATGATCCTGCGGGAGCAGGTGAAGGTCTTGCAGCACGAGCTGGGCGACGACGGCGACGAGGAGATCGAGGAGTACAACGCCAAGATCGAAAACGCCCGCCTGCCCGACGAGGTGCGGCGAAAGCTGCTGAAGGAAGTGGAGCGTCTGGCGAAGCAGCCCTTCGGCAGCGCGGAGGCGTCCGTTATCCGCAACTATCTGGACGTGTGCCTGGAGCTGCCGTGGAACAAATCCACCCGGGAGCGGGCGGACGTGGCGCAGGCGCGGAGGCTGCTGGACAGGGATCACTACGGTCTGGACAAGGTCAAGGAGCGCATTTTGGAGTTTATCGCCGTGCGCCAGCTGAACCCCGACGCCAAGGGCAAGATACTGTGCCTTGTGGGGCCTCCCGGTGTGGGCAAGACCTCCGTGGCGATGTCCGTGGCGAAGGCGATGAACCGCAAGCGTGCGCGGCTCAGTCTCGGCGGCGTCCGGGACGAGGCGGACATCCGCGGCCACCGGAAAACGTATATCGGTGCCATGCCGGGACGCATCATCGAGGCGTTGAACCGTGCGGGCACCATGAACCCGCTGCTGGTGCTGGACGAGATCGACAAGCTGGGCAGCGATATGCGGGGCGACCCCGCCGCCGCACTGCTGGAGGTGCTGGACAGCGAGCAGAACGGCGCGTTCCGCGATCATTTTATCGAGCTGCCGGTGGATCTGAGCCGCGTCATGTTCATCACCACCGCCAACACCACCTCCACCATCCCCCGTCCGCTGCTGGATCGCATGGAGGTCATCGAGCTGGGCAGCTACACCGACGAGGAAAAGCTGCATATCGCCCGGGAGCACCTGCTGCCCAAGCAGCTGAAGGAGAACGGCATCCGCCGCGGCCAGCTGCATCTGGGGGACGAAGCCCTGCGCGCCATCATCACCGACTACACGAAGGAATCCGGCGTCCGGACGCTGGAGCGTCAGCTGGGCAAGCTATGCCGCCGCGTGGCAATGCGTCTGGTACAAACGGGTGTAAAGCGTATTGACGTTACAGCAAAAGACCTGAAGGATCTGCTGGACACGCCACCCTACGCCGAGGATCGGAACGCCAAGTCCGACCAGGTCGGCGTGGTCAACGGGCTGGCGTGGACGGAGGTGGGCGGCGAGCTGCTGGAGGTGGAGGCCGGCGTCATGGACGGCACCGGCAAGCTGGAGCTGACCGGCAATCTGGGGCAGGTGATGCAGGAATCCGTGAAGGCGGCGTACACCTGCTTACGCAGCCGCGCCAAGGAGCTGGGCATCGCCCCGGACTTCTACAAGACCAAGGACATCCACGTGCACTTCCCGGAGGGCGCGGTGCCCAAGGACGGTCCCTCCGCCGGTATCGCCATCGCCACGGCGATGCTCTCCGCCCTGACGGGGCGCGCCGTGCGCCACGATGTGGCAATGACCGGCGAAGTCACGCTGCGGGGCAGGGTGCTGCCCATCGGCGGACTGCGGGAAAAGACCATGGCGGCGAAGCGCAGCAACATCAAGACCGTCATCATTCCCAAGGAAAACCTGAAGGATCTGGCGGACATCGACCCCGCCGTCCGGGAGGCTCTGCGCTTCATCCCGGCGGAGACGGTGGACGCGGTGTTCGTCCACGCGCTGACGCTGCCGAAAAAGGAGGCGGCTGTGGAGCATCTCACCGCCATAGCCGGCACAGTCACACAGGAGGTGCGCCATGGCGATCAACTTTAACAAGGCGGAATTTGTCCTCTCGTCTGTAAAGGCGGAAACCTTTATCCGTGACGGAAAACCGCAGGTCACGTTCGCCGGACGCAGCAACGTGGGCAAGTCCTCCGTCATCAACCGCCTGCTGGGGCGGAAGAACTTCGCCCGCGTCGGAGCCACCCCCGGCAAGACCAGCCAGATCAACTATTTCAGTATCGACGGGAAAATTTACTTCACCGACCTGCCCGGCTACGGCTACGCCAAGGTCTCCAAGGAGGAGCGCGACCGATGGGGACGACTCATGGAGCGGTACTTCGCCGAGGAGGGGCTCATCACGCTGGGCGTCCTCATTGTGGACGCACGGCACAAGCCCACCACCGACGACGTGACCATGTGCGACTGGTTCAAGGGCACCGGCTGCCCGGTGATCGTGGTGGCGAACAAGCTGGACAAGCTGAAAAAAAGCGAGATCGAGCCGAAACTCGCCCTCATCCGCCAGACGCTGACGCTGCCGGAGGACGCGCTGCTGATCCCGTTCTCCGCGGAGAAGGGCACCGGCAAAGCGGAGCTGCTGGCATCGATCAGCCAGCAGACAGGCTGTTAAACCGCAAAAAAAGGATTGTTAATTGTCCTAAACGTATGGTATAATCAATCCAAGCAAGCAACGCGGCGCGTTCGCGCCAGCGGTGACATTTTCAAACAGGAGGTTTTGCAAAATGGAAACTTACGGACTGGAAAAGCTGGGCATCATCAACGCCTCGGCGGTCTATCGCAACCTGACCCCGGCACAGCTGACCGAGCACGCCCTGCGCCGCGGCGAGGGTACGCTGTCCAACACCGGCGCGCTGGTGGTCAAGACCGGCAAGTATACGGGCCGCAGTGCCAACGATAAGTTCATTGTGGACACCCCTGCCGTCCATGACGAGATCGCATGGGGCAAGGTGAACCGCCCCATTGAGAAGGCGCGCTTCGACGCCATCCGCGCCAAGGTCATCGCCTACCTGCAGGGCAAGGAGATCTTCATTTTCGACGGCTTCGCCGGTGCCGACCCCAAGTACACCAAGGCGTTCCGCATCGTCAACGAGCTGGCGAGCCAGAACCTGTTCATCCACCAGCTGCTGCGCCGTCCCACGGCGGAACAGCTGAAGGACTTCCGGGAGGATTACACCATCATCGCCGCCCCCGGCTTCAAGTGCATCCCGGAGATCGACGGCACCCGCTCCGAGGCCGCCATTCTGGTGGACTACGAGGCGCACGAGGTGGTCATCTGCGGCACCCAGTACGCCGGCGAGATCAAGAAATCCGTGTTCTCCGTGATGAACTACGTGCTGCCCAAGCAGGGCGTGTTCCCCATGCACTGCTCCGCCAACATCGGCAAGCACGGCGACAGTGCCGTCTTCTTCGGGCTCAGCGGCACCGGCAAAACCACCCTGTCCGCCGACCCCAACCGTATGCTCATCGGCGATGACGAGCACGGCTGGGCGGACGACTCCGTGTTCAACTTCGAGGGCGGCTGCTACGCCAAGTGCATCAACCTCAGCCCGGAGGGGGAGCCGGAGATCTACAACGCCATCCGCTTCGGCGCGCTGGTGGAGAACGTGGTCATGGACCCCGACACCCGCGAGTTCGACTTTGACGACGACTCTCTGGCGGTGAACTCCCGCGTGGGCTACCCCGTGGAGTATATCCCCAACGCCGAGCTGTCCGGCATGAGCCCCAGCGTCCCCAAGACCGTCATTTTCCTGACGGCGGACGCCTACGGCGTGCTGCCCCCCATCAGCAAGCTGGACAAGAACCAGGCGATGTACTACTTTGTCTCCGGCTTCACCTCCAAGGTGGCGGGCACGGAGATCGGCGTCACCGAGCCGGTGCCCACGTTCTCCACCTGCTTCGGCGAGCCGTTCCTGCCGCTGGATCCCTCCGTCTACGCCGCCATGCTGGCGGACAAGGTGGAGAAGGCGGGCGCGAAGGTCTACCTCGTCAACACCGGCTGGAACGGCACCGGCAAGCGCATGAAGCTCAGCTATACCCGTGCCATGGTCACTGCCGCCCTCACCGGCGACATTGAGAAGAGCGAGTTTGTCACCGACCCCACCTTCGGCGTGCAGGTGCCCACCAGCATCGAGGGCGTGCCCTCTGAGCTGCTGATCCCGGAGAACACCTGGGAGGACAAGGCGGCGTACAAGGCGAGCTGCAAGAAGCTGGCTGACAGCTTTGTGGAGAACTTCAAGAAGTACACCCACATGAGCGCGGAGGTCGTAGCCGCCGGCCCCAAGGCGTAAATCAAAACCCCCAAGCGTCCCGCAAAATAGCGAAATAAAGGCGGCTTGCCCATAAAAAAGATTCCCCACCACCGGCGGGGAATCTTTTTTTCTTTCCTTTAAGGTGCATTTCAGCTACCTGCGCTATGCTACCATCAGTCAACAGAGAGCAGCTTACTTTTTCAGCGCGTTCACAGCCTCGCGCAGCGCGTCCACGTTCTCCTGCGTTGTGGCCCAGCTGGCGCAGAAGCGCACACCGGAGTGGGTCTTGTCCACACGCTCCCAGTACTCATAGCCGAAGCTCTTGCCGATCTCGGCAAGCTCCGCATCGGGCATAATGGGGTATTGCTGGTTGGTGGGGGAGTCGAACAGCAGGGGATACCCGGCGGAGACAAAAATATCCCGGATCTGATGTGCCATCTCGATGGCATGGCGGGAGATCTTGAAATACAGATCGTCGGTGAACAGCACGTCGAACTGGATACCCAGCAGCCGTCCCTTCGCCAGACGGCCGCCCCGCTGCTTCATAATAAAGCGGAAGTCTTTCTTGAGGGACTCATTCATAATGACCACCGCCTCGCCGAACAGAGCACCCACCTTGGTGCCGCCGATGTAGAACACGTCGCACAGCCGCGCAAACTCCGGCAGCGTCATATCGCTCTCCTCCGCCGCCAGACCGTAGCCCAGACGGGCGCCGTCGATGTACAGGGGCAGACCGTAGCGGCGGCAGGTGTCGTACAGCTCCGTCAGCTCCGCCTTGGTGTACAGCGTACCCGCCTCGGTGGGGTGGGAGATATACACCATGCCCGGCTGCACGATATGCTCGGTGGACTCGTCGTTCTTGTGCCACTCCACATAGTCCGCCACCTGCTGCGCGGTGATCTTGCCGTTGTCGGTGGGCAGGGTGATGACCTTGTGACCGGTGGACTCGATGGCACCCGCCTCATGGCAGTTGATATGACCGCTTACGGCGGAGATCACGCCCTGCCACGGACGCAGGATAGCGGCGATGACCGTGGTGTTGGTCTGGGTGCCGCCCACGAGGAAATGCACATCGGCTTCGGGAGCCTGACAGGCAGCCTTGATCTTTTCCCGTGCGGCTTCACAGTATTCGTCCTCGCCGTAACCAACGGTCTGGACCATGTTCGTCTCGGCCATCTTGACCATGATCGAGGGGTGCGCGCCCTCCAGATAATCGCTGTTGAAGTAGATCATTGCGGTTCTCCTTTTGCGGCGGACGGAACAGGAAGCACAGCTCCGCCGTCCTGTGTGATAGTAATACCGCTATTGTAATCCCTCCCACCGCAGTTGTAAAGAGAAACTGTTACAAATTCATTACAGCTTGTCCCTTTCCCTTGCATTGATCGAGAAAAACTGATACAATACCCAACGATAGATAAGGAGGCGTGTACCACATGAACGATGCACCCAAGAGATCCCGCTTGCAGCAGGATCAGCCTGCCGAACATTCCTCCGGCAGACGCAGAAGAAAGAACAAGAAAAGCGGAAAAGTCCTGTATTACGCCATTTTGGCGGTGTTGCTGGGCATACTGATCTACTCCTCCGTGAAGATCATCTCCTACGTGAAGGATCAGAAGAACGCGGAGAACATCGGCAACGACATCAACCAGGGCTACACCCGTCCCGACACGGACGACGCCGAGAACACCGATGACAAGAAAGAGGACGAGACGAAGAAGGATCCCGACCCCGAGAGCATCATCGTGGACTTTGACCGTCTGCAAGCCAAGTACCCCGACGTGGTGGGCTATGTGTACAGTGCCAACACCGTGCTGAAGTACCCCATCGTCCAGACGGCGGAGGAGGGCGGCGAGTATTACCTGTACCGCGACATTGACGGCAACGACAACAAGAACGGCACCGTGTTCCTGGATTGGAAGTGCAGCTCCGACTTCACCTCCCAGAACAATCTCATCTACGGTCACAATATGAAGACCGGCCTGATGTTCGCCTCTCTGATGAACTACAAGAGCCAGAGCTATTACGAGGCGCATCCCTACTTCTATCTGTACACGCCGAACCAGACCTATAAAGTCAACCTGTTCGCCGGCTGCATCGTGGCGCACGATGCCGATGTGTACTCTCTGACCCTCAGCGAGAGCTATATTCAGGAGTGCATCAACAACTCCACCTTCCGCTCCAGCTACGGTGTGCCCACCGGCAACATCCTGACCCTGTCCACCTGCGACTACGACTTTGACAACGCCCGCTACGTGGTCATGGGCGAGCTGGTGCCCGTGAAGAATCCCGCGGCTGCCGCCGCCACCGAGGGCTGAGACAGCTGACCGCTCACAACAGAAATGCCGCCCACGCAGGCGGCATTTCTCTTATACCGGAACCGTAAAGAAAGGGGAGAGGCTCCATGGAGGAGATCGAAAAGATCCTGCAAACAAAGCTGGGCGGTTACAGCCTCAGCCACATACTCTCGGCAATTCTGACGCTGCTGATCTGCCTGCTGGTATCGCGGCTGCTGCTGAAGCTGGCGAAAAAGCTGCTGCACCGGGGCAAAAAGCTCAACGACCGCCTGCGCCAGATCCTTCTGACCGCCATCAAGGTGGTGCTCTACGTTCTGACGGGCATCATCACGGCAGGTGCGCTGGGACTGAACACCACGTCGGTGACGGCACTGGTGTCGGTGCTGACGCTGGGCGTAACGCTGGCGGCGGAGGACATCCTGGGCAACGTGGCGGGCGGACTGGTGATCCTGTCCTCCCACCCCTTCAACATCGGCGACGAGATCGAGATCTCCGGCACCGTGGGCGTGGTGCGCGAGATCGCCCTGAACCACACGAAGGTGGAGACCTGCAACGGGCAGTACGTCATGCTGCCCAACAAGGAGCTGTCCTCCTCCCGCATCATCAACTACACCGCCATGGGCCGCCGCCGCGTGGTGGTGAACGTCACCGCCTCCTACGACGCCCCCACCGACACGGTAAAGGTCGCCTGCATGGAGGCTGTGGCGGCAACGCCCAACGTGCTGCCGGAGCCTGCGCCGCAGGCGTACCTCACCGGCTACGGCAGCAGCTCCATTGAGTACAGCGTCCGCTGCTGGACGGAGACGAAGGACTACTGGGGTGCGTACTACGCCCTGAACGAAAACCTCCGCACCGCCTTCGCCGCCCATAACGTCGAGATGACCTACGACCACCTCAACGTCCACGTGCTCAACAAGTAAACCCCAACACAAGAAAAAGCAGGCAGCCCCCGGCTGCCTGCTTTCGCGTGTCGATAAACCCCACTGCGCGTGCACTCTTTCTTTCTCACAGGGGGAGCTCGAGGGGGCAAAGCCCGCCTCGAATCGGATC
>URXW01000003.1 GCA_900551995.1 uncultured Eubacteriales bacterium
GCAGTATGAATTTTGTGAGAAATAAAAAAGCAGAGTGTCCATTACAGGATACTCAAATCCTATAAGGACACTCTGCATGGTCCGAGTGTCGAGATTCGAACTCGAGGCCTCTTGAACCCCATTCAAGCGCGATACCAAACTTCGCCACACCCGGATATTCTGCTTTTCCCAAACAGCCTACTAAGAATACCACAGTTTTTGACGCTTTGCAAGCCCTAATTTTATTTTTTTATAAATTTCTTCTGATGCTTTTTGTTGACAAAGACGGCGGCGCATGGTAATATAATACTCGCGTTTGGTGCGAGAGACCCTTTTTCGCATGGAGAGGTGGCTGAGTGGTCGAAAGCACCGGTCTTGAAAACCGGCGATGTGAAAGCATCCGTGGGTTCGAATCCCACTCTCTCCGCCAGAAAAATCCTATATGCGGAAGTACCCAAGTGGCCGAAGGGGCTCCCCTGCTAAGGGAGTAGGCCGTCAAAAGCGGCGCGAGGGTTCAAATCCCTCCTTCCGCGCCAAGAAAGACACGATGTGTATCGTGTCTTTCTTTTTTTGCGCGGGAGGGTGTCTGAATTCGGGAGGCTGCGGCGTTTATATAGTGAAAGGGCGGCGATCATACCATAACGCAGAGGACTATGGTATAATCGGAAAAAACGGAAGGGAGGCGGCGGAGTGCTGGTCTATACACAGGCGATCGAGGGTGCGGCGGGGAAGCATCTTTTTGAGGAGGTCTACGCCGCCTACTGCGGGCGTTTGCTGACGCTGGCGCACCGCCGTCTGCCGGAGCGGCAGGACGCGGAGGACGCGGTGCACCAGGCGTTTTTGGCTCTGGCGGAGCACTTTGATCGCTTGAGCCGCCTGCCCCGGCAGCAGCTGGAGGCGTATCTGGTGGTGGTCGCGGAGCGGAAGTGCATCGATCTGCTGCGGCAGCAGTCGCGCCGGGCGGGGGTGCCCTTCGACGAGGCGATGGCGGCGGTGACGCCGCCGCCCTGCGGCAGCCTGGTGGCGGACGCCATGGGGCACCTCAGCCCCCGCTATCGGGAGGCGTTGCTGCTGCGGTACGGCTGCGGCTACTCCGTGGGGGAGACGGCGAAGCTGCTGGAGGTATCCTACGCCGCCGGGCAGAAGCTGCTCCAACGCGCCAAGGAGGCACTGCGCGCAGAATTGGAAAGGGAGGAGGTCGAGGTATGAATGTACTGCTCAATGACGCGCTTCTGCGGGATGAGGCACGGCGGATGGCTGCTGCGCTGTGCCGTGCGCTGCCTGCGGAGGCGGAGGAGCCGTCCGGGGCATTTGCGGAGCGGGCGGTGGTGCTGCTGCGCCGTATGCGGCATCGCAGGACGTGCCGCACCGTAGGACGGCGCGTGGCTGCCGCCGTGGTGACGGCGGTGCTGGCTCTGGGCATGGTGCTGGCGGTCAGCCCGGTGGCACGGGCGGCGGTGAGCCGCTGGTTCCTGCGGGTGACCACTGCGGCGACGGTATACCGCATCACGCCGTCGGAGGACGGCGGCGGGCAGGGGGACTATGTGCCCACGGCACCGGCGGGCTACGCGCCGGCGGGGGATCTCACCGGGCGGGAGGAGGGGATCCGCGTGGTGCGGTGGACGTCCCGATGGGGCGACCTGCTGTTTGAGAGCGTGCCGCTGACCGGCGGCACACAGATCAGCGTGGAGCTGCGGGACGGAGCCACGGGCGGGCTTCACAACACCGCCACCGGGCTGCGTCCCATGGGCGAGGAGGGCGCGCCGGAGGGCTACACCCGGACGGAGGTGACTGTCCATGGCGTTGCCGCACAGCTGTACCGCTTTGCCGCCGGGATGGACGGAAGTTGCCGCCCCTATGGGCTGTGGCTCTATCGCGGGGACGAGACGGTGCACTTCCACTACGTGGAGGTGCCGGCGGGTGCGGCGGCTCTGGTGTGGGTGGACGAGCACGCCAACCGGCTGTTCCTGCTCACCGGAGGCTTGACGGAAAAGGAATTTCTCTCCGTGGCGGAGAGCGTGTATGGAAACGAAAGGAGCGGAACGGTATGAAAAAGTATGCGGTGATCCTATGGCTGCTGGCGGCGTTGGCGGTGCTGTCCGCCTGCGGAGCGCAGACGCTCCCTGCCGGGGAGGACGATTTTGCCCCGGCGGGGACTGCTGCACAGGCGGCGGAGGAGGATCGGGGCGGCGGGAAGGTGGTCTATGTCGCCTCGTGGATGCAGGCTCACTCCGTGGTGTACTACGATGAGCAGCTGAACCGCACGGTGGAAAGCGGCGGCGACTTGACTGAGGAGGAGATCCGCAGCCGTGAGGACATAGACCCGGCGTTGATGTACACCACAGCGGCGCAGCCCAACACGAAGGTGGAGTACGACCTCCACGGCTTTCTCCAGAACATCTACTACCTTGGCGGCGACGGGGAATACTACCTTGACCCCGCCACTGCCGCCGCCATGCAGCCGTGAGGGAATGTCGCGCCATTCATTATTGCAATTCCCGCGCACTTCCGGTATAATGCCCCTTGGAGTGGCCGGCGGGGAAGTGTCCGCCGGCGGGAACAAAGGAAAGGCATCATCTCAGATGGTGTTTTTCTTTTGGTATGTACGCAGGAGGTGTGCTTATGAAACGAATCGCGTCCATTCAGGACATCTCCTGTCTGGGGCGGTGCTCTCTGACGGTGGCACTGCCGGTGATCTCCGCCATGGGGGTGGAGTGCGCCATCGTGCCCACGGCGGTGCTCAGTGCCCACACGGCGTTTCCGGGGTTCGTCAGCCGGGATCTGACCGACCAGCTGCCGGCTATCGCCGCCCACTGGCGGGCGCAGCACGTGCATTTTGACGCGCTGTACACCGGCTATATCGCCTCGGTGGAGCAGGTGCAGCAGGTGCTGGATTTCTTTGACGCGGTGAAAAGCGCGGACACGCTTCTGATCGCCGACCCCGCCATGGCGGATCACGGGAGGCTGTATTCCGGGTTTGGGGACGACTTCCCGGCGGCGATGGCGCGGGTAGTGGCGCGCGCAGACGTTGCCATACCCAACGTTACGGAGGCGTGCCTCCTGACCGGGACGCCCTACCGGGAGGACGTGGACGAGGATTTCGCCCGGGAGCTGCTGCGGAGAGTGGCGGCACTGGGCGCGAAGCGCGTGGTGCTCACCGGCGTCTCCTTTGGGGAGGACAGGCTGGGAGCCATGGGATACGACGGCGGCGCGGGGACGTATTTCTCCTGCGCCGGGAAGCGGAACCCCGCCTCGTTCCACGGGACGGGCGACATCTTCGCCGCCACCGTTACCGGCGGGCTGATGCGGGGCATGACGCTGCAGCAGGCGACCTCGCTGGCGGTGGAGTTCGTGCTGGCGTGTATCGACGCCACGGCGCGGGACCCGCAGGCGGGGTGGTACGGCGTGGACTTTGAACGGGCACTGCCCTTCCTGTGCGACGCCGTGCGGAAGCTGCCGGAGAACTGAACCGAACAGAAAAAAAGCAGGCACCCGCGCCATCGGCGCGGGTGCCTGTTCGTGATTTCAGCCTTGGCTCACTCGGGCTTGTCCTCAGAGGGCTTATCCTCCGTGGGGGCTTCCTCTGCGGGCTTGCCGTCAGCGGGCGCGTCCTCCACGGGCTTATTGTCAAAGTCCGGCATGGGGACAGGCTCGGAGACAATGTTGATGTGCTTGGCGGGAGCCTCGATGGTCTCCGGAACGCTGGGGCGGAAGCCGTCCTGCAGGTGCTTGGAGGCACCGTAGTTGTCCACGGTCTCCGGGTCGCGCCCCTCGATAATCGCCATCATCTCCTGACCGGTGATAGTCTCCTTCTTCAGCAGGTACGCGGCGATCTTGTCCAGCAGCTCCCGGTTCTCCCGGAGGATCTGCTTCGCCTCCTCGTGGCACTGACGAAGGATCTTGATGGTCTCCCGGTCGGCGGCGGCATACGTCTCCTGCGCGCAGGTCATGGAGTAGCCGCCGTCCAGATACTGGCTCTGGACGGAGCCGAGAGCCATCATGTCGAACTCCTCGCACATACCGAACCGCGCCACCAGATTCCGCGCCATCTCCGTGGCGCGCTCGATGTCGTTGGCGGCACCGGAGGTCATGGTGTTGCAGACGACCTCCTCGCTGGAGCGGCCTGCCAGCAGCGTGCGGATCTCCGTGAGGATGTCCTCGCGGGACATGAGGAATTTCTCCTCCTCCGGCAGATGGAGCGTATAGCCCAGCGCACCCTGCGTATGGGGGACGATGGTGATTTTGCTGACGGGCTGGGCATTCTTCTGCTTGGCAGCCACCAGCGCGTGACCCACCTCGTGATAGGCGATGATGCGCTTTTCCTCCTCGGTGATGACGGTGCCCTTTTTCTCGCTGCCGGCGATGACCAGCTCAAAGGACATCAGCAGGTCGTCCTGATTCACGGCGCGGCGTCCCTTGCGGACGGCGCGGAGAGCGGCCTCGTTCACCAGATTGGCGAGATCCGCGCCCACGCAGCCGGCGGTGGCCTGGGCGATCTTCTCCAGATTCACGTCCTCCGCCAGCTTGATGTTGCGGGTGTGTACTTGCAGCGTGGCGAGACGACCTGCCAGATTGGGGCGATCCACGGTGATGCGCCGGTCAAAGCGGCCGGGACGCAGCAGAGCCTTGTCCAGCACCTCCGGGCGGTTGGTGGCACCGAGGACGATAACGCCCTTGCTGGGGTCGAAGCCGTCCAGCTCCGCCAGCAGCTGGTTCAGCGTCTGCTCGCGCTCATCGTTGCCGCCGCCGAACTTGCTGGCGTCGCGGGATTTACCGATGGTGTCGATCTCGTCGATGAAGATGATGCAGGGAGCCACCTTGGCGGCCTCTTTGAACAGGTCGCGGACGCGGCTGGCACCCACGCCCACGAACATCTCCACGAAGTCGGAGCCGGAGATGGAGAAGAAGGGCACGCCCGCCTCGCCTGCCACCGCCTTCGCCAGCAGCGTTTTACCGGTACCGGGGGAGCCCACCAGCAGTGCGCCCTTGGGCAGCTTGGCACCGATGGCGGTGTATTTGCCGGGGTTGTGCAGGAAGTCGATGATCTCCTCCAGAGATTCCTTCGCCTCGTCCTGTCCCGCCACGTCCTTGAAGGTGACGCCGGTGGACTTCTCCATATAGACCTTGGCGTTGGCCTTGCCCACGCTGCCGATGCCGCCAAAGCCGCCGCCCCCGGACTTGCTCATCAGACGCATGACCAGCATGAACGCGCCCACGATGAAGATGGTGGGCAGGATATACTGGATCATGATCATCAGGAAGGGGTTCATCTCCGCCTCGTAGTAGCCGGTGTACGACACCTTATGCGCCTTCAGCAGAGGCAGCAGCTCATCGTTGGAGAGATAGGCGGTGTAGAGCGTCAGCTTGGAGTCCTTGGACTGGGTGTAGGACTTAGGCTCGGTCTTGCTGTTCTCGTTCTTCTCCTCGGTGTACACGTAGCCGTCCACAGGGGTGATGTAGATGGTGCTGTCCTTGAAGAGCAGCTCCTTCACCTGATTCTTTTCGACCATGGAGATCATGTCGCTGTACTTGATCTCGTGACTGCTGCTCTTGTTGGCGGCGTTGTTGTTGTAGGCGGTGAAGTACTGGAACGCCACCGTCAGCACCAATGCCCACGCGATCAGCGTCATTACGCCGCGAAGATTGCTGTTCTTGCCGTTCTTTCCGCCGCGGTTGTTGTTGCGGTTGTCATTTGCCATATTTTATCCTCCGTTTTCACCTTGTGAGGGAACTTTACTTTTTGGTCAGTATACCACAGGTGCGGGAAAGTCTCAAGGCGCAGACGGCTGGTTTTCCTGTAAAATTTCTATGAATCCGCCTTTATATTGGCGAAAGAGTATGCTATAATATCCGGTAACTATGTGAAGCGCGAGGTATTGCCCATGAGAGAGAGGAAGGACACGGAGAACAGGCGGCCGCTGCCGGACGCCGAGGCGGACGGCATTATCGAGGGGCGCAACGCGGTCATCGAGGCACTGCGGGTGGGCACCCCCATGGATAAAATCTACATCGCCAAGGGCGAGACGGACAAGACGCTGGGGCACATCGCCTCCAAGGCGCGTGCGGCGGGCATCGTGGTGGTGGACGCCGACCGGCGGAAGCTGGACGGTATGTCCCGCACCCACGCCCATCAGGGCGTTATCGCCCTTGCCGCCGTGCGGGAGTACGCCACGGTGGAGGACATCCTGCAAGCTGCCGCCGACAGGGGAGAGCCGCCGCTGCTGGTGGTCTGTGACGAGATCTCCGACCCCCACAATCTGGGCGCGATCCTGCGGACGGCGGAGTGCGCCGGTGCCCACGGCGTCATCATCCCCAAACGCCGCTCCGCCGGTCTGACCGCCATCGTGGCAAAGACCTCCGCCGGTGCGGTGAGCTATATGCCCGTGGCGCGGGTGGCAAACATCCCCTCTCTGCTGAAGGAGCTGAAGAAGCAGGGTGTCTGGGTGTTCGGCACCGCCGCCGGCGGCGGTACAACGCTGTACGAGGCGGATCTGAAGGGTCCCGCCGCCATCGTCATTGGCTCTGAGGGTACGGGCATGACGCGTCTGGCGGCGGAGAGCTGTGACTTTTTGGTGAGCATACCCATGAAGGGGCGGATCTCGTCCCTGAATGCCAGCGCGGCGGCGGCGATACTGCTGTACGAGGCCGTGCGGCAGAGAGGATAACGGAGACACGGAGACGATATGAGAAGGCGACGGGACGAGGACATATACGGCGCGTCCGACCAGCAGGAGGACGAGCTGTCACTGGAGGCCATCCTTGCCGAGTACGGCAGGGGTGGGCGTCAGCCTGCCCCGGCGCAGGAGGCGAGCGCGCCGGAGGAGAAGGCCGCCCCGGCGGAAACGCCTGTTCCGCAGGCGGAGCCGGAGAAGGAGATCGTCCCGGAGAAGGAGACTGCATCGGAGGGCGGGGAGCCGGTGTATGAATCCACGGCACCCGACCGGGTGGCGTTGAAGGACATCATGTCCCAGACGGTGGACGCGGTGCTGGAGGACGAGGACGACGGCGTGATCGCCCAGCCGGTGCCCTTAGGGGAGCGTGTGGCGGGGCTTTTGGCGCGTCTGCGCCGCCCTGCAAGGGGGCGGAAGCGTCCGGCGAGCCTTCAGGACACGGAACGGCTTTTCGACGAGCCGGAGGAGGAAGCACCGGAGACAGAGGAGCCGCCGGAGCCGGAGCCGCTGCCGGAGGACGCGCTGCGGGACGAAAAGCGGCGGTGCAACCGCCTGCGCGGCGGGCTGCTTCTGGGGCTGCTTCCTGCGCTGGCACTGGTGACAGCCGCCGTATTGCAGGAGATGGAGGTGCTGCCCTCCGCATGGCTGGATGCCGCCATGCTGCGGTGCGCCGTGCTGGGGGGCGGGCTGGTGCTGACATCGCTGCTCTGTATGCCCGTCTGGAAAGCGGCGGCGGAGCTGCTGCGGGAGAGGAAGTCCAGCTGTGAGCTGTGCACCGCCGTGGCGGTGCTGACGCAGCTGATCTGCTGCGTGTGCGGCATGGTGACGGGCAGTACCCGCGCCACGCCCTACGCCGCCTCCGGCGCGCTGCTGATACTGTCGTGCCAGTGGGGGCTGTATCTGGAGGCGGAGACGCGGCGCAGCGCGTACCACCTGCTGGTGCTCAACGGCACCGTGCCCTACGTGGCGTCCGTCACGGAGGCGGGCGTGTGTAAGCAGCGGGGGAATATCGACGGCTTTTACCGCATGACGCGGCGCAGCGACCCCGCCCGCCAGTGGCAGAATTACGCGCTGCCGCTGGTCACCGCCACCGCGGCGGTGCTCAGCGGAGTGGTGTGCTTCTCCGGCGGGAGCATGAGCGATTTTCCGTGGGTGCTGACGGCGTTGACCACCGCCGGGGCGGGGCTGAGTGTGCCGCTGAGCGGCGTGCTGCCTCTGTACTATCTGACGAAGCGGCTGAACCGCAGCGGCTGCGCCGTTGCCGGGTACGCCGGGGCGCGGAGTATCAGCCGCGCCAAGCGGCTCGTGCTGACCGACGACGATCTGTTCCCGTCAGGGACGGTGACGCTGAACGGCTACAAGGTGTTCGGCGAGGAGCGCGCCCGCGCCGTGTCCTATGCCGCCTCTGTGGCGAAGGCGGCGGACAGCAGCCTCACGCCGCTTCTGGAGCGGCAGCTTGCCGCCGAGGGCGGCTTCCACCTGCCTGTGGAGTGGCTGAACTACTGCGAGGAGGGCGGCGTGGAGGCGAACATCCGCGGCGAAACGGTGCTCATGGGCAGCGCGTATTTTATGAAGAAGCGCAAGGTCGCCCTGCCCCGCGATATGAAGCTGCCCACCGGCGTGTTTCTGGCGGTGGACGGTGCGCTGACGGCGGTGTTTGCCGTGAAGTACCAGCCCTCCCGCAACGCGGAGTGGGCGTTGCGGACGCTGAAGCGTTCCCGCATTACGCCGGTGCTCGCCGTCCGCAGCGGCAATGTGACGCCGGGGCTTGTCAAGCGGAAGTTCGGCGTGGACGCCAAGCCGGTGTACCCGGATGTGTCCACCCGCCTCGCTCTGGCACAGCTGGCGGAGCAGCAGGGCGACAAGCCCTACGCCCTTATCTGCCGGGAGGGGCTGATGCCCCTTGTGGAGACGGTGGCGGGGAGCCGCCGCGCCGTGAAGGCGGTGCGTACCGCCACTATATTAAGCTATATCGGCACCGCCGCCGGTGTCGCGCTGGCGTACTACCTCACCTCCGTGGGGAATTTCGCGCTGATGACCCCCATCGCCATGGTGGTGTTCCAGGTGCTGTGGCTGCTGCCGACGCTGCTGCTGGCGGGGCTTGTCAAGCACTACTGACACCGGCGCGCCGTTCACTCAAAAGGATTCCTTACGGAAAGGAAAACGGCACGGCGCAGCCGCGGCGGAGGGCGTATCCGCCCCGGCAGCGGCGAATCTGCCAGCCGGGTTGGCGAGTTGAACAGAGAACCATTACTCGAATTGTACAATGTGACGAAAAGTGCGGGGATACCCCGCACTTTTCTTACAAATATCCAAAATAGAGGTTGTCAGGTTAGCGGAAATACTATATAATTGGCACGTTGAGCTACTGTCCGCGGCTGTGGGCGGCGGACTTCAAGAAAATGAAGGGAGTACATCATCACTATGACTGCTAACGACATTCGCAATATCGCCCTGTTGGGTCACGGAGGCTCCGGTAAAACCTCTCTGGCTGAGCAGATGCTGTTTATGACCAAGGGGACGGACCGTCTGGGCAAGCCCGCCGACGGCAACACCACCTGTGACTACGATGCCGAGGAGATCAAGCGTCAGATCTCCATCTCCCTGGCGTTCGCGCCCGTGATGTACAAGGGCAAGAAGATCAACGTCATGGACGCCCCCGGTAACTTTGATTTCTCCGGCGAGGCTGTCTGCGCCATCCGCGCCGCCGAGTGCGCCGTTATCGTGGGCAACGCCAAGGACGGTCTGTCCGTGGGTATGGAGCGTACATGGAAGATGCTGGGCAAGAAGCCCCGCATGATGTTCATTAACCGCGTGGAGGAGGCCAACGCCGACTACGCCTCCTGCATCGAGGCGATCAAGGCGAAGTACGGCACCGCCATCGCCCCCATCGTGGCCACCAAGGCGGACGGCAACAAGGCTGTCACCGTCATCGTGGATCTGCTGCACAACAAGGCATACGACGCCAAGGGCGAGTGCGCCATCCCCGCCGACATGGCGGACGAGGTGGAGGCTCTCCGCGCCGAGCTGATGGAGGCCGCCGCCGGTGCCGATGAGGAGCTGATGGAGAAGTTCTTCGAGACCATGGAGCTGTCCGCCGAGGACATGGCGAAGGGTCTGAAGATCGGCGTTCGTGACGGCAGCGTCTGCCCCGTGCTGTGCGGCTCTGCGCTGACCGGTATGGGCGTGGATATGCTGATGCAGACCATCGTGGATCTGGTGCCCGTTGCCACCGATATGCCCGCCGTGGCGGCAGAGGACGACGACGGCAACCCCATCGAGGTCGCCTACGATCCCAACGGCTCTACTGTCGCCTTCGTGTTCAAGACCATCTCCGACCAGTACGGCAAGTTCTCCATGATCAAGGTCGTCCGGGGCAAGGTCACCAGCGATATGTCCCTGTACAACATGACCACCGGCAACACCGAGAAGCTGGGTCGCCTGTACGTTATGAAGGGCAAAAAGACCGAGGAGACCAAGGAGATCTGCTGCGGCGACATCGGTGCCATCGGCAAGATGGACAAGGTCAAGACCGGCGATACCCTGTGCGAGCCCAAGACCTATGTGAAGTTCGCGCCTCTGGCGTTCGCGCCCGCCTGCTACGAGCGCGCCATCTCCCCCAAGACCAAGCAGGAGATCGAGAAGCTGGGCACCGGCCTGAACAAGCTGAACGAGGAGGATCCCACCTTCTACGTCACCAACAACGCCGAGACCCACCAGACCGTTATCTCCGGTGCCGGCGACATCCAGATCGACGTGCTGTGCAGCAAGCTGAAGTCCCGCTTCGGTGTGGATTCCGAGCTGGATACCCCCCGCGTTGCCTACCGCGAGAAGATCCGCAGCACCGTCCGCAAGCAGGGTCGCTATAAGAAGCAGACCGGCGGCAGCGGTCAGTTCGGCGATGTTCATATCATCTTCGAGCCCCAGAACGAGCAGGAGGATATGATCTTCGAGGAGAACGTGTTCGGCGGCTCCGTGCCGAAGAACTACTTCCCCGCCGTGGAAAAGGGTCTGCGCGAGAGCTGCCTGCACGGCGTGCTGGCGGGCTATCCCGTGGTGTTCCTGAAGGCGACGCTGGTGGACGGCTCCTACCACCCCGTTGACTCCTCCGAAATCGCGTTCAAGCTGGCGGCGAACCTGGCGTTTAAGGCGGCTCTGCCCGAGGCGAAGCCCGTGCTGATGGAGCCCATCGGCGAGCTGAAGGTCACCATTCCCGACAGCTATCTGGGCGACGTGATGGGCGATCTGAACAAGCGTCGCGGACGCGTGATGGGCATGAACCCCACCGGCGACGGCGAGCAGGTGCTGGAGGCTGAGGTGCCCATGGCGGAGATGATGAGCTACGCCATCGACCTGCGCTCCATGACCCAGTCCCGCGGCACGTTCACCTTCAACTTCGTCCGCTACGAGGATTGCCCCGCGGCGGCACAGGAGAAGGCGATCGCCGAGGCGAAGGCTCTGGCGGAGGCCGAGTAAAGCACATACAGAACCTCCGGTACGCAGGGCGTGCCGGAGGTTCTTTGCATATTTTCCGGGGGAACGGGGGAGGATAGACGGTGACGGAAAATTTTTCCGAAAAAATTGAAAATACCCCTTTACAAATCGGAAGAGCCGTGGTAATATATAAATGCAAACGATAATTGTTAGCATTAAGAAAGGAGCGCGGCACATGGAGCGAAAACGATACAGCCCCAAGCGGGACGCCATATTGCGGTGCCTGCGCTCTACCACCTGCCATCCCTCTGCGGAGTGGGTGTACAGCCAGCTGAAGCCGGAGATACCGGATCTCTCACTGGCGACGGTGTACCGCAATCTGGCGCGGTTCCGCGCCGAGGGCGAGGTACAGGTCATCGGCTGCGTAGACGGCGAGGATCGCTACGACGGCAACACCGCCCCCCACGGGCACTTTATCTGCCGCGGCTGCGGCGCGGTCATCGACCTGCCGCTCATTCCGGTGGAGCTGCCGGATCTCACCGAGGTGGGGGAGGCGGACAGCTGCGGCGTTGTGTTCTACGGACGCTGCACCGGCTGCCAGGCGGTGCGTAAAACCAGTTGACAAACCGCTGCGGCGGTGTCAAATAAATTTGTGAATCCAACCATACATTATAAAACGGAGGTAATTGTTATGAAGAAGTGGGTCTGTCCTGTTTGCGGTTACGTTCACGAGGGTGATGTTCCCCCCGCCGAGTGCCCTGTCTGCCACGTCAGCGGTGAAAAATTCATCCTGCAGGCGGCGGAGAAGTCCTGGGCTGCCGAGCACGTTGTGGGCGTAGGCAAGGTCTTTGGCGACGATGTTCCCGAGGATGTCCGCAAGGAGATCATCGACGGTCTGCGCGCCAACTTCGAGGGCGAGTGCTCCGAGGTCGGTATGTATCTGGCGATGGCGCGTGTGGCGCACCGTCAGGGCTACCCCGAGATCGGTCTGTACTGGGAGAAGGCAGGCTTGGAGGAGGCGGAGCACGCCGCCAAGTTCGCCGAGCTGCTGGGTGAGGTCATCACCGACAGCACCGAGAAGAACCTCGCCATGCGTGTGGACGCCGAGAACGGTGCGACCGCCGGCAAGTTTGAGCTGGCGAAGCTGGCGAAGAAGTACAACCTCGACGCCATCCATGACACTGTTCACGAGATGGCCCGTGACGAGGCTCGCCACGGCAAGGCCTTCGAGGGCCTGCTGAAGCGTTACTTCGGCAAGTAAGGTGATACAAAAAGAAACCGCCGCAAGGCGGTTTCTTTTTGTCATCGGTCTGTGTCTCCGGCGGATAGTATCAGCTCCTCTGCTTTAGCCTGTGCGTCGGTGAGGGTTTTCAGCGCGGCGATGTTTTCACAGCGCAGAAGATGCTCCGCCGCATCCGTTATAGCGTTGAACAGCAGGAGATACGGTTTCTTGTAGTCGGTCATTTTTGCCCCTTCTTTCCTTGTGAATATAAAACAACTACAAACTAACTACATAATTATAATATACTAAAAGTGATGCTGTCAAGTTACACTAATAAAAAATGAGGTGTTACTATGGCAGAGCAAATCAAAATCAAAAAGAAAGCGTTGCGCCGGGGTGACGACGGCTACAAGGTCGTCTCTGTACGTATGCGGGAGGAATTGCTCCATCGGCTGGATGAGCTGTCGGTCAAGACGAACCGTTCACGGAACGAGCTCATCAATATTTTGCTGACCTCCGCGGTGGATATTGTAAAGGTGGAGGAGTGACCGCTGCCCCTCCGGCAAAAGCGGGCGGCAGCAGGGTGGGCTTGCTGTGCGCTCTTTTCTCCGTGCGTGCAGGGAGGGATACAGCGCATCGGAGGGCATCCGTCCACCGAAAAAGGACAGCAAAAAGCCGCCTGCGGGCGGCTTTTCACTTTTTCTTGCCTTTTTTCCTCCCGGTGTGGTACAATAACTATGTATAACCGAAAAATTCCGAAAGGGAGTGTTTGCTATGGACAAAGAATTGCAGGACATTCTCGCCCGGGTGGATCACACGCTGCTGGCGCAGGGTGCCACTTGGGGCGAGATCAAGACGATCTGCGACGACGGCGTGAAGTACGGCTGCGCCAGCGTCTGTATCCCCGCCAGCTATGTGCGGCAGGCGGCGGAGTACGTGGACGGCAAGATCGCCATTTGCACCGTCATCGGCTTCCCCAACGGCTACGACACCACCGCCGCCAAGTGCTTCGAGGCGTCTGACGCCGTGAAAAACGGCGCGTCCGAAATCGACATGGTCATCAATGTGGGCTGGGTGAAGGATCGCCTGTACGACAAGGTGCTGGAGGAGATCAAGGCGGTCAAGGCCGCCTGCGGCGGCAAGCTGCTGAAGGTCATCATCGAAACGTGCCTGCTGACCGAGGAGGAGAAGATCGAGCTGTGCCGCGTGGTGTCCCAGTCCGGCGCGGAGTATATCAAGACCTCCACCGGCTTCGGCGGCGGCGGTGCCACCCGCGAGGACGTGGCTCTGTTCAAAAAGCACGTGGCTCCCCACGTGAAGATCAAGGCCGCCGGCGGCATCGCCGATCTGAACGACGCCAAGGACTTCATCGCGCTGGGCGCGGATCGTCTGGGCACCAGCCGTATCGTCAAGGCCGTAGAAGCAATGGAAAAGTGAGAAGATTACGTGAGAAGATAAGGAGATAACGACTATGCCTACTCCCCATAACAATGCCCAGAAGGGCGACTTCGCCAAGACCGTTCTCATGCCCGGTGATCCCCTGCGGGCAAAATTCATCGCCGAGACGTTCCTCACCGCGCCGAAGCTGGTGAACAACGTCCGCGGCGTGCAGGGCTATACCGGCACCTATAAGGGCGTGCCCGTCTCCGTCATGGCAAGCGGCATGGGTATCCCCTCCATCGGCATTTACTCCTATGAGCTGTACACCCAGTACGATGTGGAGAACATTATCCGCGTCGGCTCCGCCGGTGCCATGCGCGCCGAGCTGGAGCTGGGCAGCGTGGTGGCGGGACAGGGTGCCTGCACCAACTCCGATTTCGCCAGCCAGTACGAGCTGGGCGGTCACTTCGCCCCTATCTGCGACTTCGAGCTGCTGATGGCGGCTGTGGAGAGTGCCAAGGAGCTGAACGTGAAGATGCCCGTGGGCAACCTCTATTCCTCCGACACGTTCTACGACGCCGCCGGACGCAACAACCGCTTCGGCAAAATGGGTGCGCTGGCGGTGGAGATGGAAGCTGCCGGGCTGTACTGCACCGCCGCCTATCTGGGCAAGCGTGCGCTGGCGATCTGCTCCATCTCCGATAACCTCGTCACCGGTGAGGAGCTGTCCGCCGACGAGCGGCAGACCACCTTTACCAATACGATGAAGATCGCCTTGGAGGCTGCCGTGAAAATGGCGCAGAAATGACCCGTCCACCGGCGCGGAGCGCAGCCCCGCGCCGGTGTTGCTTTCCCCGCAAAGCAGCGGGTTTTGTGCGATTTTTGCAAATAATCTGTAAACATTTGGTTACATTTGTTTACAATTCACCGGCAAAACGCTGTTTTCGCTTGCCAAATGTAAAAAAGCCTGCTATAATGCACAAGGCACGAGGAGGAAACGACCCCGTGCCATACCATTGGTTTTCCCGCCGCAAGGCGCGAAAATAAAATAAATTAGGAAGGTAGTATAACCATGAAGAAGTTTCTTGCTATGATCCTGGCTCTGGTTATGGCTCTGTCCCTCGTCGCCTGCGGCGAGAAGAAGGACGATACCAAGACCAACGATAACCAGGGTGACACCGTTGAGACCACTTACAAGGTCGCCATGATCACCGACTACGGTGACATCACCGACCAGTCCTTCAACCAGACCACCTACGAGGCCTGCAAGGCGTTCGCCGAGGCAAACAAGATTGAGTTCTCTTACTTCAAGCCCGTCGGCGACAACACCGCTGACCGTGTGGCTATGATCGAGAGTGCCGTTGACCAGGGCTACAACGTCATCGTGATGCCCGGCTACGCCTTCGGCGGTGCCATCGTCGAGGCTGCTCCCCAGCACAAGGACGTTAAGTTCATCGCGCTGGACGTGGCCAAGGGCGACCTGCTGGAGGCCGGTGTGGCCGCCGCCGGTGAGGAGTATGACTACAACCCCGACAACTGGGATCTGGCTAAGTATGTTGACATGAGCAACGTGTACTGCGCCATCTATCAGGAAGAGCTGTGCGGCTACATGGCCGGCTACGCTGCTGTGAAGCTGGGCTACAAGAACCTGGGCTTCCTGGGCGGCATGGCTGTCCCCGCTGTTCAGCGCTACGGCCTGGGCTTCGTTCAGGGTGTTGACGCTGCTGCTGCCGAGCTGAAGCTGACCGATGTGAAGGTCAACTATGTGTACGGCGGTCAGTTCTTCGGCGATGCTGACATCACCGCTGTGATGGATACCTGGTATGCCGGCGGCACCGAGGTCGTGTTCGCCTGCGGCGGCGGTATCTACACCTCCGCTGTGGACGCTGCCAAGAAGGTCGAGGGTGCCAAGGTCATCGGCGTTGACGTTGACCAGGCTGGCGTTATCGCCAACTACGCTGCCGGCGAGGGTGCCGACGAGGCTACCGTCGAGGGCTACAAGGCTCTGACCGTTACCTCCGCCATGAAGGGTCTGTATCCCGCCACCTACGACACGCTGACCGACGTTATCGTCAATGGCAACTGGGCAAACTACGTGGGCAAGATCGACAACCTGGGTCTGGTGTCCGCGGACGATCCCGCTCTGAACTATGTCCAGATCCCCATGGAGTCCACTCAGTGGGCTGATGGCAAGTTCACCCAGGATGATTACAAGACTCTGGTGAAGGCTATGTTCGACGGCACTCTGACCGTCAGCAACGACATCACCAAGTCCGCCAAGGACTTCGCCACCGTCATCACTCTGGATGATCAGGGCAAGATCAAGTAAATCTGTACTTAATCAAAAAAAGAAAGACCGCTTCGGCGGTCTTTCTTTTTTGCCCGCTCCCCAGTACCGGGAACGGCGAAAGGACGGGGAAATAGGCAAAACATACGAAATTGCCTTTGCTTTATGAAAAGATGTATAGTATAATAAGTTATCTATTGTGGTTTCCGTCCCCGCAGAGGCGAAAAGCGGCGGGCCATAAAACGGAAGGGAGGGCGAAAACTTGGACACACCGTATGCAATCGAAATGCTGCACATCACAAAACGGTTTCCCGGTATCATCGCCAATGACGACATCACGCTTCAGCTGAAGAAGGGTGAGATCCACGCCCTGCTGGGCGAAAACGGCGCGGGCAAATCCACGCTGATGAGCGTGCTGTTCGGACTGTACCAGCCGGAGGAGGGCACCATCAAGAAGGACGGCGTGGAGGTATCCATCAAGGATCCCAACGACGCCAACGCGCTGGGCATCGGCATGGTGCACCAGCACTTCAAGCTGGTGGAATGCTTCACCGTGCTGGACAACATCATCATGGGCGTGGAGCCCACCAAAGGCGGCTTCCTGCAAAAGAAGGAAGCGCGGGAAAAGGTCATGGCTCTCAGCGAGAAATACGGGCTGCAAATCGACCCGGACGCCACCATCGAGGACATCACCGTGGGTATGCAGCAGCGCACCGAGATCCTGAAAATGCTCTACCGCGACAACGAGATCCTCATTTTCGACGAGCCTACCGCCGTCCTGACGCCGCAGGAGATCGACGAGCTGATGGAGATCATGCGGAATCTGGCGGCGGAGGGTAAGAGCATCCTCTTCATCTCCCACAAGCTCAACGAGATCATGGCGGTGTCCGACCGCTGCACCGTGCTCCGCAAGGGCAAGTGCATCGGTACCGTGGAGACGAAGGACACCAGCGTGGAGCAGCTCTCCGCCATGATGGTGGGGCGCGACGTCAGCTTCCACGTGGAGAAAAAGCCCTGCCACCCCGGCGAGGTGGTGCTGGACGTGTCCCACATGACCGTGGGCAGCAAGGTGCACAAGAACGACGCTGTCAAGGACGTGAGTCTGAAGGTGCGCGGCGGCGAGATCGTCTGCATCGCCGGCATCGACGGCAACGGACAGACGGAGTTCGTCTACGGGCTTACCGGTCTGGAGCCTGTGACCTCCGGCACGATCACCCTGAACGGGCATGACATCACGAAAATGCCCATCCGCAAGCGGAACATCCTCGGTATGTCCCACATCCCGGAGGATCGCCACAAGCACGGCTTGGTGCTGGACTACTCACTGGAGGACAATCTGGTGCTGGAGCGGTACTTCGAGCCGGAATTCACCGACAAGGCGGGCTTCCTCCGCCGCGACAACATCCGCAAGTATGCGGAGAAGCTCATCGACCAGTACGACGTCCGCAGCGGACAGGGACCCATCACTATCGCCCGCAGTATGTCCGGCGGCAACCAGCAGAAGGCCATCGTGGCGCGGGAGATCGACAAGGATCCGGAGCTGCTGGTGGCTGTCCAGCCCACACGCGGTCTGGACGTGGGTGCCATTGAGTACATCCACAAGCAGCTGGTGGCCCAGCGGGACGCCGGAAAAGCGGTGCTGCTGGTGTCACTGGAGCTGGACGAGGTCATGGACGTGCCCGACCGTATTCTCGTCATGTACGAGGGCGAGATCGTGGGCGAGCTGGATCCCAAGACCACCACGCAGGAGGAGCTGGGTCTGTATATGGCGGGTGCCAAGAGAGACGAGGTGACGGCATGAAGAAAAACATCCTGAAAAACAGCGGGGTGCAGTCGCTGCTGGCGTCCCTGCTGTGCGTCGTCCTCGGTCTGCTCATCGGCTACGTGGTGCTGCTGTTCATCAACCCTAACGGCGCGGGCGAGGCGATCTCCGCCGTGATGAAAAACTTCCTCACGTACAGTAAGGCGGAAACGCAGGCAAAGTATCTGGGCAACACACTGGTAAAGACGGCGCCGCTGCTCATGTGCTCCCTGTCCATCCTGTTTGCCTATAAGGTGGGCCTGTTCAACATCGGCGTCGCCGGCCAGTATTGCTTCGGCGTGGCACTGAGCCTCTACGCCGCACTGGCGTGGGGCTGGGGCTGGCTGCCCTGTATGCTTCTGGCGATGTTGGGCGGCGCACTGCTGGGTGCCGTCTCCGGTCTGCTGAAATCCTACTGCAACGTCAACGAGGTCATCTCCGGCATCATGCTCAACTGGATCATCCTCTATGTGACCAATATGCTGCTGACGGGGGTAAAGGAGGAGACAAGCCCCTATACCTTCGTCCTCTCCCACAAGAATGCCGCCGCCGTCCTGCCCTCTCTGGGCTTGGGCAAGCTGTTCAACGGCAATCAGTATGTGGGTCTGGCGATCCCCCTGTCGGTGGTCATCGCCGTGGTGGTTTGGGTGGTGCTGGAAAAGACCCGCTTCGGCTACGAGCTCCGTGCCACCGGAAACAACAAGAACGCCGCCAAATACTGCGGCATGGCGGAAAAGCGCAACATCATCCTGACACTTGCCATCTCCGGTGCGCTGGCGGGCATGGGCGCGGCGATGCTCTATCTGACGGGCTACGAGCAGTGGCAGTGCTCCACCTCCTCCGTCCCCGGCATGGGCTTCAACGGTATCGCCGCCGCGTTCCTTGGCGGTCTGAACCCCTTCGGCACCATTCTGGCGTCCTTCTTCATCCAGCATATCACCGCCGGCGGCGCGTATGTGGATAAGAGTATGTACTGCGCCCAGATCTCCGATTTGATCTCCGCCATTATCATCTACCTGTGCGGCTTCGTCCTGTTTATGAAGTACGCCATGACCTCCGCCATTTCCCGGCGCGAGGAGCGGGCGGCACTTGCCGCCAAGGAGAAAGCACAGACGTCCGCGCCTGCGCCCGCTGACGGCGAGAAAGGAGGCGATCAGTAATGGTACTGCTGCTGCAATATACGCTGACCTTCGCCTCCGTGCTGATCCTCGTGGCTTTGGGCGGCTGCTTCTCGGAGCACTCCGGCGTCATCAATCTGGGTCTGGAGGGCGTCATGATCATGGGCGCGCTGGGCGGCGCGCTGGCGATGCGCTATATGCCCTCCACCTCCACCGCCTTCTCCATGCTGCTGGTGGTGCTGCTGGCGGCGGCACTTGCCGGCACGGTCTATTCCAGTTTGCTGGCGGTGGCGTGCATCAATTTCAAGGCGGATCAGACCATCGTCGGTACGGCACTGAATATGCTGGGCACCGCCGGTGCCACCGTTATCGTCAAGGCGATCAATACGGCGGCGAACCCCGACGACGTGTCCTCCACCATCCAGTACGCCGGTGCCAAAAAAGCCTTTCTGGTGAACATCGGCTCCTTTGAGTTCAGCTGGTTCATGCTGGTGACGGTGCTGCTGCTCATCGCGGCGTATGTGGTGCTGTACAAGACCCGCTTCGGTCTGCGCCTTATGGCGTGCGGCGAGCATCCGCAGGCGGCGGACTCCGTGGGCATCAACGTCTACAAAATGCGCTGGGCGGGCGTCCTTATCTCCGGTATGCTGGGCGGCCTCGGCGGTATCGTGTTTATCACCGCCGGCGTGTCCGAGTGGCGGTTTGAGTACGGCGTGGCGGGCTTCGGCTTCCTGTCTCTGGCGGTGATGATCTTCGGTCAGTGGAAGCCCACCCGTATCGCGCTGGCGGCTCTGCTGTTCGGACTGTTCCGCGCATTGTCCAACGTGTACGCGGGCTTCGAGTTCCTGAAGAACCTCAACCTCCCCAGCCCCGTGTACAACATGATGCCCTACATCATCTCTCTGGTGGTGCTGGCATTCACCTCCAAGAAATCCCGCGCACCCAAGGCGGAGGGTATCCCCTACGACAAGGGGCAGCGGTAAGCGTTCACGGAAAAAGCACCCGGAAGGGTGCTTTTTTCCTGCGATTTTACGTGGATTTTACAATATCTCTCCTGCGGATTTGACATTCATCCCGTAGTATATAAGCGGACAAGAATGTGACATCGAAAAGAATGTAAAGCGAGGGAGAGAAACATGGATATTTTTCACGTACTGACCATGCTGGGCGGGCTGTGCCTGTTCCTGTTCGGCATGAATTTCATGGGGCAGGCATTGGAACGCCGCGCCGGCGGCAAGCTGCGGACGCTGCTGGACAGAATGACCGGCAGCGTGGGCGCGGGCTTTCTGACGGGTCTGGGCATCACCGCCATTATCCAAAGCTCGTCCGCCACCACGGTGATGGTGGTGGGCTTCGTGAACTCCGGGCTGATGACGCTGCGTCAGGCGATCAACGTCATTATGGGTGCCAACGTGGGCACCACCGTTACTGCGTGGCTGCTGAGCCTCGCCGGTATCGACAGCGGCAGCACGTGGGTGCAGTTGCTGAAGCCCACCTCCTTCACGCCGGTGCTGGCACTGGTGGGCATCATCTTCTATATGTTCTGCAAGGACAGCCGCAAGAAGGACACCGGCTCCATCCTGCTGGGCTTCGCCACGCTGATGTTCGGCATGGACGCCATGAGCGGTGCCGTGGCAGGCTTGAAGGATGTGCCGGGCTTCGCGGATCTGTTCCTCGCCTTCACGAACCCTCTGCTGGGCGTGCTGGTGGGCGCGCTGCTGACGGCGATCATCCAGTCCTCCTCCGCCTCCGTGGGTATCCTGCAGGCACTGGCGGGCACGGGTCAGGTCAGCTACGCCGCTGCCGTGCCCATCATCATGGGACAGAATATCGGCACCTGCGTCACCGCGCTGATCTCCTGCGTGGGCACCAACAAGAACGCAAAGCGCGCCGCCATGGTGCACCTGCTGTTCAACGTTATCGGTGTGGCGGTGCTGCTGACGGTGTTCTGCATCGTCAAGGCGTTATTCGCCCCGGCTCTCCTCCAGCAGCCGGCGTCCATGGCAGGTATCGCCGTGGCACACTCGGCGTTCAACCTCCTGTGCACCGCCATGCTGCTGCCCTGCGGTACCTTGCTGGAGGAGCTGGCGATCCGCATGGTGCCCGACCGGGCGCAGACGGAGGAAAAGACCGTGGAGCTGGATCAACGTCTGCTGGCGACGCCCTCTGTGGCGTTGGAACGCTGCCGCGTCGTCACCTGCGAGATGGCGGAGATCGCCGTCCGCTCCCTGCGTAACGCCATACGCAGCTTCGACCACTACACCGACACGCTGGCGGCGTCTATCCGGGAGGACGAGGATCACTGCGACCGGTACGAGGACGCGCTGGGTACGTATCTGGTGAAGCTGAGTGCCCTGAAAATGGGCGAGGACGAGAGCGAGGAGGCGGCGGAGCTGCTGAAGGTCATCGGCGACTTCGAGCGTATCTCCGACCACGCGGTGAACGTGCTGGAATCGGCGGAGGAGCTTCACAGCAAGGGGCTGTCCTTCAGCGACGCGGCAAAGCACGAGCTTTCCGTCCTGTCCGCCGCCGTCAACGACATCCTCACCCTGTCCCTCCGCGCCTTCCGGGAGGGCGAGCTGTCCGCCGCCCGTCAGGTAGAGCCGATGGAGCAGGTCATCGACGAGCTGAAGGAGCAGCTGCGTACCCGCCACATCCTGCGTCTCCAGCAGGGACAGTGCAGCATCGAAACGGGCTTCATCTGGTCCGACCTGCTGACGGATCTGGAGCGCACCTCCGACCATTGCTCCAATATCGCCGGCTGCGTCATCGACGCCAAGCAGCACGAGCTGAACCTCCACGCCACGCTGGACGCAGCGCGGCAGCAGACCGGCTCCTTCCAAGCAGCATACCGCGCCTGCGCGGAGAAATACCGGGTATAAGACCGCGAAAAAAGCCATTCCGCCCCACAGGGAGGAATGGTTTTTCTGCGTATAAAGGGGAGGGGGACGCGTCCCTTACTTCTTGATCTCCCCGTTGGCGGCGGCGGTCAGGTAGGCGTTAATGAATCCGTCAATGTCGCCGTCCATCACCGCTTGGATGTTGCCCATCTCGTAGCCGGTGCGGGTGTCCTTTGCCAGCGTGTAGGGCATGAACACGTAGGAGCGGATTTGGCTGCCCCATTCGATCTTCATCTGCACGCCCTTCAGGTCGCTGATCTTCTCCGCGTGCTGCTGCAGCTTCAGCTCCGCCAGCTTGGCGCGCAGCATCTTCATGGCGTTGTCCCGGTTCTGGAACTGGCTGCGCTCCGTCTGGCAGAACACCACGATGCCCGTGGGCAGGTGGGTCAGCCGCACGGCGGAGGAGGTCTTGTTGATGTGCTGGCCGCCTGCGCCGGAGGAACGGCACGCCTGCATTTCAATGTCTTCGGGTCGAATCTCGATCTCGCTGTCGTCCTCCAGCTCCGGCATGACCTCCAGCGCGGCGAAGCTGGTCTGCCGCCGTGCGTTGGCGTCAAAGGGGCTGACGCGCACCAGGCGGTGTACGCCGTTCTCGCTCTTGAGATAGCCGTAGGCGTTCTCACCTTCGATGAGGATGGTGGCGGACTTGATGCCCGCCTCGTCGCCGGCCTCGTAGTCCATCAGCTGATAGGTATAGCCGTGCCGCTCCGCCCAGCGGGTGTACATACGGTACAGCATCTCCGTCCAGTCCTGCGCCTCGGTGCCGCCGGCACCGGCGTGGAACGTCAGAATGGCGTTGTTGCCGTCGTACTCGCCGGACAGCAGAGCCGCCAGCCGCCGCTCACTGATCTCCTTCTCCAGCGTCTCGTAGCCGTTGGTCACTTCCTCCAGCTGGCTGGGGTCGTCCTCCTCCTGCGCCATTTCGCACAGGGTCAGCGTATCCTCCCACTCGGAAACCAGCTTGTCGTGCTTCTTGATCTTGTTTTCCAGCCGCTTCACCTGCCGGCTCACCTGCTGGCTCCGCTCCAGATCGTTCCAGAAGCCCTCCTTCTCCGTCTCCTTCTGGAGTTCGGCAAGTTCCTCCCGCGCCTTGGGGATACCCAGTGCCTTTTCCAGCTCGCCCAGCGTAGGCTCCAGAGCCAGCAGCTTCTGCTTATACTCGTCGTACTCAATAACTGCCATATATCGTGTCTCCTTGCGTCTGCAAATTTCCTTAGCCTTTCTATTATAGCAAAAATCGGGCATTTGTAAAGGGGACAAAATGGGCGTGCGCTCCGCGCACGCCCATTTTGTCACTTTGTCAGCTTAAAATAGTCCCCGGACGCCGCCAGATTCGTGATCTCCGTCAGCACAAGGATGTCGTCGCTCTCCGCCGCCAGCTCCGCCATGCTCCCCCGGAAGTACCGCAGGTCGATCATGGTCACCGTCTCATAGTCCCCCAGCAGGAACGGCACGAAGGAGTTGGCGAAGGAATCCTTCACCAGCAGCAGATGCTTCCCGTTCTCCGTGCCGGTGGTGATGACGCACTGGCCGTAGTTGCCCCCCAGAAACAGCTCGTATTTATCCTTCCGCGTCAGTGCGTCCCCGTCGTACAGCGTGCCGTCCTTCCCGTCGCACACCACGCTCTCCGCCGTGATCCCCGGCGCGTAATACACGCTGTCGTACACGCTGTCCGGCAGCAGCACCTTGGAATACAGCGTTCCCCGGAACTCTTCCGTGGCGCAGACCAGCGCGTCCTCCCGGACGGTGTGCCCCGTGACCTCCGCCCAGCGGCGGTACGCCGCCTGCGCGCCCATGGTGGTCCAGTGGTGGTCGGTGTGGTAGTAGGGATCCTCCACGTCCGCCAGCGTTTCCCGCACGTCCAGCAGGCTGCCGCCCAAGGCGGCGTCCAGCCGCTCAAACGCCCCCGCCTCGTCGTAATAGGGCGCGTTCTCCGGCAGCATATCCCGCAGCACGCCCGCGGGGCTGGGCACGATCAGGGCGCGGCAGCTCTTGCCGCTGGCGGCGAAGAACTTCCGGATATACCCGGCGTTTTTCTCCAAGCCTGCGCGGTTGAAGCTATCCTCCGTCACCTTGGCGAAGTACCGCCCCTCCGCGCCCAGATACGTGCCGCTGATGTCCTCCTTGCCCTCCGCCCGCTGCAAAAGGGAGCGCGTGGCGGTCCACAGATCCCGGAAAACGATCTGGTCGCTGGTGTACCCCTCCATGTCCTCCATGAAATCCCCGGACATGACGGTGTCCCAGCTCAGCTTCGGCGTCAGCTGCAAATAGCGGTTCTCGTTCTCGGAAAACGCCCTGTCCGGCGTCAGGAAAAAGCTCCCCACGGACAGCCCCAGCAGTATCACGGCTATGGCGATCAGCGGCGCGAGGCCTGTTCTTTTCTTCATCACGCCGCCTCCTTAGAATCGGAAATACAAAAACGGGTTGTAGCTGTCGCCCACCAGAAACGCCATGGACACCAGCAGCACTGCCGCCACCCATACCGTCCGCAGCGCGTCCGACAGGGCGGGGGCAAGAGTCCCCTCCCGTTTCTGCCACAGCCGCTTGGGCAGGCTGGTGCAGCCCACCGCCGATAGAAGCAGCAGCAGCCAGTCGCACCGCAGCAGATACGCCGTGGTGCCGTCGGCGAAGGCACCGGAGAACATATGGGACACGTACTGTCCCAGCGCGGCGAAGTCCGTAATGGCGAACAGCACCCAACCCATGATAAAGCACAGGCAGGTGTACAGGTGCCCCACGAATCGCGGAGCCTTCTCCAGCCACCGCAGCAAAAAAACCTTTTCCAGCAGCAGCAGCACCGCGTAGTACACGCCCCACAGCACGAAATTCCAGCTTGCCCCGTGCCACAGACCCGTCAGCAGCCACACGATGGCGATGTTCAGCAGCTGCCGTCCCTTGCCCTTGCGGTTGCCGCCCAAGGGGATATACACATACTCCCGGAACCACGTGGACAGACTGATGTGCCACCGCCGCCAGAACTCCGTCACGGAGCGGGACTCATAGGGATAGTTGAAGTTCTCCAAAAAGTGGAATCCGAAGAAATGCCCCAGCCCGATGGCCATGTCGGAGTACCCGGAGAAATCGAAATAGATCTGGAACGTGTACGCGATAGCACCGATCCACGCCGTCACCGCCGAGGGGTCGGACATAGCGGCGATGTCCTCCCAGATGGCACCCATCTGGTTGGCGATCAGCACCTTTTTCCCCAGCCCGATCACCAGCCGCTGTAATCCCTCGCTGGCTTCGCTGAGATTCTCCCGCCGGTGCTCCAGGTCGTAAGCCACCGTCTTGTACTGGACGATGGGCCCTGCGATCAGCTGCGGGAACAGCGTCACGTAGGCACCGAAATCAATGATGTTCCGCTGCGGCGGCACCAGCTTCCGGTACACGTCGATGGTGTAGCTCATGGTCTGGAACGTGTAGAAGGAGATACCGATGGGCAGCAGCAGTCCCAGCGTGGGGATGGCGGTGCCCAGCAGCCCGTTCACGTTGACGATGGCGAAATCCGTGTACTTGAAGAACCCCAGAATGGCCAGATTCCCCACCACGGAGAGCACCAGCACCGCCTTCGCACCCTTTTCGTTCCCCTTGGCGCGGCACCTGCCGATACCCAGCCCGTTGCAGTAGTCGAACACTGTGGAGAACAGCATAATGAGGATATACTTCGGCTCTCCCCAGCCGTAGAATAGCAGGCTGAACACCAGAAGCAGGGCGTTCCGCAGCCTTCGCGGGCAGATATAGTACAGTATGGCGACCAACGGCAAAAATGCCAGCAGGAAGGTGGTGCTGCTGAATACCATGTTTCGCGTACTCCTTTACAAAACTCTCAAAAAGACAGGGCGGGCAACCCCGCCCTGTTCAAAATCGCTTAGTGGTTTATTTCACCCGGTTCATCGCGCCCACCTTGTCGCTGGAGCGGAGGGCGGACAGATTGTTGGCGTACAGCACATCGGTCACGCCCTTGGTCTTCGCCAGTGCGCTGATGCTGCCGTCATAATACCGGTAGTCGATGACGTACACCGTCTCGTAGTGATCCACAAGGAACGGCACCAGCGCGTTGCCGAAGGACTCCTTCACCACGATACAGCTCTCCCCGTTGTGCACCTCCGGATTCTCGATGATGGTGTAGGGGTTGTCGCCCATGATGAACGTGCCGTATTTCAAGCCTGCCGGCGCGGTGGACTCGTCAAAGATCACCTTGCCGCCGGTGAGTGCGCTGTTCTCGTTGCTGCCGTATTTCATGGAGGCGGTGGAGCTGACAGGGTGATAGGCGTTCACCGTGTCCGGTGTGTCCGCCATAGCCTGCGGCTTCCCGCCGTCGTTATAGAAGGAACCCAGATAGCCGGGGAACTGCGTCACCTCATAGTCCTGCAAGGCGTGGGGCGTAATGCCCTTGGCGTTGCAGAACTGCACATAGGCGTAGTACGCGCCCAACGCCGTCCAGTGGTGGTCGGTGCGGAAATATACGTACTCCGTCCGGTGGCTCATCAGCGTGTCATACAGGGGCACCGTCTTTACATTTTGCCCCATTCCCGCCAAAATATCCTTCTCCGCCTGCTGCTGGTTGCTGCCGGGTATGTCGTCGTACAGCGCGTCCGGCAGCGTAATGCCGCTGGAGAGGGGAATCGCCATCACGTACACGTTGGACACGCCCTTCAGAGTGTCCGCCATGCTGTTCACCACCGTCTGATAGTTCGCGGCGATGCTCTCCACATAGTTGTACATCTCGTATCCGGCGTTGCCCACCACATACACGCCGCCGGACTGATAGGGCTTGGCGTCGGTGGTGATGGTATTGGAGCTGGCGGGCTTCGTGGTGGTCACGGACGGGGAGGGCGTCACCGGTGTGGTGATGTCGTCCTGCCCGTCCTTGCCGGTCTCGGTACCGTCCTTGCTGCCGTCGCTGTCCGTACCCTTGTCGCCGACGGCGGCGGGCTCCTGCCCCTCCGTCGGCTGGTTGATCACAACGTCGTCCCCCGCCGTATCCGGTGATTTCTTCCCATTGAACAGGTCGGTGAATATGGCGAGCACGGCGACCACCAGAGCGGCGGCGGCGATCAGCAGCAGTATGGCTCCGCCTCCGCCCTGCCGCCGTTCATAGCGCGGACTCATCCCACGTACTCCTTGATGACCGCGTTGGCGGTGGCGGTGTCATTGGTCACGCACAGCACCACGCAGGTGCCGTAGGTGGCGAAGATGGCGTTGTTCAGCCGCGCTACCTCCTCCGGCTTATACCGCTCCATCTCCTGCTTCTGGCTGTCCAGATAGGACTGCATGGAGACCTTCACCGCGGCGGCGTCGGTCTTGTTATAGCACTGCACCACGAAGATCTCCTCGGCGGTGGCACCGGTGGACATATACGCGCCCACCTCGCACTTCTCCGGCAGCTCCAGATAGAACTTCAAATCGTCGTAGGACACGGCGGACATAGTGTCGTCAAACTGCACCCGCTCACTGAGAGCCTTACCCAGCCCCGCCGCGTCCACGGTGGCGGAGTCCTTGTCGCCGCAGGCGACCAGCGTAGCGGCGGTCAGCACCGCCAGCAGCAGGGAGATAAAACGTTTCATAGAATCGCTCCTTATTTTTTTCCTCAAGAAATGTTTTTTGCCCGCCCACACGGTATGTGTCGGCTCAATACGATATTATAATACAAACCGTGCGGAAGTAAAAGGGGGAAAACCTTAAGAACTCATAAAATTTCCTCCAACCCTTATGACGGAACGACCCCCACCAAGGTTCCAAAAAAAGAGACGGCAAACGCCGTCTCTTTCTGCGTGTCGATAAACCCCTGTCGTGCGTGCAGTCTTTCCTCCTCACAGGGGGAGCTTGAGGGGGCGAAGCCCGCCTCGAATCGGATCAAATGCCGCGCTAAGCCTTGCTCTGCAAGGCGTGCGTGGAGCGAAGCGAGTATTTTCGTGCCGCTTCGCGGCACGAAAATACCGGCATTATTTCAGGCTGTCGAGAAAAGCCAGCGGCTTTTTCGACAGCCTGAAAGAGACGGCTTACGCCGTCTCTTTCTCAAAAATCCACCGTGCCGTTCAGCACCTTCAGGTCGTAAGGCTCAAACGTCACCTTGCGGTATGCGTCCACGTCCATCTTCACGCCCGTCCAGTCGCTGTGTATCTCGCCGGTCTGCTTGATGAGGATGTCGTACAGAATGTCGTAGGTCACGCCGTCGTCCCCCTTCTCCACAATGGTGGAGTAGGGCAGCGTCTTGTGATACGTCATGTGCAGTCCCTTGTACTCGAAGTGGAACCCGTTCCGCATCCGGCAGCCGTCCAGCCCCTTGTAGGTGAACTGCTTCTTCAGATCTTGCAAAATCTTGTCGTGCTCCTCTTCGTACAGGTTCTCCGGCGTCGTCTCCGTGTAGTCATACCGGAACTGGATGGGGATACGGTACGGCAGGAACCGCTCCACGTAGTCCACCAGCTTCGAGGCCGGATAGTTTCTGTACAGCACACAGTTGATCCGCGTGGGACAGGCGATCCTCCCCAGTATCTCGTCGGGGCTCTCCTCCACGTACTTCACCAGATGGCGCGAGATATTCATGCACGTGATCTTGTCCTTGTTCCGCTCCGTGAACGCCAGCATCTCCTCAAAGGAGATGGTCGCCTGAGCGGGGAACGTGGTGTTGATATAGATTTTGTGGGTGGCGGGGATGGCGTCCAGCATCTGCTGCAGGGCGTTCAGATCCGCCAGAGGCTCGCCGCCGGTAAACACAAAATCGCACCGCGGCGTGATGCTGTCCATCACCCGGATGCTGGCAAGGATCTTCTCCAGCGAAAAGCCGGAGCAGTCCGCGTATTCTTTTTTGTTAATGCAGAAGGGGCAGTTGTTCTGACAGTCGTAGGGAACGAACACCGTCACCGTCGCGCCGCCCTCCCGCGTTTTATAGGGATGGGTCATGTCGTTGATAACCTCGCATCAAAATGTACCAAAATATTGTATATCAGAAAGTGGCGGAAAGCAAGGAAAACCTGCAAAAAATGCTCGTTTTTATCTTAACGAGCCCTATGCGCCGTAATTTCCCCGCTTCAGCTCCTGCCGAATGGCGGAAAAAGCGGCGTCCTCGCCCCGCTCCTTCAGCAGCAGCAGCCACCGATCCAGCAGCTCCGCCGTCTCCGCGTGCATGAACCGGCTGGCGTCCGTCCGCCGCAGATCCTTGCTCCGCTGGTAGTAGTCGTAGGGCGACGCGTCCGTGTACGCCTCCCCCTGATAGACACGGCAGGCGGCGATCCTGTCGCAGAACATCTCCGCCACATACCGCATGGGCATCTTGCACCCGCCTATGTAGATAGTGCCGTCCTCCCGGCGGCAGTAGTCGATCCAGTATTCAAAGTGATGGCGGTTCCGACCCTTGTGGTGCAGCCACGCCAGACTCACCCCGTTCTCCAGCCGCTCCTGGTCGTTGGGACTGCGCCAGCCCTGATAATACCGCACGCCGCGCCAGAATTCCGTGGGACTGTACTTGCTCAGATCGTGGGTCAGCCCCTGCCAGACAAGCCCCAGCTTCAGGCAGTAGTGCCGCACCAGCCGGCGGTGGCGGTTCACCGTGTGTAAATGTGCGCGGAACGGCATAGCGCGGCCTCCTTGCATTGGATTCTTCGATAACGAGTGTATTATACCACAGCTTTCCCGGAAAGAACAGGGCAAATTCTTCCGACTGCGGCATAAGCTCCCGAATCCTGCACACACTGACGTTGAGGTGAGATCTACATGGACAGCAGCGCATATTACTGTCCCTGCGGCGCACAGTGGCACCGCTACCTCCCGCCGTCTCTGGTGCGGGTGGACGACACAACGCTTTTCTCACGCCGCTGGGAGCTTCTGGTGCTCTCCGCTGCCGCCGTCGCCCGCTTGGCGACGCTCCCGTGCCTTCCCCGCTGCCGCACGGTGCTCCTGCCTCAAGGTGCCGGTCTGTGCCTTCCCGTCCGGCAGACGGTGGATTGCGGACTCTCCCGCCGCAGCAGTCTGACGCTCTCCAGCCTGTCCTCTCCGCCGGTGCTCTGCGTTCAGCGCCGCCTCACCGCCGTAGACGGCACCCCCTTGGAAATACAGGACATCCCCCTGCCCTGCCGCTGGTCGCATCTGCCGCCGGAGCCGCTGCTCCTGACCGCCGGCGCGTGGCTCCTGACCGCCGCCTCGCTCCCCGACTGACCGCCCCGCCCCAGGGCGCGCGGACAAGACGAAAGAATACGCGGAAAAGTCGCCCGGAAGGGTGACTTTTCCGCGTATTCTGTGTTATAATTGCTCCATGACCCAGCCGATGGGGGCGTCTACATTCACCGCCGCGCCGAGGCCACTCCCCGCCCCGCCCTTGTTGATCACGGCAAGCTTCCCGCCCCTGTAATACTGTACAAGTCCCGCCGCCGGGTATACCACCAGCGACGTTCCGCCGATGAGCAGCACGTCCGCCTGCCGGATGTAGTGGATGGCTTTCGCCATCACCTCCTCATTCAGCGACTCCTCGTACAGCACCACGTCGGGCTTGATGACGCCGCCGCACTGCTGGCACCGGGGCACGCCGGTGCTCCCTGCGATACGCTCCACACCATAGAATTTCCCGCAGCGCGTGCAGTAGTTCCGCAGCACGCTGCCGTGCAGCTCCAGCACCTCCCGGCTGCCCGCCTTCTGGTGCAGCCCGTCGATGTTCTGGGTGATGACGGCCTTCAGCCTGCCCTCCTGCTCCCACTGCGCCAGCTTCCGGTGGGCGGCGTTGGGCTGGGCGTCCGGCGCGAGCATTTTGGTGCGGTAGAAGTCGTAGAACTCCTCCGTGTGCGTCTCGTAAAACGTGTGGCTGAGTATCGTCTCCGGCGGGTACTTGAACTTCTGGTGATACAGCCCGTCCACGCTGCGGAAGTCGGGGATGCCCGACTCGGTGGACACGCCCGCCCCGCCGAAAAACACGATGTTGCGGGAGCTGTCGGTCAGTTCTTTCAATCTGCGGATGGTATCGTCCATGCTGTCCCTCCATTTCTTCCGTAAGGAGTTGTTGTCGTATGAATATTCAGATTTTCGGTATGTCCAAGTCCTTTGACACAAAAAAGGCGGAACGTTGGTTCAAGGAGCGGCGCATCAAGTACCAGTACATTGACCTGATGAGCAAGGGCGTCTCGCCGGGGGAGTACCGCTCCATCAAGTCCGCCGTGGGCGGCTATGACGCGCTGGTGAATACGTCCTGCCGCGCCTACGAGGAGCTGTTCATGGCGTACATCACGCCCCAGGCGGCAGAGGAAAAGCTGCTGGAATACCCGGAGCTTTTCAACGCGCCCATCGTCCGCAACGGCAAGCAGGCCACCGTGGGCTACCACCCGGAGATCTGGCAGACATGGGAATAAGCGGGGACACTGGCTGTCCGCAGGCGAAAGCCTGCGGGCGGCTTTTTTATTCCGTGAAGCTGTGATCCACCGTGACCACGGCGTAGTAATTGCCGTCCATGGCGCGGACAAGCTCCCGTATCGCCTGCGCTGTCTGCGACGGCGTCTTGCCGCTGGAAAAGGGCAGCACCGCGTCGAAGATCAGGTTGGTGTGGGTGGTGCCCTGCACCACCCGGAAATCGTGGATGGTCAGACCGGGGTC
Organism: uncultured Eubacteriales bacterium; assembly: GCA_900551995.1. Lineage (GTDB taxonomy): Bacteria > Bacillota > Clostridia > Oscillospirales > Oscillospiraceae > Vescimonas. The sequence goes on from URXW01000003.1 coordinate 31,372, forward strand.
CACCTGCTTCACCAGCTCCGCCACCTGTTCTTTCAGGGCGGTAACGGAGCCGTCGGTGACGATGGGGTCCATGTGGATGACGGCGTGGCAGTGGAGCTTCTCCATCAGCCCCTTTTCAATGTTGTCGATCACGTCGTGCATCGCCATAATGTTCCCGGAGGCGGGCACCTCCGCGTGGAGGGAGATCATCAGCCGTCCGGGGCCATAGTCGTGCACCACCAGATCGTGTACGCCCAGCACCGTGTCGTTGGAGAGGACGATGTCCCGTATCTCCTGCACCAGCTCCGGGTCGGGAGCCTGCCCCAGCAGGGGGGAGAGCGTCTCCTTGGCGGCCTTGTAGGCGGAGAACAGGATGAACAGTGCCACCACAAGACCCACGTAGCCGTCCACCGCCAGATTCGTCCACTTGCCGACGAGCATGGACAGCAGCACGGCGGCGGTGGCGGCGGTGTCGGACAGGCTGTCCATGGCGGTGGCCTCCATGGCGGCGGAATGGATGCGCCGCCCCACCTGCCGGTTATACAGCCACATATACAGCTTCACGCACACCGACGCCGCCATAATACCCAATGCCAGAAGGGAGAACGTCACCGCCTCCGGGTGGAGTATCTTATCAAAGGAGGATTTTGCCAGCTCCACGCCCATCAGCAGGATCAGCCCCGCCACGATCAGCCCGGAGATGTACTCAATGCGCCCGTGCCCGAAGGGATGGTCGGTGTCGGGCTTTTTGCCCGCCAGCCGGAAGCCCAGCAGCGTCACCGCCGAGGAGCCGGCGTCGGACAGGTTGTTGAAGGCGTCCGCCGTCACGGCGATGGAGCCGGACAGCTGTCCGGCGAAGAACTTGCCGATAAACAGCAGGATGTTCAGCGCGATACCCACCGCGCCGCACAGCGTACCGTAGGCACGGCGGACGGCGGGGGAGGACACGTTGTCCCGGTCGGGAATGAGCCAGCGGCTCAATAGTTGTATCATGGGAGCTGTCTCCTTTCAGCGGCGTGTTCCGGCGTTTTGCCGTGGGAAACCGGGGTCACTTCCCCGGAATGGTCAGCGTCATGCGGCAGCACAGGTCGTCCAGATCGCTGTCCGTGGCGGCGGGGAGCCGCAGCCTGCCGCCGCACCTGCCGCACACGATGTCCACCGCGCCGCGCCGTACCTGTATGGCGTATTCTCTGCTGCCGCAGGAGCAGGAGATACCGCCGCGCCCGGCGATGTCCTTCAGCTCGGAGAGCACCTCGTACATAATGACGTTGTCGGTGAACGCCCCGTCCGGGTCCGCCTTCTCCTTCGCCACGCGGATGGCGAGCCCCTCCATGGCCTTGCGAACCTCCGCCTCCTCGCCGATGAAGCAGCACAGCTCCTGCTTTTCCGGGCAGCTCAAGCCGATGCCCCGCCCGTGGAGCACCGCGTCTGCGCCGCACTCCGCCTGATGGTGCCCGCCGCACACGCCGCAGGGCACCTGCAAGCGGAAGCGCAGCCCGTCCGTCTCGGCGGTGAGGGCTTCCTTCCCACATTCACATTCCATCCGCGCCGCGGCGGCGTTCAGCGCGAACACGCTGCGGCTGTGCAGCACCGCCTTGCCGCAGGCGGGGCAGATATATCCAAAGCTACGCATTTCCTCCATGGTATATGCTCCTTCGTTCCAAATGGTCACTATATTATACACCGGCGGCTGCGCCTTTTCCAGTGGTATATTCATATTTCCCGCCAAAGAGCGCACACTACGGAAAATGTGATTTGCGAGGTGTGTACAATGGACGTGAAACGACTGAGCCGCCAGACCTGCCGGTTCCTCCGCCCGCCGGGCGTCGTCAGCTTCGCCGCCGTGGCGGGGCGGCTGGAGGGCGACGGCCCGCTGGGCGGCTGGTTCGACGCTGTGGCGGAGGACTCCTTCTGCGGGCGCGACACATGGGAGCAGGGGGAGGCGCAGATGCAGGCGGACGCTCTGCGGCTGGCTTTGCAAAAGGGCGGCTTATCGGCGGAGGACGTGGACTGCGTGTTCGCCGGGGATCTGCTGAACCAGAACATCGGAGCCACGTTCGCCCTGCGGGATTTCAACATCCCCTTCTACGGGGTTTACGGTGCCTGCTCCACCATGGGAGAGACGCTGTCGCTGGCGGCGATGGCGGTGGCGTGCGGCTTCGCCTCCATGGCCGCCGCCCAGACCTCCTCCCACTTCTGCACCGCCGAGCGGCAGTACCGTATGCCCCTGCCCTACGGCAGCCAGCGCAGCCCCACCGCCCAGTGGACCGCCACGGCGGCGGGCTGCTGCATCCTCAGCCGGCAGGCGGAGGGGCCCTATATCACCCACGCCGTCCGGGGCAGGATCGTGGATCTGGGCGTGACGGACATGACGAACATGGGCGCGGCGATGGCACCTGCCGCCTTCGACACGTTGTCCGCCCTGTTCCGCGACACCGGCACCGCGCCGAAGGACTACGACCTCATCCTCACCGGCGATCTGGGGGACGTGGGCAGCCGCCTTGTGGTGGAGATGTTCCGCCGGGAGGGCGTGACGCTGGAGAACTACACCGACTGCGGGCTGCTGCTCTACGACAGGAAGCGGCAGGATATGCACGCCGGCGGCAGCGGCTGCGGCTGCTCGGCGGCGGTGCTCAACGGCATGGTGCTGGAGGGTATGCGCCGCGGCAAGTGGCGCCGGGTGCTGTTCGCCCCCACCGGGGCACTGCTCAGCACCACCAGTTCCTTTCAAGGGGAGAGCATCCCCGGCATCTGCCACGCGGTGGTGCTGGAGGCGACAAGGGAGGGCACAGAATGGAGTATGTGAACGCATTCCTCTGCGGCGGGCTGCTGTGCGCCGTGGGACAGATACTGGTGGACAAAACCCGTCTCACTCCCGCCCGTATCCTGACGGGCTACGTGGTGGCGGGCGTGGTGCTGCAAGCGGTGGGCGTGTACCAGTACGTGGTGGACTGGGGCGGCGCGGGAGCCACCGTACCCCTGACGGGCTTCGGCTATTCTCTCGCCAAGGGCGTGGCGGACGCCGTGGCGCGGGACGGGCTGATGGGCGTGCTCACCGGCGGTCTGACGGCGGCGTCCGGCGGCATTACGGCGGCGGTGGTGTTCTCCCTGCTGGCGTCGCTGCTGGTGCGCCCCTCGGACAAGCGGCGGCGGTAAAAGTTCTTTAACTTTCTCTTGCAAATTGAGGAAAGCGGTGGTACACTGGCGGCGTAAACGTAGTGAACAGATAGGATGTGATACTATGACAGAGAAATTCGTCGTCACCGGCATGACCTGCGCCGCCTGTGCCGCCCACGTGGAGCGGGCGGCAAACAGCGTCCCCGGCGTCCGTGACGCATCGGTGAATCTGATGCTGGGCACGCTGACCTGCCAGCGGGACGACAGCGTGGATCCCGCCGCCATCGTCTCCGCCGTCACGGCGGCGGGCTACGGTGCCGCCCCGGAGAGCGAGGTGCGCCGCGACCTCCGCGCGGAGCAGGACGCCTCCGCCAAGGCCATGGGCAGGCGGCTTCTGTGGTCGGCGGTGTGCCTTGTGCCGCTGTTCTATCTCAGCATGGGACACATGATGGGGCTGCCGGTGCCCGCCTTTATGCACACGGAGCCGCTGCTCGCCGGCATACTGCTGCTGGTACTGACGGTGCCCATCCTCCTGCTGAACCGCAGCTACTTCACCGTGGGCTTCTCCCGCTTGTGTAAGGGCAGCCCCAACATGGACTCGCTGGTGGCTCTGGGCGCGGCGGCGGGACTGGTATACAGCCTCATCGAGCTTGGACTGCTGGCGGCGGGGAAGGTCACAGGTATGCCCGATCTGTACTTTGAGTCGGCGGGCATGATATTGACGCTGGTGACGGTGGGCAAGTACATGGAGGAACGCTCCAAGGGCAAGACCACCGGGGCCATCACCGCCCTGCTGGCACTGGCACCGGAATCCGCCGTGGTGCGCCGTGACGGAAAGGAAATCACCGTCCCCACAGGGGACATCCGCCCCGGCGAGACGGTCATCGTCCGGCAGGGGGGACGCATCGGCGTAGACGGCACGGTGGCCGCCGGCGGCGGCACCGTGGACGAGTCTGCCCTCACCGGCGAGAGTATGCCGGTGGAAAAGACCGTGGGCGACAGAGCCGTGTCCGCCACCATCCTCACCGGCGGCTATCTGGAGCTGACGGCGGAGCGTGTGGGGGAGGACACCACCCTGTCCCAGATCATCCGCCTTATGGAGCAGGCGGCGGGGGGCAAGGCTCCCATCAGCCGTCTGGCGGACAGGATCAGCGCGGTGTTCGTGCCGGTGGTCATCGCCATCGCCGTCCTCGCCTCGGTGCTGTGGGCGGCGGTGGGCGGCATGGGCGTCCGGTTCTGCCTGAGCATCGGCATCGCCGTGCTGGTGATCTCCTGCCCCTGCGCGCTGGGACTGGCAACGCCCGTGGCGATCACTGTGGCGACGGGCAAGGCGGCGGAGCGGGGCGTGCTGGTGAAGTCCGCCGCCAGCCTGGAGCTGATGGGACGCGTGGACACGGTGGTGCTGGATAAGACCGGCACCGTCACCGAGGGCAAGCCCCGCGTGACGGACGTGCTGTGCGCCGCCGGCATGGACGAGTCCGCGCTGCTGTCCGCCGCCGCCTCTCTGGAAAAGCCCTCCGAGCACCCGCTGGCGGGTGCCATCGTCGCCGAGGCGGAGACGCGCAAGCTGACGCTGCACCCGGCGTCGGATTTCTCCGCCGTAGCGGGCGGCGGCGTGACCGCCTCCGTGGTGGGCGTGAAGCTGCTGGCGGGAAATGAAGCGTTTATGGCGCAGTCCGGCGTGGCGGTGAGCGCGGAGCTGCACTCCGCCGCCGCGCAGCTGGCGGAGGACGGCAAAACGCCCCTGTTCGTGGCGGGGAACGGCGCGCTGCTGGGCGTGGTCGCCGTGGCGGACGTGGTAAAGCGCGACAGCGCGGCGGCGGTTGCCGCCCTGCGCTCCATGGGCTGCGAGGTGGTGCTGCTGACCGGCGACAACCGCCGCACGGCGGACGCTATCGCCCGTCAGGTGGGCGTTAGCCGCGTTATCGCGCAGGTGCTGCCGCAGGACAAGGCGCGTGTGGTGCGCGAGCTGCAGGCGGGCGGCGGAAGGGTCGCCATGGTGGGCGACGGCATCAACGACGCCCCGGCACTGGTGACGGCGGACGTGGGGCTGGCTATCGGCGCAGGCACGGATGTCGCCATTGAGTCGGCGGACATTGTGCTGATGAAAAACAGCCTCATGGACGTGGCGGACGCGGTGTCCCTGTCCCGCGCCACCCTGCGGAACATACGGCAGAACCTGTTCTGGGCGTTTTTCTATAACTCCGTGGGGATCCCCGTGGCGGCGGGCGCGCTGTACCCGGCGTGGGGAGTGACGCTGAACCCCATGCTGGCGGCGGCGGCGATGAGCCTCAGCAGCGTCTGCGTGGTGGGCAATGCACTGCGCCTGCGGAGCTGGAAAAGCGGCGAAGTCGCCGCTAAGACGGTTGCAAAACCGTCCCAGCCGGTGTATGATACGTGTAACCAATGCAGCAAGGAGGCTGACACTATGAGCAAAAAGACCGTCACCATCAAGGGCATGATGTGCGCCCACTGCGTCTCCCACGTGGAGAAGGCTCTGACCGCACTGGGCGTACAGGCGGACGTGGATCTGGCGACCGGCACCGCCGTCGTCACCGGCGACGTCAGCGACGACGCCCTGCGTAAAGCCGTCACCGACGCCGGCTACGAGGTCGTGGACATCAAGTGAAAAGAGCAAAAAAAGAAAGCCCGCCGGGGCTTTCTTTTTTTGCTCTTTTTCACGCCGCGCTCTCCGGCTCCTCCGTGGAGGCTTCTCCCTCCTCCGGGGCAGCGGGCACGGCGGGGCTCTCCTGGGCGGCGTCGCGCCTCACGCTCTCGGCATCCAGAATGGTGCCCTCGTTCTCGGTGAACCGGACGGTGACCCGATCCCCCACGTTGTAGATGACCACCTCCGGCTGCTGGGCGGCGGAGACAACGTAGTAGTGGCTGTCGCCGGTGAGACGCAGATAGTACAGCGTGTTGCCGCCCACCACAGCGGAGCGGATGTCCTCCAGCACGCCGCTGGCCTCCCTCTGCCCCTCGGTGGTGGGCAGGTCGGCGTTATCGGCGGAGACAAGCCCCTTTTCCGCCAGAATACGGCGGTAGTTCGCCTCGCACTGCGCCACGGTGTCGCCGGTGGCGACGATCTGGTACTGGCTGACGTTGACCATGGCGTACATCTTCACCAGCTCGGCGGCGTCCTTCAACGCCATGAAGTACGTGGGCTGGTCGGAGATGTTCAGCAGCAGCGGGAACGTGGCGGTGTACTTCATCTGCTGCACCTGTCCCTCGGCACTGCCCATGGCGGAGTATTCCTTGGCACCCGCCACCAGATAGAACCGCGTGTCCTTAGTGCGCTGGTTGGACAGGATGAAGCCGATGTTGGACTCGTCGGACACCACGGAGGTAACGCCGGTGTACATATACACGTCGTCGCCGATGGCGATATAGTTATACCCCTCCGTGGTCACGGTCACGTCCCGCTGTCCGAACAGGGAGTTGATAAAGCCGTTGATATACGCCCCGTGGTAGTCGTACTGCTGCATGATAAGCTCTGCGGTGAACACGTGATCCACCCAGTTGGGCACGTCGCCCGTCTTGTAGTAGGCACTCTCGCCGGTGACGGCGTTCACCAGCACCGCGCCGATGATGTCGCGTCCGCCGAACAGCCCGATGGTGTGGCTGACACGGGGACACACCCACCACGGATCGCCGTTTTCGTCGATCTCAAAGGCGGGGTCGTCGAACATATAGGTGGGGTAGTGGAACCGCAGATGGCGGTAGAGGTTCCGGCTGAAATGCTCCGCCGTGGTGTAGTGGATGCCCTCGTCCAGCCGCACCACCTCCACGTTCTGCGTCACCATGTCGATAAGCAGATAGGCGGGCAGCCCCTGTGAGCGGTTGTTCAGCCACTTGATGACGTCGCCGTACCGCAGGGGCGTGACCCGCACGGGGCGTCCCTGATAATTGATCTGTGTATAGTCGTCGGCGACCTCAAACTGGGACACCATGTCCGCCAGCTCGCCCAGCTTCCGGTTGCCCAGCTTCATGGCGGAGTTGGCGTCCAGCATGGGGATCTGGTCGTAGCTGATCTCCTCCACCTCGGCGGCGAAGTCGCCGTCCTCCACCGTCAGCAGATCCCGATAGCTGCCGGCGCGGAACAACTGCCAGCCCAGCACGGAGCCTGCCAGCGCGGTGGCTATCATGGCTATGGCGATGATCAGCGGCAGCGTGCACTGCTTTTTCAGAAAGCCGAAATAGCCCTTGGCACCGCTGCCCTGAAACCCGGAGGTCAGCACGGCGCAGGCACCGTACACCGCGCACGTCAGCAGCACGAAGATGTAGAAATCCTCGCTCTTGAAGCTGATGGGCGGCAGCACGATGTAGAAATACACGGCGGCGAAAACCACCGTCACCGCGATGTTCAGCAGCGTGCGTCCCAGCGGCGTTCCCACGGGCTTGCGCTCCCGCTTGGGGCGGGACTGATGACCGAAGCCCTGAAAATTGGGGTCGTTCCAGTTTATGTTCATAGCTGTTCCTTTCTCATGTCCGTCATACCGGTCTTTACCTACCTATTATACCCGATGCGGGCGGCTTTGTATAGCAACTTCAAGTTGCGGCGGCAAAAAAATATCCCCCGGCGGTGCCGGGGGATATTCTGCTTTTACTTCTCCGCAGGGGCTGCCGCTGCCTCGGCGGGAGCTTCGGCGGCGGGAGCTGTCTCCGCGTCAATGACCACCTTGCCGTCCCGCAGACGGATGTGGGCGGTGTCGCCGGAGCGCAGCTTGCCCTCCAGCATCTGCTCCGCCACGGCGTCCTCCACCGTGTTCTGGATGGCGCGGCGCAGAGGCCGTGCACCGTACTGGGGATCGAAGCCGTCCCGCGCCAGCTCCGCCACGGCGTCGTCGTCGGAGACGAGGGTGATACCCTGCTGTGCCATGCGGCTGCCGGTGACGGCAAGCATCCGGCGCGCGATCTCCACGATGTTCTCCTGTGTCAGCTGACGGAACACGATGATCTCGTCGATACGGTTCAGGAACTCCGGGCGGAAGGTGTGCTTCAGGTCGGCCATGACCGCCTCGCGGATGCGGGCGAACCGCGCCTCCTCGTCCTCCTTCTCATCCTTCTCCTTGCCGTCAAAGCCCAGCTTGGCGGCGTCGGCGGTGATGTTCTTGGCACCCACATTGGAGGTCATCACGATGACGGTGTTCTTGAAATCCACCTTACGACCCTGGGAGTCGGTCACAACGCCGTCCTCCAGAATCTGCAGCAGGATGTTCCACACGTCCTCGTGCGCCTTCTCGATCTCGTCGAACAGCACCACGGAATAGGGCTTTCTGCGAACCTTCTCGGTAAGCTGACCGCCCTCCTCGTGACCCACATAGCCGGGAGGCGAACCGATCAGACGGGACACGGTGTGCTTCTCCATGTACTCGGACATATCAATACGCACCATGGCGTTCTCATCGCCGAACATGGCCTCCGCCAGCGTCTTGCAAAGCTCGGTCTTGCCCACGCCGGTGGGGCCGAGGAACAGGAACGAGCCGATAGGCCGCTTGGGGTCCTTCAGACCCACACGGCTGCGGCGGATCGCCTTGGCGACGGCGGCAACGGCGTCATCCTGCCCCACCACACGCTCGTGGAGCTTCTCCTCCAGCTTCAGCAGGCGCATACTCTCGTCCTCGGTCAGCCGCGTGACGGGGATACCCGTCCAACCGGCGACCACCTTGGCGATGTCGTCAGCGGTGACGGTGCCTCTGTTCTGGGACAGATTCTTGCGCCAGTTCTCCCGCTCGATGTCCACCTGCTCCTGATAGTCCTTCTCGATGTCACGCAGCTGCGCGGCCTTCTCGAAGTCCTGGGCGGCGATGGCATCGTTCTTCTCCCGGTGCAGCGCGGTGATCTTCTCCTCCAGCGACTTCAGATCGGGGGAGGAGGACTCTGCCGCCATACGCACCTGCGAGGCGGCCTCGTCCATCAGGTCGATGGCCTTGTCCGGCAGGAACCGGTCGCCGATATACCGCTTGGACAGCTGCACGGCGGCGTCCAACGCCTCGTCGGTGATGGTCAGCTTGTGGTGCGCCTCGTACCGGTCACGCAGACCCTTGAGGATCTCCAGCGTCGCCTCCGGCGTAGGCTCCCCCACGGTGATGGGCTGGAACCGACGCTCCAGCGCGGCATCCTTCTCGATATACTTCCGGTACTCGTTCAGCGTGGTGGCACCGATGACGCGGATCTCACCACGGCTCAGGGCGGGCTTCAGAATGTTGGCGGCGTCCACAGCACCCTCGGCGGAGCCGGCACCCACGATGGTGTGCAGCTCGTCGATGAACAGGATCACGTTGCCGTCCTTCTTCACCTCGTTCAGCGTATTTTTGATGCGCTCCTCGAACTCGCCGCGGTACTTGGTGCCCGCCACCATGCCGCTCAGATCCAGGGACAGCACGCGCTTGTCCAGCAGCTCCTCCGGCACGTCGCCGGAGGCGATGCGCTCCGCCAGACCCTCGGCGATAGCGGTCTTGCCCACGCCCGGCTCGCCGATGAGCACAGGGTTGTTCTTGCTGCGGCGGGACAGAATCTGGATGACCCGCTGGATCTCCTTATCGCGCCCGATGACGGGATCCAGCTTGCCGCTGCGGGCGGCCTCGGTCAGATCGCGGGTGTACTCCGCCAGAGCCTTGTTCTTCTTGTCGCCCTCGCGGCCGGCGGACGCACCGGCGGCAGCCTTGGGCGCATTCTCCGCCTTCTTCAGAATGGCACTGTACATCTTGTTGGGGTCAACGCCCACCGTCCGCAGGATACGAAGCCCCATGTTGCCGCCCTCGCGGAGCAGCCCCATCAGCAGGTGCCCGGTGCCGATAGAGGCGGAGCCCATACGGGCGGCCTCGGATACCGCCAGCTCCACCACGCTCTTGGCGCGGGGCGTCAGACCCTGGCTGGGTGCCGCGCCGGACACGCCCTTGCCCACGCTGCGCTGCAGCACGGAGCAGACCATCTCATCGGTCACGCCGAACTCGGACAGCACGCGGTGCGCCACGCCGTCCTCCTCGCGGAGCAGACCCAGCAGCAGGTGCTCGGAGCCGACATAGCCGTGACCCAGCTCCTCGGCGGCCTCTTGACTCAAGCGCAGAGCTTCCTCTGCACGGGGGGTGAACTTATTCTCAGACATAAAGGAACACTTCCTTTCAAACGGTTATTCTTATAGGGGGGAGATTTTTAAGAGGCCTTTTCCCCCAAGGCCTTCAGCTCGTCCCGCAGGTGGGCGGCGTCCTCAAAACGCTCCTCCGCCACAGCGTTGCGGAGCTGTGTTTCCAGCGCGTTGCGCTTGCGCTCCAACGCCAGCGACATGGCCTCGTCGTGGGGCAGAAGGTCGTCCTTCCCGGTATCCTCCGGGTCGGCGGTCTGCGCCTGCTCCAGCACATTCACGGGACGGGGGAACTCCGTCAGCATCCTGTCGCCGAACCCGCCGAAGAAGGGCTCGAGCATCCGGAAGGGACGGTCAAACCAGTCGTCGTCGAACCAGCTGCCCATGCGGCTCTGGAGGGAGCCGGTGTAGCCCATGGCGCGGGCGCAGTTGGGGCAGAGATGCGTCTCCGTCACCCTGCCGTTGATATTGCTCTTATAGTAGAACGTAGCCTCGTTCTTACCGCAGCGATCACACTTCATAGTATCATAACCTCCTTATGCCGTCGTCAGACGGAATGGATCAAAACTTGCTTGAATATAGCGGCGCGCAGTGCGTCGCGGCACTCCGGGCGCGCGGACTGCAACGCCCGCGTGCCGGTGGCGGAGAGCAGTGCGTTCCCCACCTCGCGGCTGATGGCACTGGACTCCACCAGATTCTGAGTGATGGCGCGCGCACTGGCGGGATCCAGCCGCTGCCCGATGGAGTTGATGACGTGCATCAGCAGCGTCTGGCGACCCACCTGCACCCGCGTAATGCGGATGTAGCCGCCGCCGCCCCGCCGGGACTCCACGATGTAGCCGTGCTCCGGCGAGAACCGGGTGGACATCACGTAGTTGATCTGGCTGGGCACGCAGTTGAACCGCTGTGCCAAGTCGCTGCGCTGTACCTCCAGCGCGCCGCCCGCCTCCTCCAATTCCTGCTGGATGAACCCAGCGATAATATCGGAAATACCCAAATTCTCGCCGCCTTTCTCTCGTGTACCAAGGTCAAGGGTTTCGCTTGACTTTGCCTTTCCTTGACCTTTGACCGTATCATACACCAGTTATCCTACTTTGTCAATAGGTTAAATTGACTTTCTTTGACTTTTAGTGTAAACAATTTATGAACGAAGCCGCACCCCATTCAAAGGCGAAAAGGAGAACCCTTGCGGGTGCTCCTTTCTGCGTGTCGATAGACCCCGCTGTGCGTGCAGTCTTTCCTCCTCACAGGGGGAGCTCGAGGGGGCAAAGCCCGCCTCGAATCGGATCAAATGCCGCGCTAAGCCTTGCTATGCAAGGCGTGCGTGGAGCGAAGCGAATATTTTCGAGCCGCTTCGCGGCTCGAAAATAACGGCATTATCGTGTATAGACAGCGGTTACAGCGTGGCGAGAGCCTGCTTCAAGTCGGCGATGATGTCCTCGGCGTTCTCCAAGCCCACGGACAGGCGGATCAGACCGGCGGCGATGCCGGAGGCGGCAAGCTCCTCCTCGGTGTAGGTGGAGTGGGTCATGGAGGCGGGGTGCTCGATCAGCGTCTCCGCGTCGCCCAGCGACACCGCCACGGTGATAAGGTGCAGCGCGTTCACCAGCTTCACGCCGGCGGCGCGTCCGCCCTTGACCTCGAAGGACAGCATTCCGCCGAAGTCGCTCATCTGGCGGCGGGCGACGTCGTGGCCGGGGTGATCGACCAGACCGGGATAGTAGACCTTCTCCACGGCGGGGTGGTTATACAGGAATTCCGCCACCGCCATGGCGTTGGCGCAGTGCTTCTGCATACGGATCTCCAGCGTCTTGAGACCGCGAAGGATCAGGAAGGCGGAGAAGGGATCCATGACCGCGCCGGTCATGTCCTTCAGACCGAACATACGCACCTCATTGCAGAACTCGGCGGAGCTGACCACGAAGCCGGCGATCACGTCGCCGTGACCGTTCAGATACTTGGTGGCGGAGTGCACCACCACGTCCGCGCCCAGCTCCAGCGGACGCTGGAGGTACGGGGAGGCGAAGGTGTTGTCGCAGATCACCTTGATGTCCTTGTTGTAGCCGTGGGCGATCTCCGCCACGGCGGTGATGTCCGCGATCTTCAGATTGGGGTTGGCGGGTGTCTCCAGATAAACGGCGCAGGTGTTGGGGCGCAAGGCTTTGCGGACCTCCTCCAGATTGGAGGTGTCCACGAAGCTGACCTCCACGCCGTAGCGGGTCATGCCGTGATTCAGCAGCGCGAAGGTGCAGCCGTACAGGGTGCCGTCCGCCACGATGTGCTTTCCGGCGGCTGCCACGGACCACAGCGCGGAGGAGATGGCACCCATGCCGGAGGCGGCGGCGACGCACGCCTCGCCGTTCTCCAGAGCGGCGATCTTGGCTTCCAAAATGGAGGTGGTGGGGTTGCCGAGGCGGGTGTAAATATAGCCGCTCTCGGCTCCGGCAAAGCGGCGTCCGCCCTGCTCGCAGCTGTCAAAAACGAAGGTGGAGGTCTGGAAAATGGGGGTGGTGAGGGCACCGTACTGGCTGTCCTTCACGTTCCCGGCGTGGATGGCTTTCGTACCGAAACCGCAGTTTTCGTGCAACATGGGATCGTCCTCCTTTTAATACATGTATGATGGATGTCCAGTTGAAATTGTACCTGTACAAAGGGTTGATGTTCAAGTTGTACGTCCGGTGTGCGCCCGGCGCGGGGCGGACAGGCGGCGCGGGAGAGTGCGTACAGGTCACAAAACAAGAGTAACACAGCCGGGGCGGAGAGTGGTAACGGCGAAATGTGTAAGCCTGTTATTTATAATATTGATAGCAAAACGGCGCAAAGGAGACGTTAATTTTTCCAGAGCACAGGGAAGGGGGAGGGAAAGAGCGGTTTCCATCGGAAAGATTGGCGGGTTTTACGGCTTTGTGCGGGAGAAATACGGGACGGTTTGTCTAAAAACGCGATAGTAAAAACAGATAGCAACAAACGGGCGCGGAAAATAGTTGCCATTTTCCGGAGAATGTGGTATAAGTGGAGGCAGAAAGTCCGTCCGGCGAAGCCGGATGAAAGACAGCTATCATGCAGGAGGTTATTACCATGAAGAAGATCATCGCCACCAGCAACGCGCCCGCCGCCATCGGTCCTTACTCTCAGGCCATCGACTGCGGCAGCTTCCTTGTTACGTCCGGGCAGGTGCCCTTTGACCCCGCCACCGGCGAGTTCGTCCCCGGCGGCATTACCGAGCAGACCCGCCAGGTGCTGACCAACATCAAGGCGATTTTGGAGGCCGCCGGTCTCACCATGGACAACGTGGCAAAGACCACCGTGTTTTTGCAGGACATGGGCGATTTCGCCGCCATGAACGCCGTGTACGCCGAGTTCTTCACCGAGGGACAGTATCCCGCCCGCTCCGCCGTGGAGGTGGGTGCGCTGCCCAGAGGCGCGTTGGTGGAGATCGAGACCATCTGCGTGAAGTAAAATAGAAGAGCAAAAAAAGAAAGCCCGCAGGGGCTTTCTTTTTTTGCTCTTTCGTTCTCTGCCGGGGGGTCAATTCGAGTTGACGATAGCCAGAGAGATAAAAACGAGTGCGCCGAAGGTAATGCTCGCTTCGATTTTGCTGCGGGAGGCGCAGTCCTCGTCATCGGCTCTGATGGCGTTGATCAAAAATATCGGAAAGACGACGCCCAAGGCGGTGGCGGCGAGGATCATAATGTTGACAATATGCATAATTGGTACTCCTTTGTAGGTCGGGGGGTATGGGGGGGGACGGATTGCCGTGTCGGTTTGCGTACTGGCGCACATGACAGGGGCGGGAGGCGGAGAGGTCAGTCGGAGGGGGCGAGGTCGGAGAGGGTACGCTTGAGAATGTCCACGAACTGCTGGCCGTGGGGGGTCAGCGGGACATCCTTGGGGCGGATGACGCCAAGGCGCATATCGTGGATGTCGCCGGTGAGGGGCAGCGTCATCAGGCGGTCGTCGCCGTAGCCGTCGGGGAGGACGCCGCTGCCGGTGGACACGCAGTCCGTGTGGGCGATGACGTTGTACGCCGTGGCGCGGTCACTGACGGACACCACCCGGTCGAACTCCGCCACGGTGCCCACCACCGCCTCCTCAGCGTAGTGGTAGTTGCTGTCGGACTGGGTGAAGATCACGTAGGGGTAGGCGTAGAGCTGCTCCAGACGGATGGAGGCGTTGCGGGAGAGGGGGTGCCCCTTGCGGAGAAAGACGCGGGGCCGGATGTTTACCAGCGGCTGGAAGGTGAGGTTCTTTTCCCGGAGGATGCGGGAGATGAAGTGCTCGGTCATGTCGGAGACAAAGATGATGCCCAGCGCGCTGCGGCGTTCCGCCACCTCGTCAATGACGGCCGCCATCTCCATCTCCTTGAAGCTGACCTGAATGTGGGGCTGATCCAGCAGGTGGAGGAACTCCACGAACGCCATGGCGCAGAAGGGGTAGCGTTGGGACGACACGGACAGGGCGGCGCGGTCGGCGGCGCGGCGTTCGCTGTAATAGCGGGAGAGCTTGCGGCTGCGCTCCACCAGCGGGGCGATCTGCGCCACCAGCTCGCGCCCCTCCTCCGTCAGCGTGACGCCGCGGTTGGTGCGGAGGAATATGGTGACGCCCAGCTCCCGCTCCACCTCCGCAATAGCGGCGGATAGGGCGGACTGGGAGAGGAACATATTCCGCGCCGCACGGTTCATGGAGCCGCAGCGGTCTACCTCCAAAATGTAACTCATTTGCAGCAAAGTCATGGCGGAGCCTCCTTTTCCACGCTGGTTTTGTTGCTTTATGTGGGCAGTATATCAAAAATAAGGCGGGCTGTAAACACCCTGCGGCAGAATACGCGTTGACAGGAGGGAGGGGAGGGGGTATAATCGGAAAACAGCCCGGAAAGGGCAGAATGGAAAGGAATATGAAGGACATGAAAAAAATTGCGGCATTGGTGCTGGCGGCGGTCATGGCTCTTAGCCTGACATCGTGCGGCAGCAAGGAGGAGACGAAGAAGCTGGTGGGCACGTGGCAGAGCAAGGTGGACATGACCCAGCAGATGAACACCCAGATGGCGGAGAGCCTGGAGCTGGAGGCGGTGGAGGTGGACGCGACCTTCGGGATCACCATGGCTCTGACCGTGGGCGAGGACGGCGTGTACACCATGGCGGTGGATCTGGAGACCACCGGCGCGGAGCTGAACGACTATATGCAGGCGTTGGCTCCCGTGATGGCGGAGGCTATGTACGCCGCGGCGGAGGCCGAGGGCATGAGCCGGGAGGAGTTTGACGCGGTGCTGAAGGAGCTGGGCATGGACGGTGAGGAGTACATCGCCGCCATTCTGGGTGCCTTCGACATGGGTGCGCTGATGGATTCCCTGATGGGCAGTCAGGACACCACCGTCGCCACAGGCTACTGCAAGGCGGTGGACGGGAAGCTGTATCTGGCGGAGAGTGCCGGGGAGCTGACCGAGGACGCGGGGTACGTGACGTACACGCTGAACAGCGACGGCACCATGCAGTGGAACGACACGGAGGGAGAGCTGAGCAGCCAGCTGACCGCCGAGGAGCAGGAGCTGATCACCTTCCCCATGGTGTGGACGAAGAACACGTAAAAAAAGAGAAAAAAAAGAAAGCCCCAAGGGGCTTTCTTTTTTTTTGCGTCGGTCACTCGCCCATGGGGGCACCGCAGTGGGGGCAGAACTTGCTGTCGCTGGCGGCACCGCAGACGGGGCAGACCTTGAAGGTGACCTCGGACTCCTCCACGGGGCTGCCCTTCTGGGGCCTGTCTGCCTCCAGCTGGGCGATGCGCTCCTTGGAGGCGGTGATGGCGTCCACCACGTCCTTGACGGCGTCGGGGATGTCGCCCTGATGCTCGGAGACGAACCACTCGCCGATGGCGCGGTAGTTCTTCTCCAGCTCACGCTGCTCGTTCATAATGGCGACGTTGATCTTGGCGGTGTCGCTGAGATCCTTCGCCTTGTCGGCGGCGACCTCCGCCAGATCCTTCGCCTTATCCACGGCAATGCCGGCGTATTCCTGTGCCTTTTTGCTGATGTCGTTGAAAATACCCATAATAAATGCTCCTTTCTCATTTTGCCCTGTTGGGGACAGTATAACGCGTTTTTTGCGCCGTTGCAAGCGATAAAGGACGAAATTTACACTCTGTTCAACTGTGCTCAGTGCTCGATCCAGTCGGAGGCGCGTCCCACGGCGCGCTTCCACAGGCGGTAGTAAGCGTCACAGTCCGCCTGGGGACGCTCCGGCAGGAACACCCGCTGGCTGCGGCGGAGGGTGGAGAGCTCCTCCAGATCGCGCCAGAAGCCGCAGCTCAGTCCCGCCAGTGCCGCCGCGCCGAAGGCGGTGGTCTCCACCATCTCGGGGCGGTCCACCGGGATACGCAGGAGATCCGCCTGCATTTGCAGCAGCACGTCGGAGACGCTGGCCCCGCCGTCGGCGCGGAGGAGGGCGATGTCGCAGCCGGCGTCCTGCCGCATGGCGAGCATGAGGTCGGTGACCTGGGCGGCGATGCAGGAGAGGACGGCGCGGGCGATGTGGGCGCGTCCGGTGCCGCGGGTGACGCCCAGAATGGCTCCCCGCGCGTACATATCCCAATAGGGGGCACCGAGTCCGGTGAAGGCGGGCACCACCACCACACCGCCGCTGTCGGGGACGGTGGCCGCCAGCACGTCGATCTCCGGGGCGGAGGAGATGATCCCCAGCTCGTCGCGGAGCCACTGGATGGTGCTGCCGCCGTTGAAAACGCTGCCCTCCAGCGCGTAGGTGGTTTTGCCGTTCACCTGCCACGCCACGGAGGTGAGCAGCCCGGCGCGGGAGCGGACAGGCTTGTCACCTACGTTCATCAGGGTGAAGCAACCGGTGCCGTAGGTGTTTTTGGCTTCGCCGGGGGCGAAGCAGGTCTGTCCGAACAGGGCGGATTGCTGGTCGCCGGCGGCTCCGCACACGGGCACGCCCGCCAGAGCTTCCAGACCGGGGATGCCGGGCTGCACCGTGCCGTAGATCATGCTGTTGGGCACGGGCGTGGGGAGCATGGTGGTGGGGACGCCGAGGATGCCGCAGAGCTCCTCGTCCCAGCAGAGGCGGTGGATGTCGAAGAGCATGGTGCGGCTGGCGTTGGCGTAGTCGGTGACGTGGACGCCGGTGAGCCGCCAGATGAGCCAGCTTTCCACCGTGCCGAAGAGGATCTCGCCCCGCTCGGCGCGGCGGCGGACGCCGGGGACGTTGTCCAGGATCCAGCGGATCTTGCTGCCGGAGAAATAGGCATCGATCAGCAGGCCGGTGGCGGAGCGGATGCGCTCCTCCAGACCACGGTGCTTCAGCTCCTCGCACAGCTCCGCCGTCCGGCGGCACTGCCAGACGATGGCGTTATAGACAGGCGCGCCGGTGGTTTTGTCCCAGAGGATCGTGGTCTCGCGCTGGTTGGTGACGCCGATGCCCGCCACGCTGCCGGCGGGCAGGCCGGACACGGCGTCCGAGGCGGCGCGGCGTTGGGTGTCCCATATCTCCATGGGGTCGTGCTCCACCCAGCCGGACTGGGGGAAGTGCTGGGGCAGGGGGTGCTGGGACAGGGCGGCGATGTGACCCTGACGGTCGAAAACGATGGCGCGGGAGCTGGTGGTGCCCTGATCCAACGCCAATATGTACTGGGACATGGCTCTCCCTCTTTTCTTTTTCGGATTTTTGTGGTACACTGTATGTAGTAAGGATTATATCACGGAAGGAGCGGATACACCATGACAAATTTATCCGAGTTCACCTTTTTATCCAGCGATAAGCACACCCAGCTCCACGGGATGCTGTGGGATGTGCAGGAGGTGCCCGTGCGTGCGGTGTTGCAGATCTGCCACGGCGTGGCGGAGCATATTGCGCGGTACGACAAATTTGCCAGAGCCTTGAACGAGCGGGGTATCGTGGTGGCGGGTCACGACCATCTGGGGCACGGGAAATCGCTGCCGGAGGGGGATACGCCGGTGTATTTCGGCGAGGGGAACACATGGGACACGGTGGTGGACGACATCTACGTGCTGCACCAGAGGCTGCGCCAGCGGTATCCCGACGTGCCGCTGTGCATCATGGGGCACAGCATGGGTTCCTTCCTGACGCGGACGTATCTCATCCGCTATCCCGGCACGGTGAAGGCGGCGGTCATTATGGGCACCGGCTGGCAGTCCCGCGCCGCCGTCAACGGCGGGCTGGCTCTTGCCAACGCCATCGCCGCCGTGAGCGGGGAGAGCACCACCAGCGACGTGGTGACGGAGCTTGCCTTCGGCAGCTATAATAAGCTGTTCGCGCCCAACCGCACGAAGGTGGACTGGCTGTCCGCCGACGAGGAGAACGTGGACGCGTATATTGCGGACCCCATGTGCGGCGCGGACGCCACGGTGGGGCTGTTCCGCCAGATGCTCCACGGCATACGGTTCAACCAGCGCATGAGCCATCTGAGAAAGATGGACAGGGAGGTGCCGGTGCTGTTCGTCTCCGGGGACAAGGACCCGGTGGGCGGCTGCGGCAAGGGTGTGGTGCAGACCTATGAGGCGTTTAAGGCCGCCGGGATGCGGGACTGCACGCTGAAGCTGTACCCGGAGCTGCGGCACGAGATCCTCAACGAGAGGGCGTATGCCGGCGAGATCACGGAGGACATCGCCTCGTGGCTGCTGCGGAAGACGGCGCGGTAGGACAAACGGCGGCGGACAAGAGAGAATCACGGAGGGAGAAAAAAACTATGAGTGAATGGGAAGCTCTGCGGCAGGAGTGTCTGCACTGCCGCGCCTGCACACTGGCGGAGACGCGGACGAACGTGGTCTTTGGCGTGGGACGGGAGGATGCGGAGGTCATGTTCATCGGGGAGGCCCCCGGTGCCAATGAGGATATGCAGGGGGAGCCCTTCGTGGGGCGGGGCGGCAAGCTGCTGGACGATATGCTGAAGATGATCGGGCTGGACAGGAGACGCATTTATATCACCAACTCCGTCAAGTGCCGCCCGCCGGCGAACCGCGACCCCATGAACACGGAGAAGGACGCCTGCAAGGGCTTCTTGCAGCGGCAGCGGGAGCTGATGAAGCCGAAGATCATCGTCTGTCTGGGGCGGATCAGTGCCATGGAGATCATCCGCCCGGACTTCAAAATATCTCAGGAGCACGGGCAGTTCTATGAGAAGGACGGGTGTCTGATGACGGCGTTGTACCACCCTGCCGCGCTGCTGCGAAGCCCCGGACGCAAACCGGAGACGTTCGAGGATCTGAAAAAATTGCAGGCGAAGATCAGGGAGGTCTGCACAAGGACGGAGCTGGAGTTTTGAAAAAAAGAAAGACCCGAAAGGGTCTTTCTTTCTGCTTATTTCTCGTTGGGCATTTTCCATGCCGTGTGGTCGGTGTGGAGGAGGTGGTGGGATCTTTCGCTGAGGGGGGCGCGGAGATACTCGCGGTAGAGCGTCTGCACGTCGGGGTTCTCGTGGGAGAAGCGCACCTTGGCGTGCTTGTCCAGCTCCCAGAGAATGTCGCCGCGGGACTCCGCCAGCTCCTGCCCGTCGCGGATGGGCTGTCCGCCGCCGCCGGCACAGCCGCCGGGACACGCCATGACCTCCACAAAGTCGTAGTCCACCCGTCCCTCGTCGATGGCGTGCATGAGGCGGCGGGTGTTGCCCAGACCGCTGACCACCGCCACGCGGACATCGCCCGCGCCGGGGATGGTGAACGTCGCCTCCTTCCAGCCGTCCATGCCGCGGACGGCGGAGAACGCGTCGGCATCCGGGTTCTTGCCGGTGACGAGGTAATAGGCACTGCGGAGTGCGGCGTCCATGACGCCGCCGGTGGCTCCGAACACCACGGCGGCACCGGTGCCGGTGCCCAGAGGACTGTCAAAGGGCGTTTCCGGCAGGACGGCGGGGTTGATAGGCTCGCCCCGGAGCATACGGACGATCTCGCGGGTGGTCAGCACCACGTCCACGTCCGGGTCGCCGCCCTCGCCCCGCATGGTGGGCAGGGCGCGCTCCGCCTTCTTGGCGGTGCAGGGCATGATGGATACCACAAACAGCTTTTTGGGATCCACGCCCAGCTTCTCGGCGAAATAGCTCTTGACCACGGCACCGAACATCTGCTGGGGGCTTTTGGCGGTGGAGAGGTTCTCCGTGTAGGCGGGGAACTGCCCCTTTACGAACCGCACCCAGCCGGGACAGCAGCTGGTGAACATGGGCCAGAGGTACTTGTTGCGGTGGGTGAACCGCTCCAGAAATTCGCTGCCCTCCTCCATGATGGTCAGGTCGGCGGTGAAATTGGTGTCGAACACGTAGTCGAAGCCCATGGTCTTTAGGGCGGTGACGAAACGCTCCGCCGTGGCGAACTTGGGGTCGAGGTGGTAGTACTCCGCCCAAGCGGCGCGTACCGCCGGGGCGATCTGCACCACGGTGATGCGCTCCGGGTCCGCCAGCGCGTCAAAGACCTTGCCGGTGTCGTCGTGCTCCTGGAGGCCGCCCACGGGACAGTGGGTGATGCACTGGCCGCAGAAGGTGCAGTCGCTCTCGCCCAGCGTGCGGGTGTGGGCGACGCCCACGGTGGTGTGGGTACCGGTGCCCATCAGATCCCAGATGCCCATGGTCTGCACCTTTTCACAGATCTGGATGCAGCGCATACACTTGATACAGCGGTTTTCGATGCGTATTACGGGGTTGGAGTAGTCGGTGGGGGTGTTCCGCAGGTCGTCGATGTAGTGGTCGCCCAGCAGGTTGTAGTCGTTGGTCAGCTGCTGGAGCTTGCAGTTGCCGCTGCGGGTGCATTTGGTACACTTCGTCTCGTGCTGGCTCAGCAGGAGGCGAAGGTTCACGCGGCGGGCCTCACGGACGCGGGGAGAGCTGGTGTGCACCACCATGCCCTCGGACACCGCGCTGTTGCAGGAGGGCACCAGACGGGCGTGACCCTCCACCTCCACCATGCACAGGCGGCAGGCGGCGATCTCGTTGATGCCCTTCAGATAGCAGAGCGTGGGGATCTCGATCTTGGCGGAGCGCGCCGCCTCTAAGATCGTGGTACCGTCGGGGACGGTGACGGTTCGCTTGTCGATGGTCAGTGTTACCATTTTTCGTTCCTCCCTCCCCGGAAAATACCGTAGCCGTAGTGGTCGCAGCGGAGGCAGCGGGACGCTTCGGTGCGCGCACCCTCCTCGGTGAGCCCACATTCGATGTCCTCGAAGTCGCAGCGGCGTTCGCACGCCTCGCGCTCGGTGGTGTTGATGCGCCCATGGGGGGCGCGGTTGTTGAGACGGGGGCTGGGGATGTCCACCTCGACCTTGATCTCGTGGCGGAAGCCGAGGTGCTCGTCGATGTTCGCCGCCGCCACCTTGCCGGCGGCGATGGCGCGGATGGCGGTGGCGGGGCCGGTGACGCAGTCGCCGCCGGCGAACAGGTTGTCCTTATCGCCAACCTGACCGGAGAGCCCCGCCACGAAGGTGCCCCGCTTGATGGGGACGCCCGCCTGCTCGAAGCCCTGGATCTCAATGCCCTGACCGATCGCCACCACGATGATGTCCGCCGGGATGCGAAGTTCCGGCAAGTCGGCCTTGTTGGGGCGGGGACGCCCGGTCTTGTCCGTCTCGCCGATGAGCTGGGGCTGCACCCAGAGGGCGACGGCGTTGCCGTCGGCGTCCGATTCGATGTGGGAGGGAGCCATGAGTGTCTTGATCTCCGCACCCTCCGCCATGGCACCGGTGACCTCGTCGGGCAGGGCGGTCATGTCCTCCACGCGGCGGCGGTAGACGCAGGTGACCTTGTCCGCGCCCAAGCGGAGGGAGCTGCGGGTCACATCCATCGCCACGTTGCCGCCGCCGATGACCACCACCTGCTTGCCGGTGAAGTCGGGCATTACGTCGTCGCCGATGGCGCGGAGCATCTCCACGGCGGATATGACGTTGCGGCTGTCCTCGCCGGGGATGCCGACCTTTTTGTCCTGATGGGCACCGATGGCGATGTACAGGCAGTCGTATTCCTTTTGCAGATCCTCCACCCAGATGTCGCTGCCCACGGTGACGTTGGTGTGCGCCTCGATGCCGAGGGAGAGGATGGATGCGATCTCCGCGTCCAGCAGGTGACGGGGGAAACGGTAGCTGGGGATGCCGTAGCGGAGCATTCCGCCCAGCTTGTCACGCTCCTCGTAGACCGTGACCTTGTGTCCCATCAGTGCCAGATAGTAGGCGCAGCTGAGGCCGCTGGGGCCGCCGCCGATAATGGCGACCTTCTTGCCCGTGGGCGGCGCACAGACGGGCTGGGGCACGTCGCCGGCATGATCCACGGCGTACCGCTTCAGACCGCGGATGTTGATGGCGTCGTCGATCATGTTGCGGCGGCACCGCGCCTCGCAGGGGTGCTCGCAGATATAGGCGCAGGCGGTGGGGAAGGGGTTGTCCTTGCGGATCAGACGCACGGCGTCGGCACAGCGATCCTCGCCCACCAGTGCCATGTAGCCGGGAACGTCCACCCCGGCGGGGCACAGAGCCACGCAGGGGACGGGCAGCTGTAGTCCCGCCAGACAGCGGTGGTGGAGGATGTGCTCCTCGTAGTCGTCCCGGAAGCCCTCCAGACCGTCCAGCACAAGGCGGGCGGCGTCCCGCCCGATGGCGCAGTCGGCGGTGGTCTCCACGGTGCGGGCGGTCTTTTCGATGATGGACAGCGTCGCCATGTCCGCAGTGCCGTCCAGTACGGTGGCGATCAGCTTGCTCAGCTGCCCCAGACCGATACGGCAGGGGACGCACTTACCGCAGGATTGGGCGTGGCACAGCTGCAAAAACGACAGTGACATATCCACCGGACATAGGCCGGGAGGGCTGGCGGCAATGCGGCGTTCCACGTCGCGGTAGAGGTTATCCACCACGGTCTGGGCGCGGCTGGGACTTTTGATGTCAAGTCTGCTCAAACAAAGTCACTCCTTTCGTCTGCGCGGTGCGGACATACGTCCGGCACCAGCGGACTTGTTCCTGTGTTACCATAAAGAATGGCACAAATTGCGGCAAAAGTCAACAGTGAAAAGGGAGAAATTTCCCAAGAGGAAATGCGGCGGGGACGGCTGGAAAAGCGGCGATTTTTATGGGGCGGAATGGGAAAGGCGGTGGTTTTGATTTTCGCAAAAAGAAACTCTCCGGCGTTAGCCGGAGAGGGGGAGGGCTTATGCGCTGCCTTGGCGCAGGTAGCCGTAGTCGCTTTTGAGAATATTGCGGAAGAAGGGGTAGCACAGCACGGCGTCGGCGGCGATCCACGCCAGAGGGTCGGCGACGCAGAGGGCGTAGAACGCCAGAGGCGGGGCATCGACGCTGACCGCGCCGCCGGCGATGGCGGTGGGCAGCAGCAGGCACGCCGCCACACGCGCCGCCAGCTCCGCACCACCGGCTCCCAGCACGAAGCCGCTGCGCCCGATGCCCTGCACGCAGTTGCGTACCACGAAGATGAAGGCGAGGAACAGGTACAGGGCGAAGTCCACGTACAGCAGGGCGTTGCCGTAGCGCACCGCCTCCGGCGTGACCTTGTCGGCACTGAGGAAGATGTGGTAGAAGAAATCGTTCCGCATCGCCAGCAGACCGAGCCCGACGGACAGCGCGGCGAGGATGGAGACGATCCCCAACGCTTGCAGAGAGCCGCGCTTGATGCGGTCATAGTGTCCCGCGCCCAGATTCTGGGCGGTGAAGCTGGTCATGGCTCCGCCGAAGGCGTTCATGGGCGTCATAATGAGGTTGTTCAGCTTGTTTGCCGCGCCGAAGCCGTTCTGCGCCGCGTTGGACACCATGGCGGCACCGCGCATATCGAAGCGCACCACGCCCGCCTGCATGACGATGATGCCCACCGCCAGCACGGAGAATTGCAGACCCAGCGGGATGCCGCGGGTCAGGTGACGCTTCACGTCCATGAGGGAGATATGCCAGTCCGCCCGGTGGAGGCGGAGGACGGGGTAGCGGAGGAAGGCGTAGGCAAAGCACGCCACGGTGCTGACCAGCTGCGCCAGCACGGTCGCCCAGGCGGCACCCGCCACGCCCCAGTGGAAGGAGAGGATAAACAGCAGATCCAGCACCACGTTCAGCACCGTGGAGAACAGCAGGAACAGCAGAGGCGTTACGGAGTCGCCCATGGCGCGGAGGAAGGAGCAGATGAAGTTATAGAAAAGCTGCGCGCCGATGCCGATGAAAATGACGGTGCAGTAGGTGTGGGCGGCGGTGTACACGTCCGGGTTCTCCGGCGTGACGTTGATCCACGCCAGCATGGGGTCCAGGAGCACCAGAGCCAGCGTCGTGAGCACCGCCGTCAGCCCGGCGGAGAGCAGCAGCTGGGTGGCGAGGGAGCGGCGGACGCCCCGCTCGTCGTGCATCCCCACGTAGTAGGAGGTGATGACGCAGAAGCCCGCGCTGACACCGAAGGCGAATTGCAGGAAAATGAAGATCAGGGACGTGGTGTCGTTGACGCCCGCGACCTCGGCGGCGGTCAGCGTCTGTCCCACGATGGCGGCGTCGCTGATGGTGTAGACCTGCTGGAGCAGGTAGGACAGGATCACCGGCAGGGAAAACAGCAGGATCACCCGCCAGCACTTGCCTTGGGTCAGATCCATTGGCTCCCTTTTTGTATGTGCTGTTTTCACAGAAATCGCCCCTTTCTTTTGTGTAGTATGACAAAATCTTTCAGCGCGGAGATTATAATACCGGCGGGGGCGGTTGTCAAGAGGGGAGGAAAAATTTCCGCAGGGCAAAAAAAGGAACCGCTTTTCAGCGGTTCCCCAGGCTGTCGAAAAAGCCACCGGCTTTCTCGACAGCCTGCAATAATGCCGTTATTTTCGTGCCGCAAAGCGGCACGAAAATACTCGCTTCGCTCCACGCACGCCTTGCAGAGCAAGGCTTAGCGCGGCATTTGATCCGATTCGAGGCGGGCTTTGCCCCCTCGAGCTCCCCCTGTGAGGCGGAAAGATTGCATACGCGGTGGGGTTTATCGGGCTGCTTTCTTAATATGCCACGCCCCAGTAGATGTCGGTGGTGGCGGGCTTGCCGCACATGACGCACTTGCCCTCGGTGCCGGACTGGTGCAGCGGCATACAGCGGCTGGACACGCCGGCCTTCTCCTTCATCGCCAGCTCGCACTCCAGAGAGCCGCACCACTTGGTACGGGCAAAGCCGCCCTTGCCTTGCGCCATCTCCTTGACCTCCTCCCAGGAGGTCATGTCGAAGGTGTTGTCCTCCAGATTCTTGGACGCCATGGCGTACAGGTTGTCGTGAACGTCCTGCAGCAGCTTCTGCACGGCACTCTCCAGCTCCGTCAGAGGCACGAAGGTCTTTTCACCGGTGTCGCGGCGGGCGATGCAGCACTGTCCTTTTTCCATGTCCTTGGGGCCGATCTCCACGCGGAGGGGCACGCCCTTCATCTCGTACTGGGCGAACTTCCAGCCGGCGGACTGGTCGCTGTCGTCCATGCTGACGCGGATGCCGGCGGCGGTCAGACGGTCGCGCAGGGACGCGGCGGCCTCCAGCACGCCCTCCTTATGCTGGGCGATGGGGATGACCACCACCTGCGTGGGGGCGATGACCGGGGGCAGCACCAGACCGTGGTTGTCGCTGTGGGTCATAATGATCGCGCCGATGAGACGGGTGGACGCGCCCCAGCTGGTCTGGAAGGGGTATTGAAGGGTGTTGTCCCGACCGGTGAACGTCACGTCGTAGGCGCGGGAGAACTTGTCGCCGAAGAAGTGGCTGGTGCCGGACTGGAGAGCCTTATGGTCCTTCATCATGCACTCGATGGTGTAGGTCGCTTCGGCACCGGCGAACTTCTCCTTGTCGGTCTTGCGGCCCTTCACCACGGGCATCGCCAGCGCGTTCTTGCAGGCGTCGGCGTAGCAGTTCAGCTGCTGCTCCGTCTCCGCCTCCGCCTCGGCCGCCGTCTCGTGGATGGTGTGACCCTCCTGCCACCAGAACTCGCGGCTGCGGAGGAAGGGGCGGGTGGTCTTTTCCCAGCGGATAACGGAGCACCACTGGTTATACAGCATGGGCAGCTCCCGGTAGCTGTGGAGCACGTGGCTCCAGTGGTCGCAGAACATAGTCTCGGAGGTGGGGCGGAACGCCAGACGCTCCTCCAGAGGCTCGCTGCCGCCGTGGGTGATCCATGCCACCTCCGGGGCGAAGCCCGCCACCAGCTCGCCCTCCTTCTTCAGAAGGCTCTCGGGGATGAGGACGGGCATCGCCACGTTGACGTGCCCGGTCTTTTTGAACTCCGTGTCCAGATATTTCTGAATGTTCTCCCAGATGGCATAGCCATAAGGTCGAAGGATCAGGAAGCCCTTTACGGAGGCGTAGTCCACCAGCTCCGCTTTCAGGCAGATGTCCGTATACCACTTGGCGAAGTCCTCCTCCATGGGAGTGATCGCTTCCACATTTCTCTGATCCTTAGCCATTGTCAAATACCATTCCTTTATAATATATAGGCGTGTGCCAACTCCATATTTTATCCGTCATAGCCGCGATTGTCAAGGTTGCGGAGGAAAAAGACCGCCTTTCGGCGGTCTTTTCAGCATTTGGGGGATCACTCGTTGCCGGGGAAGGAGGGGATGGTGGCGAAGC
The DNA here is from genome assembly GCA_900551995.1 of uncultured Eubacteriales bacterium. Lineage (GTDB taxonomy): Bacteria > Bacillota > Clostridia > Oscillospirales > Oscillospiraceae > Vescimonas. Next base: position 58,111 of record URXW01000003.1, read on the forward strand.
CGCGGGCAAGCTCCTCGTCGGTGGGGATGACGTCGCGCATCTCACCGTCGTTGTATCTGCCGTATGCCACCATGTCGAAGTAGCCGGTGCCGGTGAGTCCGATGACGATGTTCTTGCTCTCGCCGCTCTCCCTGCACTTCACCGCCTCGTCAATGGCGACGCGGATGGCGTGGCTGCTCTCCGGCGCGGGCAGGATGCCCTCACAGCGGGCGAACAGCTCCGCCGCCTCGAATACGGCGGTCTGTTCCACGCTGCGCGCCTCCAAAAAGCCGTCGTGGTACAGCTGGGAGACGACGCTGCTCATGCCGTGGTAGCGCAGGCCGCCGGCGTGGTTGGCGGAGGGGATGAAGCCGTTGCCCAGCGTGTACATCTTCGCCATGGGGCAGATCTTGCCGGTGTCGCAGAAGTCGTAGCGGAACACGCCGCGGGTCAGGCTGGGGCAGGACGCAGGCTCCACGGCGATGATGCGGTAGTCCGCCTCGCCCCGGAGCATCTGCCCCACGAAGGGGGAGATCAAGCCGCCCAGATTGGAGCCGCCGCCGGCGCAGCCGATGATGACGTCCGCCTTGACGCCGTATTTGTCCAGCGCCGCCTTCGTCTCCAGTCCGATGACGGACTGGTGCAGCAGCACCTGATTGAGAACGCTGCCCAGCACGTAGCGGGTGTTGGGCGTGGCGGCCGCCGCCTCCACCGCCTCGCTGATGGCGCAGCCCAGTGAACCGGTGGTGTCCGGGAACTCCGCCAGAATTTTTCTTCCCACCTCGGTGGTATCGGAGGGGGAGGGGGTGACCTGTGCGCCGTAGGTACGCATGACCTCCCGGCGGAAGGGCTTCTGCTCATAGGAGCACTTGACCATAAATACGCGGCAGTCCAGCCCCAGATAGGCGCAGGCCATGCTGAGAGCCGTGCCCCACTGGCCGGCACCCGTCTCGGTGGTGACGCCCCGCAGCCCCTGCTCCTTGGCGTAGTACGCCTGCGCGATGGCGGAGTTCAGCTTGTGGCTGCCGGAGGTGTTGTTGCCCTCGAACTTATAGTAGATATGGGCGGGGGTGTCCAGCTTTTCCTCCAGACAGTAGGCGCGCACCAGCGGGGAGGGGCGGTACATCTTGTAGAAGTTCCGCACGTCCTCGGGGATGGGAATGAGGGGGGTGTCGTTGTCCATCTCCTGCTTGACCAGCTCCGCGCAGAACACGTGACCCATCTCCTCCGCCGTCATGGGCTGGAGGGTGGCGGGATGCAGCAGGGGGGCGGGCTTCGTCTTCATATCGGCGCGGACGTTATACCAATACCGGGGCATCTCGTCCTCGGAGAGATAGATCTTGTAAGGGATGTCGCGGTTTTTCAGTTCTTTCATGGTGTGGGTTCTCCTTTCGGTATTGGTTTTAGTAATGATGTATTCCATCAAGACCTCCCCGGACGGGGGAGCCTTGGAGGAGGCGTGTTACGCGAAGTAGTCGATCTGCATGGCGTGCTTGACCCTCGCCAGCGTGTCGGCGGCGGCGGCACGCGCCGCCTCGGTGCCCTGACGGAGCACCTCCATCACGTAGGCGGGATCCTTCGCCAGTTCTTCCCGGCGGGTGCGGATGGGCTCCAGCGTCTCCTGCAGGACGTTGTTCAGGAACTTTTTCACCTTCACGTCGCCCAGACCGCCCCGCTCATAGTGCGCCTTCAGCTCGCCCAGGTTGGCGTAGTCCGGCAGGTAGCGGGCGAAATGCTCGTCGGTGCAGAAGGCGTCCAGATACATAAAGACCGGGTTGCCCTCCGTCTGACCGGGGTCGGAGACCTGCAGGTGGTTGGGGTCGGTGAACATACCCATGACCTTGGTGCGGATGTCGTCGGGCTGGTCGGCCAGATAGATGCAGTTGCCCAGGGATTTGCTCATCTTCGCCTTGCCGTCGGTGCCGGGCAGACGCAGGCACGCCTCGTTGTCCGGCAGGAGGGCGGTGGGCTCCACCAGCGTCTCGCCGTACAGCTCGTTGAAGCGGCGGACGATCTCGCGCGCCTGCTCCAGCATGGGCAGCTGATCCTCACCCACGGGGACGGTGTCCGCCATGAAGGCGGTGATGTCCGCCGTCTGGCTGACGGGGTAGGTCAAAAAGCCCATGGGGATGCTGTGATTGAAGCCGCGCAGCTGGATCTCCGCCTTGACGGTGGGGTTGCGCTCCAGACGCGCCAGCGTCACCAGATTCATGTAGTAGAACGTCAGCTCCGTCAGCTCGCAGACCACGGACTGAATGAACATATGGCACTTCCGGGGGTCAAGACCGCACGCCATATAGTCCAGAGCCACCTGCATGATGTTCTCACGCACCTTGCCGGGGTTGTCGAAGTTGTCGGTGAGAGCCTGCGCGTCGGCGATCATAAAGAACAGCTTCTCGAATTTGCCGCTGTTTTGCAGAATGACGCGGTTGCGGAGGGAGCCGACGTAGTGACCCACGTGCAGGCGTCCGGTGGGACGGTCGCCGGTGAGGATGATCTTACCCATGATGATGTTTCCTTTCTGTATGACAATTATTTCTGTGACAATGAAAAAAAGTCTGTCCCATGGAATCTCCATGGGACAGACTGTGAAATACAAATCTGCGGTACCACCCAAATTGGCAAAATGCCCGCTCTGCACGCACGATCATGCGCTCCGCCGGGATAACGGCCGCGGCTGCCGTCGGGTATTACTCGCCCTTGCAGGCTTTCTCCCCGCCCTCGTAAGTCCATTCACCGCACGTTCCGCTGCCGCGCTCCCACCGATGCGCCGCTCTCTGAAAGTTTCCTGTGCGATTACTCCTCTTACTCAACGGTTTCGGAATATGGTCGCCATTATAGCACCTTTTTTCCGGTTGTCAAGAGGGAATTGCTCACAATGCCCGCAAAAATTCCGGCTTCAGGTCGCGGCGACCCTCCAGCGCGGCGGCGATCTGCCCCAGCAGCGCGTCCCGATCCCTGTTGAGGGTGCCCTTCAGCGTCAGGTAGTTGCTGGCGTGGTTGGCGCGGAACACGGTGCCCTCGCTGTCCACATTTTGCAGGAAAAGCTCCGTCTCCTTCAGCACCTCCGGCGCCGTGAGCAGCGTGAAGCTGCCGTCCCGCACCCACTGCTCCAGCGGCGTGCCCGGCTCCACCATCAGCGTCAGCAGCCCCAGATAGTCGGGCTGGATCGCGCTGACCGCCTTGGCGGTGTCCACGGCGTGCTGACGCCATTTGTCCACGCTGCCAAGACCGGAGATGGCGGTCACCGACAGGGCGAGGCCGCAGCGGCGCGCCTTCTGCCCGGCGGCGACGATCTCCGCGGCGGTGTGCCCCTTACGCATTTTTTCCAGCACCGCGTCGCAGCCGGATTCCAGCCCCATGTACACCATCTGCAAGCCCTTTTGCCGCAGGAGGCGCAAATCGTCCTCGCTCTTGATCTGCAGGCTGGTGGGGGAGGCGTAGCAGGTGACACGCTCACACTCCGGGAACAGACCGTACACCAGACCGAGAATGGACGCAAGGTCATCGGTTTTCCGCATGAGGGCGTCGCCGTCCGCCAGAAAGACGCGCTCCACCCGTCCGTAGACGCGGCGCGCCAGCTCGAAGTCCTCCCGGATCTCGTCCATGGGGCGCATGGCGAAGTGCTTGTCGTCGTACATATCGCAGAAGGCGCAGCGGTTGTGGCTGCACCCGTAGGTCACCTGCACGATGAGGCTGTACGCCTCGCTGGGCGGGCGGTAGACCTTTCCTTTATAACGCATGGTATCAACTCCTTTGGGTGCATTATGCCATATTCCGGGCGGTTTGAAAAGGGGTATATTCCGCATCACCGTCACATAGGCTGGTACATCTCAACAAACGAGGTGTGCTATGGAGCTGAATTATAACCGTTTGGAGCTGCGCGGCACGGCGGCGGACACGCCGGTGCTGTCCCACGTGAACCACGGCTGCGCCTTCTATCGCTTTACGCTGTGGGTGCCGCGCCTTTCGGGGCAGACGGACAAGCTGCCGGTCATCGTGCCGCGGTCGTTGCTGCTGCTGACGCCCGTGCAGCCGGGGGACACGGTACATATCACCGGGCAGCTGCGCTCGTTCAACAACAAGAGCGGACAGGGGAGCCGGCTGGTGATCTCCGTGTTCGCCCAGACGCTGGTGCGGCAGGAGGGGGAGACGCTGAACCGCATCTGGCTCAGCGGCGTGCTGTGCAAGCAGCCCGTTCTGCGGCGGACGCCGCTGGGGCGGGAGATCTGCGACATGATACTGGCGGTGAACCGGCGGTACGGACGGGCGGACTATCTGCCGTGCATTGCATGGGGCGCGGTGGCGCAGCAGGCGTCCCTCCTGCGAACCGGGGCGCGTCTGACGGCGGAGGGACGGGTGCAGAGCCGTATCTACGCCAAGACGGAAAACGGCGTTACCACCGACCGCACCGCCTACGAGGTGTCCATCATGCGTCCGGCGGAGCGGGAGGAATTTCCGGACATGGCGGGAGAAAAGGGCGGATCCTGCCGATTCTGAGGTTGCGAACGGGGCGGCGGTGTGGTAAAATTTCTGTAAAGAAAGAGTTTAGCAAAGGAGAAGCCGCCCATGCGCCATACGGGACATCTGCATCTGCCGTTCCACACGCACCACCGCCCGGTGCGTTACGACGTGGACATGACCAAGGGCAGTATTTCACGGCACCTGATCAATTTCGCCCTGCCGCTGATGGTGGGGAACCTGTTTCAGCAGCTGTACAACATGGTGGACACGTGGGTGGTGGGGAACTACGTCAGCAACGAGGCGTTCTCCGCCGTGGGAACGGTGACGCCCATCATCAACACGCTTATCGGCTTCTTTTTGGGGCTGTCCAGCGGCGCGGGCGTGGTCATCAGCCAGTATTACGGCGCACAGCGGGAGGAGAAGGTCAAGCAGGCGGTCCATACGTCGCTGCTGCTGACGCTGCTGCTGGGCGTGGTGTTCACCGTGGTGGGTATCGTGATGACGCCCATGATGCTGCGCCTGATGAAAACGCCGGCGGAGGTGGCTCCGGAGCAGACGGCGTATCTGACCATCTACTTCGCCGGGGTCATGGGGCTGCTGGTCTACAACATGGGCTCCGGTATCCTGCGGGCGGTGGGGGACTCCCGGCGTCCCTTCTATTTCTTGCTGGTGTCGGCGGTGCTGAACACGGGGCTGGATCTGCTGTTCGTGCTGCGCTTCGGCATGGGCGTGGAGGGCGTGGCGTATGCCACCGTGATCGCCCAAGGCGTGTCGGCGGTGCTGACGCTGTGGGTGCTGGCACGGGCGGAGGGCAGCATCCGGCTGGAGCTGCGCTCACTGCGCCTGACGTGGAGGGTGCTGCAGCAGATCATCGCCGTGGGGATCCCCGCCGCGCTGCAAATGGCGGTGACGGCGTTCTCCAACGTGTTCGTGCAGGGGTACATCAACTATTTCGGCGCGGACTGTATGTCCGGCTGGACGGCGTACACGAAGGTGGATCAGCTGGTGATACTGCCGGTGCAGTCCATCGCCATGGCGGGCACCACCTTCGTGGGGCAGAATCTGGGCGTGGGCGACACGCCCCGCGCCAAGAAGGGCGTGCGGATAGCACTGTACCTCTCCTTCGCGGTGACGGCGGTGCTGCTGGTGCCGGTGCTGCTGCTGGCACCGGATCTGACGGCGTTCTTCAACAGCAAGGCGGAGGTGGTGTCCTACGGTGCGCTGCTGCTGCGGCTGCTGTCGCCCTTCTATTTCTTCTTCTGCATCAACCAGATCTACTCCGCCGCCCTGCGGGGCGCGGGCAACAGCCAGATGCCCATGTGGATCATGCTGGGCTCCTTCGTGGTGTTCCGCCAGATCTACCTGTACATCACGGCGCATTTCATCGCCAACGAGATCGTGCCTATCGCGCTGAGCTATCCCGCCGGGTGGTTCGTGTGCAGCGCGGCGACGCTGCTGTATTACCGGCGATGCCGGTTTGACAAGCACCGGCTGGTGGAGGACGTGTGATGAACAAATGTGAGAGCTGCGTGTGGTACGGTTACGACGAGGAGTACGACGACTACGTGTGCGACATGGATCTGGACGAGGACGAGCTGGCGCGATTTCTGGCGGGGGACAGCCGGGAGTGCCCCTACTGGCGTCCGGGGGACGAGTACCGCACGGCGCGGAAGCAATAGAAAAAACAATAATGCCGGTATTTTCGTGCCGCGAAGCGGCACGAAAATACTCGCTTCGCTCCACGCACGCCTTGCAGAGCAAGGCTTAGCGCGGCATTTGATCCGATTCGAGGCGGGCTTCGCCCCCTCGAGCTCCCCCTGTGAGGGGAAAAGACTGCACGCACAGCAGGGGTTTATCGACACGCAGAGAAGCGGCTCTCGCCGCTTCTTTTAGCTGCGTAAAATGTTGGTCACAGAGGAGTTAAGTTTTATGACAGGGGCGAGGATTTTGGGCACATTTCACCATGGGTACACTGTTGCCCCCGGCGGGAAAATATGCTATACTGCACTGTATAACGGTTATCCTACGCAGGGAAAGGGTGGGGCTGACATGAAAAAGAGGATCGCGCTGTGCCTGATAGCACTGCTGCTGCTTCTGCCGGCGGCAGGCTGCGGAGAGAAAAAGAACACGGACCCCCTGACGGTGACGCTGTGGCACGTCTACGGCGGCGAGGTGGACTCCCCGCTGAACGGTCTGATCGAGCGGTTCAACAGTACCATCGGCGTGGAGAAGAATATCCGGGTGAAGGTGGAGCTGGTCAGCAACAGCGGCAGCATCCACAAAAGCGTGCTGGCTGCCGCCAACAGCGACCCCGGCGCGCCGACGCTGCCGGATATGTTCGTGTCGTACCCCAAAACGGTGCTGGCACTCCCGGACGAGGACATTCTGGTGGACTACCGGGACTATTTCAGCGGCGAGGAGCTGGGCGCGTTCCTGCCCGCCTTCTTGGAGGAGGGACAGGTGAACGGACGGCAGGTGATACTGCCCATCGCCAAGTCCACGGAGGTGCTGTTCGTCAACAGGACGCTGTTTGACCGCTGGGCTGCCGCCTCCGGTGCCAGCTATGACGACCTTGCCACATGGGAGGGCATCTACGCGCTGGCGGAGAAGTACGCCGCCGACACGGGGAAGTGCTTCCTTGTGAACGACTATCATTTCAACTATTTCCAGGTGGGCGTGACGTCGCTGGGGGAGGACTTCTTCCAGAATGACGGCGTGCGCTTCGGCAGCGGCTTCGAGCGGGCGTGGGAGCCTTACGCCCATGCAGCGTTGGAGGGCGGCGTCTGGCTGCAGGACGGCTACGCCACGGAGTCCCTCCGGACGGGGGATACCATCGCGTCGGTGGCGTCCTCCGCCAGCGTGCTCTATTACTCCGACACGGTGACGTACCCGGACAACACCTCCGAGAAGGTGTCCATCACGTCCCTGCCGTACCCGGTGTTCGAAGGCGGCGAGAAGCTGGTGATGCAGCGGGGCGTGGGTATGTGCACCACCAAGTCCACGCCGGAGCGGGAAAAGGCGTGCATCACGTTTCTGAAATGGCTGACGGAGCCGGAGCGGAACGTGGAGTTCGTCACCAGTCTCGGCTATATGCCGGTGACGCAGGAGGCGTTCGACAAGTATCTGCCCGACGCTGTGGAGAGCCTTACCGACCCCATGTACATCTCGCTGTACGAGACGTATTTGCAGACGCAGGAGGAGTACACCTTCTATTACCCGCCCCAGATGGAGAACTATCCGGATCTGGAGACGCGGTTCGAGAATCTGTCGCGGCTGAAGATGATGGCGGGACGCGCACAGTATCTGGAGGGCAGCGGCACGGCGGAGGAATTGGTTTGGGACACGCTGGACAGTTTTAAACTGGATTACGGTACATGAGCGGGGGAAAGCAGATGCGTTCGATCAGGGAAATGCTCCACAAGTCAACCTACGGTGCCGCTCCCAGCATGGGGGCGCGGCTGCTGCTATACTGGTTCACCATGGCACTGCTGCTGGTGGCGGTGATCCTATCGATCCTGATGGCGACGGGGGTGCTGTCCCACCCGGCGCGGCAGCTGGCCGGAACGCTGGACATTCAGCAGCGGAACAGCTACGCCACGCTGGACTCCCAGATGGACGCGCTGACGGCGCAGGGCATGGTGATGTCGGGGAAGCTGGGGCGCGAGCTGGACGCCTTCCTCGCCTCGAAGGGCATTTCCTTTGACGAGCTGAACGACGACCCGGACACCATCGCGGAGCTGGAGCGGCGGCTGTACGCGCCGCTGAGCAGTTCACTGGCCGCCGCCACGTGCAGCGGGATATTCTTCGGGCTGAACGTCACCGCCAACACGTCGCTGCCCAACGCGGAGACGCTCCGGGCGGGCATGTATCTGCGCTATTCCGGCTTGCAGCCCACCGTGGCGTCGGAGCAGGACGTGACCTGCTTCCGCGGCGCGGCGGAGGCGGCGCGGAGCTTGCAGCTCCAGATGCACAACCGGTGGAACCCGGAGCTGAACGCCGCGCTGATCCCCGGCAGTGAGACGGTCTCGTCCTATCAGGGGCTGCGGCTGGCGGACGGCTGTCTGTGGACGACGCGCATGGAGCTTCCCGACACGTGGGAGCACGTGATGCTGCTGTGCGTGCCCGTTCTGGACGGCGGCGGGATCGTCCGGGGCTTCTGCGGCATGGAGGTCAGCGACCTCTATTTCAGCCTGTCCCACAGCGCGGTGTCCAGCTCCTTCGGCAGAATACTGACGGTGCTGGCTCCCGTGGAGAAGGGCGAGGTGTATCTGCCCGGTGCCATGCTGGGAGCCACCGACGGCTCACGGCTGACCGCCAACGGCACGCTGCATTTCAGCGACGGGAAATACTACACCACGTACAGCGACGGGAGGTACACCTATCTGGGGCGGCACCAACTGCTGGACGCCGCCACCTCTGACGGCGTGCCCCTTGCCGTCGTGACGCTGGTGCCGGAGGGCACGTTCCGCAGCTACGAGAAGCATTCGCAGATCGCGTGGTTCGTGGGCGCGGTGCTGCTGCTCCTAGCCATGCTGGCGGCGGCAACGGTGCTGTCCCGCCGGTTCGTGAAGCCTATCAACAAGAGCCTTGCGGCGGTGCGCGGCGGCGCGGCGGAGATGGTCAAATCCGGCATACCGGAGATCGACGAGCTTCTTGCCGCTATCCGCAGCCGCCCGGAGGCGTCGCTGCCCTACGAGGTGGAGGCGCGGCTGCAGAGCTTTGCCCAGCGCGCCGGTACCCTGACGGGCACGGAGCGCACGATCCTGCAATACTATATGGACGGGTACACCGTCAAGGACATACCGGAGCTGGCGCGCATCAGTGCCAGCACCGTCAAGACCCACAACCGGAACCTGTACCGGAAGCTGGGGGTGGATTCCTTCGACGAATTGAAGGTCTACATCGAGCTGTTTGCCAGCTGCGGGCGCAGCGGCGAGCTGCTGAACAAGTGAAGAATAAGATAGACAAAGTGCACAACCCGGCGGGAGCCGGGTTGTGCACTCTGTCTACGCCTAAGGGTGAACTTCCCCTCTGGGGGCAAAAATCACCCTTAGGGTAATAGACATTCCCCCGCGCAAATGGTAAAAATGTAGTGTGGATTTTGAGATAGGAAACGAAAGGACGGCGACGTAAACAGGAGGAGGGGACGGCGATGCGCCGCATCATTAAAGCGTCCATGGAGGACATATCCTCCACAGAGAGATTTCAGTTTTCACTGCGCTGCGCGGTGTGCGGCTTCCGCTGGGAGAGCCAGCCGACGCGGTTTTCCAAGGCGGGCGTGGTGCCGGAGAACGCAGGCAAGCGCGTGATCTTTCAGGCACTGTACCAGCGGGAGAAGGAGGACGCCTTTGACCGGGCGGTGACGGAGGCACTGGGGCATTTCAGCCTGTGCCCCATCTGCCAGCGGCTGGTCTGCGACAGGTGCTTCCTGCTGGGGGAGGACATCGACCTCTGCACGGACTGTGCGGCGGCGTTGCAGGAGAGAGGCGAGCCGGTGGAGAGCTTATCCGTGGAGAACGGATAAAACGGAGGGATCGCACATGAAAAGGGGACTTTGGATAGGAGGTGTACTGCTGGTCATGGTGCTGTGGGGAACAATGGGCTGCGGCAAGGCGGGGGAGCCGGAGAGCGGTCACATGGTGGACGGTCCCGGCATGATGTATACGCCGGAGGATCAGACGCCCTTCCAGGGGACGTGGCAGAGCCGGGACGGCTCTATCGTCATGGAGGTGGAGAGCAAGGGGCAGTTCGAGCCGTCCCGCATACAGGTGCTTGTCAACGGCGAGGAGGACTTTGCGTCCGATGCGTGGGTATATAAAACAGGGAATGTAAAGCTGACGGAGAAGCATAAGGTAATTTCTATGACGGGGACGTTCGACGGCTTGACCTTCAGCCACAAGGAGAACGCCTTCCGCGTCCGTTACAGCGACGGCAGCGGGCTGCGGTGGCTGACGCGGGAGGGCGCGGAATGCGGCGGGGAGGACGTGATCTACTCCACGGAGCCGTATACGCCTCCCGGCAAGGCGTGGAGCTGCCCCGCCTGCCAGACGGAGAACGAGGGGAACTTCTGCACCGGCTGCGGCGCGGAGAAGGTGCTGACCTGCGGGAAATGCGGCTGGCGTCCCGCACAGGGGCGTTCCGCCCCGGCGTACTGTCCGGAATGTGGCAACCGTCTCTCGTGAGGCGTGCCGATAAAAAACATAGATGGGAAAAGGGAAAAATATCAAAAACAGGAGGAAAAACGATGAAAGCGACAAAGAAATTGACGGCGGTGCTTTTGGCACTGGTCATGGTGCTGACGCTGGCAGCGTGCGGCGGCGGCGGTGGCGGCGGCGGAACAAAGACCGATCCCGCCGTGGGCAAGTACATGGGTCTGGAGGTGCTCTCCTACGGCGAGTGGCTGCCCATGGAGGAGATCTACGACCTGGGCGAGAACTACATCGAGCTGAAGGCGGGCGGCAAGGGCACTTTCTCACTGGACGGCGACCTGATGGAGATCGATTGGGAGCTGGACAAGGACGGCAACCTGACGCTGACCAACTACGGCACCACCTGCAACGGCACGCTGAAGGACGGTCTTATCACGCTGAACGACTACTTCGGCTTTGATTTGCAGCTGACGTTCCGCAAGGACAGCGGCAGCAGCACTGTCTCCGGCGCGACGGAGCTGACGCTGGACGACTTCGCCGCGGTGTACGGCGGTGACTGGCACGGCATGGCGGGTCTTACGGACGCCACCGGCGACTTTGAGGAGCTGAACGACACCGCCCACGAGATCCTGGCGCGCCTCGTCTTTGACGGCAACGGCGGCTGCGAGGTCTGGCTGGCGATGTATCTGGAGGGCGAGAACGAGTTCAACTTCGCCAACACCTATGCCCGCGTGGTGCCCGATGATGATACGGGTCTGGAGCTGCGCGGCGAGTTCATGGGCGGCGAGATGCAGGAGGGTATCCTCTCCGTGGACGAGACCGGTGCCCTGTATGTCAGCTGCGAGGTGGATTCCGACATGGTGGACGGCACCATCAGCCTGCTGGCGAACCTGCGCCATCTGGACGACGAGAATTGGACGGACGAGGATTACATCCCCATGCCCGAGAGTGCAGTGGAGTACTATCGCGGCAAGACCTTTATGGAGATCGCCAATACCTATCAGATCGACACCAGCCTGATCCCCGATGACGGCAGCGGCGATGCAGCCGTTTCCCTCCCCAGCGGCGGCGACAACGGCGGTCTGCCGGAGAACTATCCCTTTGAGCGCACCACCGCCAACGGACAGGGCGAGTACGGCAAGTCCAACCCCGACGCCACCGGCAGAGCGGATCTGCCTACCATGCAGAAGGTGCGCTCGGCTCTGTGGGATATGGGCTCCGCCGAGACCTCGAAGCTGACGTATGACGACATCAAGGAAATGCTGGGCGGCGAGGACGGCATCCCCCACACCTGCATGGACGAGAGAAGCTGGAACAGCGAGAAGCACGCTTACGGCTGGTTCAACGGCGAGGGTGACTACTATGTGCTGTACTTCAATGTCCAGGATGGCGACGAGTACTACACGGCCGCCACCTTCTCCAGCAGCGTGAGAGTCTGACGGCTGATGGACGATACAGAAATTTAGAGAAAGGAAGGCAGAGGTATGCAAGTAACGTTGAACGCACTGCCCGCTTCGCTGGCAGAATTTCGGAACCTGTCCCTGAAAACACCGGAGGAGGTGGTGGCGGGCTTCCTGTGTGCGCTGCACCTGTACACAAAGAACCCCACCGAGGGCGTGGAGGCGATGAACCTCCTGCGGGGGCCCCGCCCCATGACCCCCTATGACGGGCAGTTCCTGCGGGATCGGCTGCGGGGCAAGGAGTATCTGCCTCTGGCGTACTTCGCAGGCGCGACGCCCCAGAACAGCTACAAGCCCACGACGCCCTACGTGCTGGACGTCCTGCCCGACACAAGGCCGCAGGACATTGAGGAGGGCTATCTGCGGGTGTTCGTCTCCACACCCGGCGCGGACGCGCCCCGTCCCATCAAGCTGCGGCAGAAGCCCTCCACCGGCGAGTGGTTCCTGTGGGAGTATTCCAGCCCCCTCAGCGGGATCCGGACGCCTACGGCGTTGGATCCGTGGGCGTGACCATGAGACGGCGGTATGCCCCGTTGATGCTGCTTCTGGCACTGGCGGTGTGTTTGACGGCGTGTCAGGTGAAGTTCGTCCCCTACGGCAAGCAGGAGAACACCGGCGGCAATACCACCGTTACGGACGTACCGCCCCCGAATGGCGGCGACACCGACCCGGTGGACGGGCTTGACCCGGTGGGCGGCGATGAAGACTTCTACGATGGCGGGACGGACTACACCATGGAAAAGTACCGGAAGTACCTGAGTGGCGAGTGGATCGCCGTCGAGGGCGAGGTCGAGGGCGACCGGTACAAGATGGAAGAAGTAGGAATGACCGTGACGCTGGAATTCCAGGAGGCTGACGGCGTGACCGAGGACGGGCGCGGCACATGGAGTATGGCCGCATGGTACGAATATACCAACAAATATGGCGACCACGAGAAGCTGGACGGGCTGCACGTGAGGTTCCACAAGGGAGCCATGTACGACGGCTGCGCCAACGAGGAGTGGTACGCGGAGCTGATGGGCGGCCCGGAGGACGCAGAGTACACTGTGACCATCATTGACAACAACTATCTGGAGATGCACCGCTACATGGAGGACTCCTACGTGGTGTGGGCAGTCTACTTTGAGCGTGCGGACGGGCGGTGGCTCGACGAATACGGGCGGTTCGTCGAATAACAAGGACAGCAGTCCCCGGAGAAGCGGTATACGAAACAACATAACGACAATAAAGATGTAAAGGAGAAAGATCATGGGACTTATTAAAGCGGCATTGGGTGCAGCAGGCGGCGTGATGGCGGATCAGTGGAAGGAATACTTCTACTGCGAGGCCATTCCTGAAAACGTACTGGCGGTGAAGGGTCAGAAAAAGACCTCCAAGCGTTCCAGCAACACCAAGGGTGACGAGAACATCATCACCAACGGCTCGGTCATCGCGGTGGCGGACGGCCAGTGTATGCTCATCGTGGATCAGGGCAAGATCGTGGACATGTGCGCCGCCTCCGGCGAGTACACCTATGACCAGTCCACCGAGCCCTCCCTGTTCGTGGGCGACCTGGGCGAAGGCATCAAAAACGTATTCAACAACATGGCCAACCGCTTCACCTTCGGCGGCGAAGCACCCAAGGATCAGCGCATCTATTATTTCAACACCAAGGAGCTGATCGGCAACAAATACGGCACACCGTCCCCCGTCCCGTTCCGGGTGGTGGATCAGCGCGCCGGTATCGACATCGATGTGGGCATCCGCTGCTTCGGCGAGTACAGCTACCGTATCAGCAACCCCATGCTGTTCTACACCAACGTCTGCGGCAACGTCAGCGAGGACTACACCCGCGACCGGCTGGACAGCCAGCTGAAAACCGAGCTGCTGACCGCCCTCCAGCCCGCCTTTGCCCGCATCGGCGAGGACGGCATCCGCTATTCCCAGCTGCCCGGTCATACACTGGAGCTGGCGGACGCGCTGAACGAGGTGCTCAGCAAGAAGTGGCGCGACCTGCGGGGTATCGAGATCGTCTCCTTCGGCGTGTCCAGCGTGACGGCGGACGAGGAAGACGAGAAGATGCTCAAGGAGCTGCAGCGCAACGCGGCGTTCATGGATCCCACCCGTGCAGCGGCGCATCTGGTGGGCAGTCAGGGCGACGCCATGAAGATGGCGGCAGGCAATCAGGGCGCAGGTCCCGCCATGGCGTTCATGGGCATGAACATGGCGGGTCAGGCCGGCGGCATGAACGCCCAGAATCTGTTTGCCATGGGGCAGCAGCAGGCGGCACAGCAGCCGGCGCAGCAGCCCGCCGCTCCCGCCGGATGGACGTGCACCTGCGGCCACGCCGGCAACGCCGGCAAGTTCTGCGCCGAGTGCGGCGCGCCGAAGCCGGCTCCCGCAGGCGAGTGGAAGTGTGCCTGCGGCACGGTGAACACCGGCAAATTCTGCTCTAACTGCGGCGGCCCCAAGCCCGCCAGCGACGAGTGGACGTGTGAGTGCGGGACGGTCAACAAGGGCAAGTTCTGCGCCAACTGCGGCCATCCTCGCCCCTAAAGAGCCATGAAGAAGATGATCGTCATTCTTATCGCGGGCGTTGTGGTGGGTATCACGATCTCGGGTCTTTATAAGCACTTTGTCACCGACCGCATAATGGACGGCGGCGATATGGAGAACAAGTTCGCCAACGTCTTTCAGGACGCTGACACGCTGAAGAGCATCCACTGGACGCAGAGCGGCTCAAGCTACGACCACGGGTTTTGCTTCGATTTGGAGGAGGCGGACGGCGCGTATACCATCTCCGGCTGGTGCATTGACACCGGGGGAAGCGGGGAGAGGGTGGAGCGCACAGACGCGCCCCTGACGGCAGAGCAGTGGGCGGAGGTGGAGCAGTGCCTGCGGGACAACTGGCACCAGCCGCCCAAGGTGCTGCCGGAGGGTCTGTCCGTCCTCGACGGAATGGAGAGCTACCTCAGCATCACCAGCGTGAGAGAAGGCGAAACGCTTACGGCGGAATACAACGGCGAGTACGAGCACGCCCTTGAGGGGCTCCTGCGGGAGCTTCTCATGGGTGCCTCCGCGGAGTATGCGCCGCCGAAGGCATAAACAAAAACAAGACGAAATAAGGACATTGTGGAGAAAGAAAGGAGCAACACATGAGCAAGGGACAGAAATTTTTGAAGGTGACCTCGATTCTGATGATCATTGGCGGCGCGCTGGCGGGCGTGACGTGCCTTCTGGGTATTGCGGGCGTGGCGGTGCTGGCGTCCTTGGCGGACGGCCATGCAGCGGCACTGATGCTCTATCTGGCATTGGCACTGGCTCTGGCGGCGGCAGTGGCGGAGTTTATCGCCGGACTGAAGGGACTGAAGACCTGCAAGACCGGCGGCGACGCCCACAAGTGCGTGGTCTGGGGCGCAGTGGTGGCAGGCATCACGGTGGTCTCCTCCGTGATGAACGTGGCGGGCGGCGGCAGCATCAACGCCATGAGCATCCTGCTGAGTCTGGTGGTGCCGGGTCTGTATATCTACGGTGCCATGCAGGTGCAGAAGGGTGACTGGCAGCCCCAGCAGCCCAAGACCGCACAGGCAGTCCAGCAGCCCCGCCAGCCCAGCAGCCCCTACTCTCAGGTTCCCCAGCAGCCCCAGCAGGCTCCGTATGCCGCGGCTCCTCAGCAGCCGATCCAGCCGGAGCAGCCCGCCGCCGCTCCCGTCTTCTGCGCCAACTGCGGCACGAGAAGCAACGGCGAGAAGTTCTGCCAGAACTGCGGCGCGGCTTTGAAGTAAAAAACAGCGTCTGCCGCCCGGCAGACACAGCGAAACAACATTAGCCGGATAAACCGGAGAAAAAAGAAAGGAAGATGACCATGAAAAAGGTGATCGCGCTTGTATTGACCGTAATGATGATGCTCTCCCTCACTGCCTGCGGCGGAGGCGGCACCAAGGACACCGGGCTTCCCGGTATCGACATGAAGTCTGCCGAGGTGCAGACCGTTTCCTCCGACAGAGCGACGCTTGAGGTGCTGAACGAGACGTTCTTCACCTATCTGGGCGGCTTGAACTACTTCACCGACGGCGATCCCCAGGCGAAGCTGACCTATGCGGATCTCAAGGAGCACATCGGCGTGGACTGCTCCACGTACCAGTACCAGGAGGAGTACCAGCGCGGCGTGTACACGTGGTACACCGGTGAGGACGATGCGTGCGCCCTGGCTCTGTTCATCGGGGACAACGGCAAGCTGGTGGCTGCCGGTGCATACAACCTGGGAATGTAAGCGAAGCGGCGATACAAAGGCGCGGTCAAGCGGGGGCGGCCCCGTGACCGATCCATACCGGAAAGGAGAGAGCAATGGCATCTCAAATCACCAACTATAAGTGCCCGGCCTGCACCGGCCCCCTGCATTTCGTAGGGGCGTCCGGTAAGCTGGAATGTGACTTCTGCGGCGCACAGTACGACGTGGCGCAGATCGAGGCGATGTACGCGGAGAAGGAAGCCTCCGCCGTGGCAGCCACCGAAAAGGCGGAGGCGAAGGCGGAGGTCAACCGCCAGAAGCTGGCGGACATGGAGGCGCAGGGCTGGGATACCTCCGGGCTTACCAGCGACTGGGGCGCGGAGGCGGAGGGCATGAAGGCGTACAACTGCCCCAGCTGCGGCGCGGAGCTGATCTGCGACGCGTCCACCGCCGCCACCTCCTGCCCCTATTGCGGCAACCCCTCCGTGGTGCCGGGGCAGTTCAGCGGCGCGCTGAAGCCGGATTTCGTCATCCCCTTCAAGCTCAGCAAGGAGGACGCGGTGGCGGCTCTGAAAAACCACTACAAGGGCAAGCCCCTGCTGCCCAAGGCGTTCACCAACGGCAACCATATCGAGGAGATCAAGGGCGTGTACGTCCCCTTCTGGATGTTCGACGGACAGGCGGAGGGCAGCGTGGACTACGAGGGCCTGATCATCCACGTCTATGAGAGCGGCGACTACGAGATCACCGAGACGGAGCACTACGACGTGCGCCGCGGCGGCTCCATCGCCTTCGAGAAGGTGCCCGTGGATGCGTCCAGCAAAATGCCGGACGACCACATGGACTCCATCGAGCCTTACGAATACAAGGATCTCCGGGCGTTCTCCACGGCGTACCTGCCGGGCTTCTTAGCGGATAAGTACGACGTGACCGTGGAGGAGAGCCGGGAGCGCGCCGACGGGCGGTGCGCCTCGTCGCTGGAGGGCGCGCTGGGACGCACCACCACGGCGTATGACAGCTGCATCCCCCTGCGCCGGGACATCCATCTGCGCCGCGGCAAGGTGCATTACGCGCTGCTGCCGGTGTGGATGCTGCACACCAAGTGGAACGGCAAGGACTTCCTCTTTGCCATGAACGGGCAGACCGGCAAGCTGGTGGGCGACCTGCCCACGGATATGGGCAAGTTCTGGGCGATCTTCGCCGCCATCGCCGCACCGGTGACAGCTATCGCAGCGGCGATACTGATGCTGATGTAAGGAGGGCAGCCGAGATGAAAAAGAGAATTTTTACATGGCTGCTGGCCCTGCTGGCGGCACTGACGCTGACGGTTCCCGCTTGGGCGGAGCAGACGGCGGACGATCTGTTCGTTTACGACACGGAGAACCTGCTGACCGAGGACGAGTGGCTGGAGCTGGAGATGCTGGCGGACGAGATCTCGTGGCGGTATAACTGCGCCGTCTACATCGTCACCATCTACGACTACGAGGACTACGACAGCGACATCCACTACGCGGCGGTGAACATCTACGACAACAACGACTTCGGCATCGGCGAAAACCGCGAGGGCATCATGCTGATGCTGAGTATGTACGACCGCGACTACGACCTGTACGTCCGTGACGGCGGCACCGCCGAGTACGCGGTGAACAAGTACGGACGCCACCAGATGACGGAGGAGTTCCTCGACAACTTCGCCGACAACGACTGGAAGGGCGGCTTCGAGGATTATCTGAACGCCTGCGCCGAGTATCTCGACCGTGCCGAGCAGGGACACCCTGTCCGCAAGCCGCTGACCAAGGTGCTGCCTATGGCACTGGGCATCGGCGTGGTGCTGGCACTGGCGGTGTGCCTGTTCCTGAAGTCCAAGATGAAGTCCGTCCGGCAGGGCGCGGAGGCGGACGCCTACGTGACTGCGGAGGGGCTGAATCTGACGGAGCAGTATGACCGCTATACCCACACCACCAAGACCAGCCGCAAGATCTCCAAGGACAGCGACAGCGGCAGCAGCGACCATTCCGGCGGCGGTGGCTCCAGTACCAGCGGTAAGTTCTAAGCAACGAAAGGAGAAACCGATGAAAAAGAATCGCATCCTCTGCCTGCTGCTGGCGGTGCTCATGGCACTGACGCTGACGGCGTGCAAGGTGGATTTCCCCGGCATCGGAACGCTGCACATCGGCGGTGATACGCCAGAGCCGGATCCGGACGGCGTCAACATCGAGGGGGACTACGACGACTCCATCGACCTGCTGCGGGAGTCGATGGTCGACCCGTCTTATATGTTCGCGGCGGCCTTCATCGGCGGCTCGGCGGGCGGCCCCGACGATCTGGAGCTCCCCCTGTCGGAGTGGATTTTGGAGACGGATCCCGACCTGTGCGCCCAGTATACGTTCATTCGCCAGATCCCCCGTGAGCGGGTGGTGGGCAACGGCGGCGGCCTGTACTGCGTGGTGCCCCGCGACCCCAACGCCACCCTTGCGGTGAACCGCATCCAGTGGAACCCCCAGAACGAGGACTACGACAACCTTGAGGTGCTCTACCGCAGCGAGACGGGCGACCCGATCCTGCTGTATGCCTGCGCCGATATGGGCGAAAGCCCCTATCCCGATACGGAGGTCATCGTGACCGACAGCAAGGGTCGGACCATAACGTGGTACCCCATCTACGGCGCGGCCATGCTGCCCTACGACTTCGAGAACGACGCGCCGATAGGCTATGACTTCACCGACTATGGCGGGGAATACGACGGCGACATCGGCTGGACGTACCCCACGGCGGAGCAGCTGGAGAATGTGTGGGTGTGGGAGGGCTACAAGGACGATCAGTACAGCTTCGGCACCCTCACCCTGGAGTCCGACGGCAGTGCCGCGCTGAGATGGTGGTACGAGAAGGACAACGGCGATGCACAGGAGATCTACGAGGGCACATGGGGTCTGCAGAGCGACGAGGACGAGCTGCTGGAGCTGAATATGACCCTTGTCGGCGGTATGCGCTACAAGAGCGGCGGGGCAGCGGTGAAGATCAGCGGTGCTTTCTGGATACAGGTGCCCATGGGCTTTGAGGACTTCCCTATCCTCAATATCGGCGAGGGCGTAAACGGGGAGCTTCTGCCCTTCCAGATCCCGCCCTCCACGCTGGTCTACCTGATGCCGGCTGCGGGATAAACGACAAGTTTCCATGTGTGGGAGGCACAAAACTTCCTCCAGACCATAAAAGAGGAGCACCACCCGTCAGGGTGGTGTTCCTCAGGCTGTCGAGAAAAGCCGTCGGCTTTTCTCGACAGCCTGAGAGGATGCCCTGCTTCGGCAGAGCATCCTCTTTAATGAAAACAAAAACACCACCCGGCAGGGTGGTGTTTCCTTATAGCGTGGAGCTGCTGGGCGGATTCGAACCGCCGACCTCATCCTTACCAAAAAGCCGTGGCTGCTTTTATGGCGTACCCATTCATGCCGAGAAAGAACCTCCAATCCCTTGT
Organism: uncultured Eubacteriales bacterium; assembly: GCA_900551995.1. Taxonomy (GTDB): domain Bacteria; phylum Bacillota; class Clostridia; order Oscillospirales; family Oscillospiraceae; genus Vescimonas. The sequence goes on from URXW01000003.1 coordinate 77,845, forward strand.
GCTGCAAGGGATTGGAGGTTCTCCTTGTTTTAGTGCGTTTTATTACATACCGGGGTGATTTGCGTGGATTTAGGGTGTTTGTTGGAAAGATTGTTGGAAAACCGAGGGTAAACGCAAACCCATAACGGGAAAGCTATCCTGTGAACTTGCAATTCTGAAGGCCATGCCGCCATGCAGGCTGTTCGTCTGGATAGTAGTAGGACTATCTGCCGCCGTCTGCGGGCAGGAAATACCGCATTCGGCGGGGACGTCGGCTGGAACATGAGGGGGATGGGGGCGCAAGCTGACCCCGAATTGGTTGTTACATCGCTTGCCGCCTGCTACAATACTCAAAAACGACCGGGAGGCGTAGCGCATCATGCGGAAGAAATTGGAGATCACGGAGCGGGAGCTGGGGAAATTCGCGGGGTATCTGCGGCGGGAGGAGCGGGAGGATTCCACCATCGAATCTTACATGAGGACGGCGCGGCGGTTTGCCGCGTGGCTGGACGGCCGCGCAGTGACGAAGGAGCTGGCGGCGGCGTGGAAGGCGCAGCTGCTGGAGCAGGGTTACCGCTCCGTCAGCGTCAACGCCATGCTGGCGGCGGTGAACAAGCTGCTCGTGAGCATGGGGCGGGAGGACTGCAAGGTGCGGTACCTCAAGCTCCAGCGGCAGATGTTCCGCAAATCGGAACGGGAGCTGACCCGCGCCGAATACCAGCGGCTGCTGGACGCCGCCCAGGTGCGAGGCGACGTGCGGCTGCTGCTTCTATTGGAAACCCTCTGCGCCACGGGCATCCGAGTCAGCGAGCTGCAATACATCACCGTGGAGGCGGCGCGAAACGGCGTGGCGGAAATCGCCCTGAAGGGCAAGATCAGAACCATCCTGTTACCCACGAAGTTGTGCCGAAAGCTGCTGAAATACGCCAAAAAGTGCGGCATCGTCCGCGGACAGATATTCCTGACGAAAACGGGAACCGGGCTGTCCCGGAAGTTCATCTGGGCGGAGATGAAGAAACTGTGCGAGGCGGCGAAGGTGGCGCGGAGCAAGGTGTTCCCCCACAACCTGCGGGGGCTGTTCGCCCGGACGTTCTACGCCGCCTGCCGGGACGTGGTGCGTCTGGCGGACGTGCTGGGACACAGCAGCATCGAGACGACCCGGATATACCTGCTGTCCACGGCAAAAGAAAGTGCCCGCCAGCTGGACAGGCTTGGTCTGCTCAGCGTGTGGGCATAATTATTATTCCATTTCGACTTGCCGAAAGCGTGCAGTAGCAACGCCCCGCAGCCAAGGCTGCGAGGCGTAAATGAATATAATTGGAAGAGCCGGTTCAAAATGTAATGGAACGGCTCTGCCTTATCGTGTGAAATTGTTGCGTTTGCTTGACTTTAGTCCTTAAATGTGATACCCTATCGTTGGAATTTTGGCGGCATACTGAGCATTTTGTCAGTACCTCGTCGAATTAATAATTATGTCACGAACGGAGCAATTATGGCACGGAGAAGAGCGAACAGCGCGAAGATCGACCCGGCACTTTTCCATCGCAGTGCATCATCCGTGACGCTGACGGAGGACGTGATCACGGCCTATGTGTCCATCCTGCGCGCAGAGGGTCGTGCGGAGTCAAGCTTGCATCTCTGTGAGACCGTCCTGCGGCAATTCCTCGCGTTTTTACCGGACGGTGTTCTTGCGAAAGACTCGTTATCCGCGTGGCGTGAGCAGCTGCTGACCGAGGGGTTTGCCATCCGAACGGTGAATTGCAGGGTTTCCACTGTGAGCGCGCTGTTAGAGGCGATGGATTGCCGGGAGTTTCAGGTAGACCGCCAGCTTCGCCCTCCCCAGTTCGAAGCCCCGGAGCTGACGCGGCAGGAGTACCTGCGGATGCTGCAAACGGCGAAGGTGTTGGAGGATCGGCGGGGCTATGTGCTGGCGAAGCTGTTTGCCACCACGGGACTGTCCGTGTCTGACCTGCCGCTGGTGACGGTGGAGGCTGCAGAGGCCGGCCGGCTGGTGAAGGGGCGGGAGATCGTCCGGTTTTCGGAGGGACTGCAAACCGATTTGCTGGCGTACGCCAAGCAAAACGGGTGTCTGACCGGCGCGATCTTCACGCAGAAGAACGGCTCACCGCTGATGCGTACACAGGTGAGCGTGTATATCCAAAAGCTGGGACAGGACGCACGGATACCCGTCGAGAAAGCCAACGTCCGCGCTCTGCGCCAGCTGCACAAAGCCGCCGTGGCGGCCATAGAAGCCAACTTCGACCTCCTCGTTCAGCAGGCCTACGAACGCCAGCTGGAGGTGGAGGAGGTAAGCACGGGGTGGTAAATCTAAACAGTAAGGGATCGCACTATGACTTTAGCAAAAGACAAGCCGCAATTTGACTTGAAGCGCGTGTTCGCGCTGTGCTTTGCCGTGTACGCGGTGCTCATTATCGCGTTTTACTTTCTGGCAGGCGACCAGCTGCATTTCCGCCGCTCCCGCGGCG